>NZ_CP036276.1:5260000-5573476 GCF_007747995.1 Symmachiella dynata | reverse complement strand
GTGTCCGCGAAAATTGGCCATTGTGTGTCATCCTTGATTCAATGGGCGGCTAGGTGGAGCTGCGTGGGCGATGGAACGGTTTTGAGATACCCAGTGGGGCCTTGGGGTATTCAAGTGCGGACGGCTGCGAATCTCTGCCGATATCAACGCTATCACATCGTCTCGCTTGGGGGGAGAGGGATTGAGGCTTGATAATTCATGCGACCGCTATGGAGCGTAAGATCGCGCGGATCATTTTTTTGGGTAGGACCCGCAAAACCTGTCGCTTGTGGCAACGCATTTCGAAGAAGCAAGAGAGTCGAATTTTTTTTGATTGACCACCGTTGCGTGGAATGCGAATTTGAGTGTAGGTCGTCCGTTTTTGCAATTCCTCTGGTCGCGAAGTCACAATTTGATTCAGCAACTGCGGTGGTCACAAAAGGAGATGTCGGTGTTGAGTAGATTCCTGATTGCAGTCGTTGCACTTGGATTGCTGGGCTCAAGCGCCCAGGCGGAATCGTTCATGTTTTCGCAAGGAACACGCGCTGCGCAAGCGGATTTCGACGTCGTGGGCGGTAATCTCCAAGTGACACTGACCAACACTTCGGCATTCGACACACTGGTGCCGGTGGATGTGCTGACAGCCTTGTATTTCGATATTCTCGGAAATCCCTCACTCTCAGCGGATTCCGCACGTGTGGGAGCTGGCAGCAGCATCATTTACGACAGGGCGACCAGCGATGTCGGCGGCGAGTGGGCTTATCGTCAAGGCATCGGTAGTGGCGCACTGCCGGACGGCCAATCGTACGGTATTAGCAGCACGGGAATGGGCGTCTTCGGCCGCTGGGACATCATTGGCGGCCAGAATCTAGCTGGGCCAGTCAGCCCTGGTGGCTTGCAATACGGCATTGCCTCAGCAGGTGACAACCCCGCCACCGGGAATGGTGGGATTCGAAATACCGGCGGATTGATCAAGAATTCCGCTGTATTCACACTCTCATCGCTTCCGCCCGGCTTTTCCCTCGATCGTATTGGCAATGTCCGCTTTCAGTACGGCACGAGCTTGCTGGAACCGAGTTTTTTGCCCGGGATTCCGCAAGATGCCCTGCCAGCCGTCCCTGAGCCGAGTAGTTTCGTCTTATTGGGCATTGGGGCTGTCGGTCTGGGGGCCTTTGTTCGCCGCCGGAGACGGCTGCTGAAGCCGCAAAACGGCTGATCTGAGCACTGCGAACAACAGTTGAAAACACTTAAACCGCCTCGGTAATCTACCGGGGCGTTTTTTTATGGCTTGACGACAAGATGCATCGCATCAGGGTTTGCCCTTATTTCCTAAATTCATAAGAATTCTACGTTTTTTTTCTGGTCATCGCTTAGCAATGTGATTATTCTGAATGTCTGGAACGGGGCAGTTCTAGGGGTTATGCGAGATATACCATCAAAGGATGGATGGGCCGCTCAGCTCGCAAGTCCAATTCAGATATTATTGACACCATTCGAAACGATAAGTAGTCGGGCCGGGGAGAGACATCAAATGATGGGGTTTACAAGAGTTTTGGCAGTCGGGGCATTGGCGGTCATCGCTAGTTCATCCGTTGCTCACGCCGAGTCCATGTTATTCATGGATAATTTTATCGGACATGGAATGGGGGAGCTGTACACCGGTCCGACGAGCGGGGACTCGATTGCCCCGTTTACGACCAACTCCAGTACAAATGACGGCCGAGTCAGGCTCTATGGTGGCGGGTTGTTGATGGATGTGGATGCCAATGGCAGATACAACCTCAATGAAGCGGATCTCGTCTTAAACCTGGAGGATTGGGAAAATATTCGTGTTACGTTTAACCACCGATCCTATAACGACGAAGTTCACGGATTCGCAGTAGACGAAGATCGAGTGGGCGGGAGCGGCGACCAAAATGCTGGGCAACTGAATCCGTTTGTCGATCACTCGAATGCGGACGGCGTGGCCGTGAGTGTTGATGGTGAGAACTTTGTGCCGATTTGGACGCCGAGCGCCGGTGAGAGTAACTCGAATTGGTATGGCGTTGAAATCAGTTCCGTCGATGCCGCGATCGCCCAAGCTTTAAACCTAGCTGGTGGCAACGGTTCGCTGTCGACGGTGACGTTTCGATTGCAGCAATACGATGACTATTCCAAAACCACCGACGGGCGGGGCTGGGATTGGGTCACGATCTACGGCACCGAAAAGCCATCAGGGGCTCCTGGAGTGGTTCCCGAACCTTCCAGTTTTGTCTTGCTGGGAATCGGAGCGATGGGGCTTGTCGGCTACGGCTGGCGTCGCCGAAAAACTCGCAAAGCCGCGTAGTTCCCACGACATAAAAATTGAAAAAGGCCACCCGAGCATTCGACCGGGTGGCCTTTTTTCGTCTTTGATGAATTGGTCAGAGCAATTGAACTGGTCCGTGCTGGTGCTTGATTTCAATCGGGCTGTCGCCTCAATCCAGCATCCCATCGTATAGAGCGAAAAATAGTTCGTTCGCTGCCAGCTCATCCGCGATGGAAGATGAGAGCAAAGAGCTACCGAGAGAACTCTGTGATACGGGCCATGATTCGAACGTCGAAAATGACTGCTGATTCATTGAATGAGTTAGCGTGGAGACTGAGACAGGTTTTGTGAATTCCGCAGCAGTCGCTTGGCCATAGTTTTCTACCTGCATCAATTGCTCGTCGACTTCCGCGAGGATTGCAGCGAGACCGTTTGACGGGGGAATAAGAGGATCGGCAGCGACCAGTTGCGGGCTCGCTCCCGGCGCGGCGCTCTCGGCAGGTTCCTGCGGTGCAGGCCCATGTTCGTAAACGCGGATGTTGGAAAAGACGACTTCTGAGCGGGGTCTGGAAACATCTTCATCATTGACGAAGAACAGATACTTCACGTATCCCTGGTAGAATTCCCCGATGGGGATGACGTAGTGCACGGTGCCATTGGTGTTCGAGGACGTGCGAAAATCTTGTCGTCCCCAGGTATCGGTTCCACGTAGCTGGAACGTACGTGCAGAGCTGTGGTACCAATCGTTGTCAAATCCGATGCCGTGAATTTCTCCTTCACGCAGGATCCGCAAGTCGAATTCCAACACCGTTTCGCTGGTGATCGTCATCGGCATGCTGATACGTTTCCAGACGTTTCCGTCCAGGCGGACTGCGTTTCCGTCTTTTTCTACCGAAGCATCGCCCTTGGCGTCTTGATTCCCAGCGTACGAACGAATGGGGCGTTGGTCGAAGTTGACTTCTACGACTTCGACATCGACGCTGTGTGACACCGAGCCATATTGCGTGCCGCCGTTTGCCGCCGTTGCTGTGATCGTATGTTGCCGGCCGCTGTTCTGGTAAGTGTGCGTCAGATATGTGGGATTGCCAGCGATATTCTGAACCGTGCCGTCACCCCAATCGACCGTCCAATTGGACACGGCCAATCCATCGCGGGTGTCGAGTCGTAACACGTAATTTTCGCCGACGGTAGCTTCACCCTCGCCACTGAGCGAAGTGGCTGCCTCAACCACGACAGTCACTTTCCCCGTAGACTCACTGTTGGGCATTCCGTCGGTCATGGTGTAGGTAAACGTCTCCGTGCCGTAAAATCCCGCGGCCGGAGTATAGAGGAGATTCGTCCCGCCATTGGCGATGACGATGGTCCCGCCTGCCGAGCCTTGGCTGACAGAGATAATTTCTAAGGGGTCTGAGACTCCGGTGGTTTTGCTGTCGTTGGCGAGGACGTCGAGAGTGACGGAACCATCCGCCTCGTCGGCCGCAAACACGTCATCGTGAGCCCTCATCGACTCATAGACCCGCACGTTAGAAAAGGTGCTGACCGAATTCGGATTGGAAACGTCCTCGTCATTAATGAAGAAGAGGTATCGAACGTCTCCGGTATAAAACTGGCCGATGGGAATGACGATCCGTACCATTTCGGAGTCGTTGGTGTTGGGAACGCGAAAATCCTGCAATCCCCATGAGTCGGTCCCGGCGAGTTGAAACGCGCGGTGTTGGTCGTGGTGCAGGTCCGTGTCAAAACCAATTGCTGAAATCTCCGATGCCCTGAGACTACTGAATTCCAATTCCAGTACGGTGTCAACGGTGATCGTATAGTCGTAGTTAATGCGTTTCCAAACATTACCTGTCAATTGCAACGTCGAGCCGCCGTCGCCGACTGATGCGTTCCCTGCAATGTCTTGCCCTTGGCTATAACTATTGACGCTGTAACTATTGAAATTCAATGGGGGATTGGTCTCTTCGACGACCTCGACGATCAAGTTATTGGCCGAATAGGTCCCGTCCTCGTCCGTCGCTGTGGCTGAAATCGTGAATTGTCCGTCGCTGTTGGCATAGGAGTGAGTGGCTGTCGAGGGGTCGCCGTTGATCTGCTCGATCGTGCCGTCCCCCCAGTTGATGGTCCAATGCGAGATTGTGTCATTCCCGGAATCTGTCGAGAACAGACCAAGTGTGTATGTGCTGCCGCCTTGCGTGGTGTTGCTTCCTGAAATCTCCAGCGTGGCGGCTGCATTCTGAACGGTGATACTTTTAGAAGCAGCGGCATAGGTCCCATAGGAATTCGTCGCAGAGGCTTGAATCATCACGACCGTCGTGCCGTCGGTGTAAACGTGGGATACGCTGTTCGGGTTTCCGGAAACCACTTGGACCGTGCCGTCGCCCCAATTGATGGTCCAGTGTGTGATGGAGTCTGCCCCATCACCCGCGGCCGAAAGTCCCAGTTGGAAGGAGTTTCCTTCGACGACGTAGGTCGCTCCCGATGTCGCTAGCACTGGAACAGGATCGATGACATTGACAACGTGGTTGTCGGCCTCGAACGTCTCTTCGCCATCGGTCGCCGTCACTTGAATCGTGAACTGGCCTGTACCGGTGGTATAAGCGTGTGTGACAGAATCAGAGTTCCCAGCCACGACCTGAATCGTTCCGTCGCCCCAGTTGATTGTCCAGCTTTGAATCGGTGATGCGCCTTCAACAACTTCTTCAAGCTGTAGGGTAAAGGTCTCGTCTTCGATGACGGACGATTCCCCAGAGATGGCAATCTCGGTGGTCTGTTCGGCACGTGTGGCGGAGATGGTGTATTGTCCCACCGAGCCGTATTCGCCGGTGCTGCGCACGACCAACACGTAATTCCCACCGTCGACAGTCGTCGAGATGGTTGCGCCAAAATCATTGGACGGGTCAGCGGTTGCAATTAGGTCTCCCGCCTGGGTTCGCAATTCGAGAACACTATCGAGGTTGGCTCCCACTTCAGCGACGTTCAATTCCAGGGTCAATTGCCCCGCGGCTGCTGTGAAGGAGAAAGCATCTTGATCGCTCATTTTCTCGACGATACCCGAGGACGACGCAGTATTGCCGGTGAAGGAAAGCGTCGTTGCGGAGTCCAACCCGCCATGGTCGTCCGTGCGGTAGCCAAACCCGTTGGCGGCGCGGGCGATGACTGCCATGTCGTCTTGATAAGCATTGGCCGAGTACGTCGTGCCGTCGCTCCACGTGCTGCGGGTTTGGTAGTACGACGACCCCATGATCGGCGCCCAGCCATTGCCGCCGGGATTGTATTCATGGGTTTTCGTGCCACTGCCGTTGTACGCACTTTGATGCCTGAGTCCAAAACCATGCCCCGCTTCGTGGGAAGCCGCTTCGCCGATGTACCGGGCGTTTTTGGCAAGGTGGTCCGGAAAGACATAGACGGTGTTCACGATCGAATCGGTAAAGGAGTTGATGTAACCCAATCCGCCAACGGTCCCGCCATACCAACTGCTATTGCCGCCGATTACCACACGCATTGCTTCGCCGTTGGCGAAGCTGTCAGGTTCGACGGTGGTGACATCAATGTTAAACGGCGCATAGTCTTCAGAGACACGCTGCCAGATTTCGGTAATCGCATCGATTTCAGCCGTGCTAAAGCTGCTGTAATCGCCATCAATGCTGAATGCCGGCGAAGTGATGTTGCTGTAAGCGCCCCATTGCGATTCAAAATGTCCATCAAAATCCAAATACAATTTCACCGAAGCCGTGGGGTTGCTGGAGAGCAACGGCAAACTGGCCAAGGGATATTGTTCACCATCCCCTGATTCGTCGGGGGTTGTGGTCGTTTCGATGGGGTCGAGTCCATGCAGATGGCCACCGGCGCAGCAACCACAGCCGCATCCAGCGGAATGGTCCGTTGCATCATCATCGGTGTGCATGCCGCCATTCAGATCGAGGCTGCTGGACATGACGAGACGGGGTTCCAAAGTTTGAAAACCCAGTCGAAGCTTGTTGAGCGTGGGGAGGCGGCGCGGAGTTCTGGGGATGGCGTGACCGACGAGCCGCGCGAGAAGTGAAGAGGCTTCGGCGGCAAGTTTCGTATTTGATTTCGAACGATCTCGAAACAGCATGGCTGCAATCCCAGAAACGTAAAACGCTATTCAGAAATGAATTGACCTCTTCGGTAGCCTGGCAATCTCTCGAACGAGACCCATGGCTTTGCGTCCTCGTCTCGCGACGAGTTTGCCTTTGTCGAAGGCTCTGGACGAATGCAGCAGCCCGCGGCAAATCTGTGGTATCAACGGTCTGCAATCCTCGAAGCCACCGCCAGAAGGATGCCGATTAATGTTCGACCAACTCTGTTTCGAATGGCATTCGAGAAAGCGAACCGCCATTAAAAACTTGTGTCACAAACCGCGGCGTGTCAAAGAGAAGCTGCCTGCGCTGGCTGCTTTTGCGGTAAGACTTGTCGCGCGTGCAACCTACCTCAAGCAGCGCTGATGCAAGGCAACACGGGATGCAAGACCACGATGTGTTTAAGCAACGCGGTGCGGTGGTTCGCGAACAACGGTGATGCGTGCGGGCAACATGACAAGCAATGTTGCAAATAGCGGACATGACACCCGTAGGCGTGGCAATCGATACCATCGACCGCAGCAAAGCGTCGGTGACAGGTCGGTCGTGATGACCTTCAGTCACTGCTGGGCGGGATATTCATGTTGGACGAACCGTCAGCGGACGATGCGGCGAAAGACGTCCTGCGTCAGATCGGCTTCGAGGAGTCCGTCGAGCTGGCCCGCATCGAGCCCCTGTTTGAGGAGCGCAAACGTTTCGCGGGCGGCCGCCGTGGTTTGGTCGAGTTCCGGGGTCCCTTGAGCGGCATTGAGATAAAAAGAAGGGAACCCGTGGCAGCCCCGTTTGGCCATTTCCTGCACATAGAGCGTGGAGAGTTGCCGAGCGATCGTGGGATCGTCGACGTCGAACTGCAGATAGGGATGGACCGAAATCCCGCCGCAACGGACAGGCAAACCGGTCTCGTCAGCGACTTCGTTCATTCGCGAGATAATCGTACGGCCGAGATTCTGTAGGTACTCGGGGACGCCCCGACGGCGGATCTCTCGCAAGGTGGTCAGAGCAGCACGAATGCCAATCAGGTCGCTCCAGTAGGTGCTGGAAATGAACATTTGTGCTGCCGGTTCCATCACGGCGCGGCTGCCAACGACAGCTCCCATCGGGTAACCGTTGGAAATCGATTTGGCAAAAACGGCCATGTCGGGTTCGATGCCTAGATACGGTTGCACACCGCCGGCGCTTAAACGAAAACCTGTGGAGACCTCGTCGAAGATCAATACGGTATCGTGTTGCTGGGTGAGCGAACGGACTTGTTGCAAATAACCGTCCGGTGGTTCCTCGCTGCGAAGTGGCTCCATAATCACTGCAGCAACCTCCCCGGCGTGTTTCTCCAGGAGCGATTGCAACGACTCGGCGTTGCCATATTCAAAGGGGATGGCGGTTCCGGCCAGTGATTGGGGCACACCAATTGGTTCGATGCCGGGAAACAGATGTGCATCCAATGTGGCATCGGCCGAAAGATTGGCCGCTAGATACCAATCGTGCCAACCGTGATATCCACAAAACAGGATCTTTTCCCGCCCGGTAGCCCCCCGCGCGATGCGAACGGCGATGGCACACGCATCGCCACCCCCTTTGGCATAACGGACCATCTCGGCACAAGGAATCGTGGCGACTAGTTCTTCGGCCAGTTCGATTTCCAATTCATGGTTGATCGAGTAGTTCAAGCCGGATTCAATTTGTTTGCAGACAGCCGCGTCGACAACCGGATCGCAGTAGCCAAGGATGATGGCGCCGATCCCGCTGACCCAATCGATGTATTCGTGCCCATCGACATCCCAAAATCTGGCCCCTTTGGCGTGAGTCGCAAACGCGGGCGAAACGCCCATGGCGGCCCGTGATGGCCTCCGGCTGATCAACTGCGTGGCACCGGGGATCAGTTGCTCGGCGCGGGCGTAAAGCTCCATGGAACGGGGGACACGGCAAACCGTTTTGTCGATGGCGGACATCGAGATTCCTTATTTCTATACCCGTTTTTGAGCGACAAGCAGGCAGGGCAAGTGCTAGAACCTGTTTTAAAACCCGGTTGCGCTTGTTCTCGATACGTTCAGTGCAGTGTCAGTGAGACGCGTCAGAGGGTTTTGAAACGAATTGTACCGAATGCGACGTCCGTCTCTGCTATCATCCCCCTTCGGCGGGTTGAGACGGCAGGTCGTTGTCCTGTTCCGAGTCGGTGGCCTGGGGGACGGGGTTGCGGGCATGGGTCCCTGGTTTGATTTGCGGGCCGATTTTGTGTTCATCCAGAATGGCCTGCAGTTGATCGGTGTTCATGATTTCATTTTCGAGCAGCTCGCGCGTCATGTGTTCCAAGACTTCGCGGCGTTCTTTGATGATATCATGCGCCGTCCGATTGGCCTCATCGACGATGCGTTTGATTTCCAAATCAATTTCGCGAATCGTCTCCTCACTATGGGCACGCTCAGTCGAGGCTCCAAATCCCGAAGCCAGGAACGGGGAGCGGTTGCTCACGTGATAATTCACGCGCCCCAATTTGGGACTCATCCCGAATTCGGTGACCATCCGTCGGGCCAGATCGGTGGCACGTTCCAGATCGTTTTGAGCGCCGGTTGACGTTTCTTGGAAGATCGTTTCTTCGGTGGCGATCCCGCCGAGGAACACGCAAATCCGGTTGAACAATTCGGACTGCGTGACCAAATGCCGCTCTTCATCCGGATGCTGCAGCGTGTATCCCAGTGCCGACATGCCGCGGGGGATGATGGAAATCTTGTGTACCGGATCAGTATGCGGCAAGCAACAGGCGACGAGTGCGTGACCGCATTCGTGGTAGGCGACCCGTTGTTTTTCTTCCGGGGTGATGATCCGCGTTTGTTTTTCCAAACCGGCGATCACGCGTTCGATGCCCTCTTCGAACTCGGCCATGCCGACGGAGGTTTTGTTTTTGCGAGCAGCCAATAGGGCGGCCTCGTTGACGAGGTTGGCCAAGTCCGCCCCGACGAATCCCGGTGTCATGCGGGCGACTCGTTCCAAATCGACATCGTCGCCGACTTTGATTTTCACGATGTGCACTTTGAGGATTGCTTCGCGGCCCTTGAAGTCGGGGCGATCGACTAGAACGTGGCGGTCGAAGCGTCCGGGCCGCATTAATGCGGGGTCCAGTGTTTCGGGCATGTTTGTGGCGGCCATCACAATCACGCTTTGGTCGGAGTGAAAACCGTCCATCTCAACCAACAGTGCGTTGAGTGTCTGCTCGCGTTCATCGTGTCCGCCGGGAGCACCACTGCCGCGGACTTTGCCCAACGCATCGAGTTCGTCGATGAAGATGATCGATGGCGACTTGGCGACCGCTTGCGCGAACATATCCCGCACCCGCGAAGCCCCCACACCAACAAACATCTCGACGAAATCGGAGCCGGACAAACTAAAGAACGGCACACCGGCTTCGCCCGCCACGGCTTTGGCCAGCAAGGTCTTTCCTGTTCCTGGAGGACCGACCAGCAAAACTCCGCGGGGAATCCGTCCGCCCAAGGCTTGGTATTTGGCGGGGTTCCTTAAAAACTCGACCACTTCGCGGAGTTCATCCGCCGCTTCATCAATTCCAGCGGCATCTTCAAACGTGACTTCAAGATCTTCCTGCGCATAGAACCGCCCGCGGCTGCGACCAAACGACATTGCCGTTCCGGCGCCCCCCATGCGGCGGAAGAAGAACATCAGCAACAGGAACAGGATAATCAAGGGGAGGAAGAGCATGAACATCCCCTTCCATTCCGATGGCGGAGGCTCATATGCAAAGGGAATCCCCTTGGATTCCAGCAGCTTCTCTAAACGGTCGCTGGCCATGTCCGACTGCGCGTTGATGGGGATGTAAAACTTTTTCGGAATCGGGGGCTTTCCGTCTTTGGGATCAGGGCGATCTTGAAAGCGGATGAATTCTTTACCGATCGTCAGATTGTGGATGTTCGTGGCATCCAGGCGATCTTTTTGATCCTCGCCTTTATTGATCGCGGTCAGAAATGCACTGTAGTCCATTTCCTGGCTACTATTATTCCGCTCGACGATCGTAACCATCAGCAGAATCACGACGATGAAGCCCAGAATGTACCAATGCAAGTTGCTGGATTGAGGGCGTTCGGGGCGGCTTGGTCCGCGTTTATCCGGCGATTTCGTCGGTTTATCAGTCATGAGATCTCGATTTTGGCTGTTAGTATTTGCCGTATCGTCTTAAATGATTTTTGCAGCGATGCAGGTCGGCTACGGTGAATATCGCTACTGTCATGCGACCCGAAAGTCATCGCTGATCGTTTCATGCGGTTCCTGGTCGTTGGACAATGAATTCCATACTCATTGTAGGCATTCTTGGCGCCACGGTCGGGAGGAACGTTCCTGAACTTTATGTCGTGACGAATCACAGGTCAACTCACGCTGCGACCGCTCCCTGCGGCCTTTCAAACTGCAATTGAGATTCGTGACGGCAATCATCGACAAACTCGGCGATTTATGCAAAATCGGCATGCTGGTCACCCTGGTACGGTGATTGTAGTCTTCGCCCAGCAAAAAACCGTCGGCTCTCCACTCCCTATCGGAATCTTCTATGAAAATCACCAATGTCATCTGTCAAGTTTTGCGGTCCGCGTCAGTCGAATCCAAAACTGCTAGTTGCCAAGACGTTGTCCTGGTGCGAATTCGCACGGATTCGGGATTGGAAGGCATCGGGGAAGCCGATTCCTCGCCGGAGGTCGTCAAAGCCATTATCGACGCCCCATTCAGCCACAACATTGCCTGTGGATTGCGCGAAGTCTTGTTGGGTGAGAATCCGCTGGAAACCGAGCGGTTGTGGCAAAGGATGTACCGGGCCACGATGTATTTTGGACGGACTTCGGTCACAATATCGGCCATGGCGGCGGTCGACATGGCGCTGTGGGACCTCAAAGGCAAGCATTTTGGCGAACCAATTCACCGGCTCTTGGGGGGCAAGCAGCACGACTCGATTCGCGCGTATGCGTCGATTCTGTTTGGCCGCGACGGTCAGGAAACAGCTGAGATTGGCCAACGGTGGATTGCCGCCGGGTATACAGCGGTCAAATTCGGTTGGGAGCCGATGGGTCAAAGCGAAGCGCTGGATATCGAACTCGTCCGCGGCGCGCGAGAGGGGATTGGCGAGAACACGCTGTTGATCGACGCCGGGTGCGTCTGGGATACGCGGACCGCTTTACGGCGGGCGACCGCTTTTGCGGAGTTCGACATCGAGTGGCTGGAAGAACCGTTGCGGGAGGACAATATCGATGGCTATGTCTGGCTACGCGACCGCTCGCCGGTAGCAATTGCATCCGGAGAAGGGGAGTGCGGTCGCGAAGCATTTCGTCCGCTGTTGGATCGCCGGGCATTGGATGTCTATCAAGTCGATTTGTCCCGCAATGGATTTACGGATGCGGCCTACATCAAAGCCCGCGTGGAGGAGATCGGCGCACGTCCCTGCAATCATTCCTACACCAGCCCGATCACAGTCGCCGCCAGCGTGCAATGGCTCTGCACCTGCCGCGATGCCTTCTTGTTCGAAGACTGCGTTGAGGATGTCCCCATGCGGCATGAACTGACGCACGAACGAATTCAAGCGAGCCATGGCAGCATCGAAGTCTCCGACCGGCCGGGATTGGGGGTCACTTTGAATGAAGAATTCGTGGCGGCGCATTTGGTTGATGAGTCGGTGTGATGGGGGGGGCGATGTGTTGTGCGAAAACCCTCACCCCCGGCCCCTCTCCCAGGGGGAGAGGGGGGAGTGGTTTGTGGCTGTGTTTTGCGATGGGGAATGTTTTTTTACTCCCTCTCCCTCTGGGAGAGGGCCGGGGTGAGGGGCAAGCCACATTGGGCGTTCCTCCACTCATCCCCCCGACAACCACTTCTGCAGATCAACCCCCGCTGCCCGCGCAATCCCCAGAGCGACTGCTTCCAGATCCTCTAGCACCTCGTCATTCGAAACGCGTAAAAAGGTGTATCCTCGATTCTCAATGATGCGTTGGCGTTTGATATCGTAGTCACCCGTCACCGCATGGCTTTCACCATGGACCTCGACCACAAGCCTCGCCGCGTCACAGTAGAAGTCAACGATGTACGGTTCAATCGGATGTTGGCGGCGAAACTTGAGGCCCGCCAAGCGTTGGCTGCGCAGTACGGACCATAGTTTCCTTTCAGGGACCGTCATTTGTTGGCGGAGTTGCTTTGCTCTGGTGTGGGTGTCCGGGGGAGGGATTCGATCAGCCATGAGCCTTTTTTGGGGTTTGATGTTGGGTGGTGTTACTGGGTAGTGACCTTGTTGGCTTGGCGGTTGGGGTTGGTTTTGCGTTTTGGTTTGCGAAAACCCTCACCCCCGGCCCCTCTCCCAGAGGGAGAGGGGGGAGTGGTTTGTGGCTGTTTTTTGTGCAGGCGGAGTGGTGATTGCTTTTACTCCCTCTCCCTCTGGGAGAGGGCCGGGGTGAGGGGCAAGCCACATTCGACGATCCTCCACTCGCTTTTAATCTAGCTCTCTCCATTCGAGAGAGGTAGACCAAATCAGGAACAGCCCTGATTTTAACAGTCTTCGTTTTGAAGGCCATCTTTTTCACACCCGCCTGGGCTCAACGCATGTTCAACGGATCGACATCCACCACATATTCCACGTTGCTCGATTTGGGCAATTTGGTGGCGACGCTGCGCCAGAGTTTTTGAATCGTTTCCGCTTGTTCGGCTGCTAATTGGAAGTGGTGGCGGTAGAACTTGTTGAGTTTCATGATTGGGGCCGGGGCGGGGCCGAGTAGGCGGACCGGGAGGTCTGATTCCTCGGCGGCTTTCCGCAGAACAGTGGCCATACTGTTGGAGAACTCAACGACCTCGTCGTCAATCAAACCGCGGAGGATCACGCGGGCCAAATGCCAAAACGGGGGGGCCTGCATTTCGCGTCGGTGTTGGATTTCGGCGTGCACGAATCCCACGTAGTCGTGTGCGGTGGCAAATTGGATCGCCGGTTCGTCGGGAGAGGAGGTTTGCACGAGCACGCGGCCTCCTTTGCTGCTTCGCCCAGCACGACCGGCGACTTGAGCGATCAATTGAAACGTGCGCTCTGCGGCGCGGATGTCGGGTTGATGCAAAATTGTGTCGGCATCGATCACGCCGACCAAAGTGACATTCGGAAAGTCGAGTCCCTTGGCGATCATCTGCGTACCGAGCAGAATCTGTACTTCGCCCTTGCGGAACGCATCGAGAGCGGTTTCATAGCTGCCCCGTTTGCGCATCGTGTCGCTATCCATGCGCAGGCATTTGTAGCGTGGGAATTTCGCGGCAACTTCTTCCTCCAGGCGTTGTGTCCCGATGCCAAAATACCGCACAGCTGCATGTCCGCAACGGGGGCAGGTTTTGGGGGGATCGATCGCAAATTCGCAGGTGTGGCACATCGCCAAGTGGCGGTCTTTATGCCAGGTGAGCGTGATGTCGCAATTGGGACACTTAATCCCTTCGCCGCACGCCTTGCACCACAGCACTGGGGAGTGTCCACGGACATTGAGAAACAGGATGACTTGTCCGCCATCTTCGACAGCAGCGCGAATGGCGGTTTGGATCGCGCGGCCGATGCCGGAGCCGGAGACACACCGGGGGTCGTTGCGGACATCCACAGCGCTGACTGGCGGGAGCGGCAGGTCGCTGACTCGTTTTTTGAGTGTGATGAGTTGATCGATGCCCCGTCGCGCGCGGGCGTACGATTCTAGCGTCGGCGTAGCGGAACCCAGTATCAGCGGGATGCCGGCCATCTTGGCGCGTTGGCGGGCGACTTCGCGGGCATGATACCGCGGCGTGGTTTCTTGTTTGAAGGTGGTCTCGTGTTCCTCGTCGATCACGATCAAACCTAAATGTGTCGTGGGAGCAAAGACCGCGCTGCGAGCACCAACGACCACCTGCACGTTCCCGGATGAAATCAGCTTCCATTGGCGGTGACGCTCCGCATCGGTGAGGTGGCTATGCAAAACGGCCACACTGTCAAAACGACTCTCGAACCGACGAATGGTTTGCGGCGTGAGGCTGATTTCCGGCACGAGTACGATCGCTTGTCGGCCATAGCTGACGACTTCTCGGATCGCTTGGATATATACCTCAGTTTTTCCGCTACCGGTCACTCCGTGCAGCAGCAGGGTTTCGTGTTTTTGTGAGCGCAACGGCTGGAGGATCTTCTCCAGTGCAGTGAGTTGCTCGGGGTTGAGAGTGAGATCTTGTTCTCGCTCAACTGCGTCGGTCGAGGGGGGGGAGGTTGCGGCGCGACGACGCGTGACTCGTAAAATTCCCTTGTTCTTTAAGCCATTGACCGGTCCGCTGCCGCAATCCGCGCTCTGTTCAATCTCCTTAGACTGCAACGGTTCCTTGGCGGCGCGGAGGGCGGCGATCACGGCTGCTTGTTTGGTGGGGAGATTTGTTTCCCCGACCCGCGCTAAGGCTTCTTCGTCGATGCTAAAATAGGTGCGCATCCGGGTGCCGGCATAGTTTTTCACGCCGGCGGGGATGATGGTGTTGAGTGCTTGGCCCCAACTGCACAGGTACCGTTCGCCAATCCACTGGGTCAAATCCAACATATGTTGGTTGAGCAATGGTTCGCGGTCGATGACTTCCAACAGCGACTTCAGTTTGCCCGTATTTTTTGGCCGAGAAAATCCGACGCAATAACCGGTTAGCGGCCGGTTGCCGCGCCCAAACGGACAACGCACCCGCTGCCCGGCGCGGAGTTTGCCCCGCCATGCTTCGGGAACGAGGTAAGAAAACGCCTGCTCCATCGGCCGATTGAAGACAACCTCAGCACACTCAACATCCTCCTCAGCCGCCAATTCCCATGGCAGCGGATCGTCATCGAAGAGTTGTTGTTGCGCCGGTGGGGTCATTGTGAGTGGTGATTGAGAAGGTTTATCGTCACGGCGAGTAGTAGACAGTAGACAGTAGACAGTAGACAGTAGACAGTAGACAGTAGACAGTAGACAGTAGACAGTAGACAGTAGACAGTAGGCAGTAGACAGTAGGCAGTAGGCAGTAGGCAGTAGGCAGTAGGCAGTAGGCAGTAGGGGCGACGATTACCTCTTTTTCCTAAAGCCTAAGGTCTACAGCCTACGGTCTCTTCCCCTCTGCGTGGTCATTTGGCATTTAATTCCCGGCCCGCCATGCATCGTTGCTGTTTTACGGTTTAGCGCGGCGCGGTGGTCCGCTAAGATTCTAACATCTGAAACGCAAAGCGGAAGAAGTAAGGAAACCTTGACGATGCGGCTGGGGATATTTGGTGGGACGTTTGATCCGGTACACTACGGGCATCTGCTCTTGGCTGAGCAATGTCGTGAACAATGCCAATTGGACGAAGTTCGATTTATGCCGGCGGGGATTCCGCCACACAAAACGGATGTGAAAATCTCATCCGGCAAAGACCGGGTGGAGATGTTGCGATTGGCGATCGCTGGGCAGGAATCGTTCACGATCGACGAACGCGAATTGGCACGCAGCGGGCCGAGCTATACCTACGAGACGCTGGAAGAACTTCGCGAAGAGGATTCGCAACGTGAATTATTCCTGATCATCGGGGCCGATTCGTTGCGCGATTTTCCGATTTGGCGTCATCCGCAGCGGATTCTGGCAGCAGCTCAGTTGGCTGTCGTGAATCGCGGTGGCGAACCGATGCCGCAACTCGATGAGTTGATATCGCTCATGGGCCCGGAGGTTGCGACGCGGACGCATCTGGTGACGATTCCCGGCCTGGAGTTAGCCTCCTCCGACATTCGTAAACGTGCCGCATCGGGAGAGAGCATCCGTTACATGACCCCCCGCGCGGTTGAGTGCTATATCGAAGCACAACAGCTTTACCGCTGATAAATCGGCAATAACTGGTAAGCCGGCGTCAGCGCCAGCACCGAGAGCGACGTTGTATAACTGCGGCCGAAATAGTCGCCGTTGTTGAAGTTTTCGCGTTCCCACGATCCGTCGGCTCGTTGATTTGCGAGCAGATGTTTTGAGAGCTGCGGATAAAACTTCGTCCAATAATCGCCGCCCAGTTGATACATCGCCTGGCTGCAGTAATAGGCTCCGTAGTGGTAGGGAAACGAGGCGGTGTTGTACCGCGCAAAGGAATAGCGGAGCACGCTTTTGCCCGCTAGTTGGGCGATTTCGGTGTTGTGCTCTCCTCCCAATGAGAGCGAAACAATTCCTCCGCCGACGATTCCTGGGGTGATCAGATTGAAGGAGCGATGCGGCGTATATGAGAATGTCTGGCGATTATTATTAAAGCAGCGACGGATGTAAGCCATCGCCTCTTCGATCCACTCTTTGGGGACGTGGAATTCAGCGTTCCGTGCCGAGCGCATAGACATCAATTGCCAGGAGGTGGCCGAAAGATCCGCATCAATGCCTTGCCGGGGACGAATGTACCGCCAGCCACCATGATCGAGTGGACTGGCTTTGGCCTTCTTCTGCATGCGGCGGAGAAATTGTAAACCTGCAGGGATGGCCGTTTTGGTGCGTTCGCGCAGTTGCGGATTGGTCATGCCGTAGACTTCGCCCAACATCAAACCGGCAATGGCATGATTGTAGTTCCCCGCATGCGAAGCGCCATCGTGAACATGATGCGGTTCCGGTTCGATGAACGAAAACATACCATCCTCGCGCTGGCAGGTGAGCACAAAATCGATCGCGCGATTGATCCGCTCGCCATGCGGGCCCTCGCCGGGTAAATGTCCGCGGGACAGAAACGCCAACACGCACAGCGCCGTGACGCCCGGCTGACCTGTGGGGGGCGCCTCGAAAGAACCATCTTCGCGTTGTTGGGCCGCCAAGTAATCCAGTCCGCGATGGATCGAGCGATCTACATTGCGCCATTGGGCCGCCGAAAGCACGTCGCGTGGCGAGGCTGGAGCAGGGGGCGTGAGGGGCGTCGCTGGTTCCTCCGCGCCGGCAGGTGCGGCCACCGCCATCAGCAAACTCAACACCAGCCCGTATCGCGCTGGTTGACGGGCATGTGAACGCTTCACTGAGCCGCCCTCGCTCTCGATCGGAAATGTCTAATCATTGTCCGCCGCAACGCAGCGGCGACTGTTCGCCGAGTATAACTCAGCTAACCACGTTGCGACATCCCTTTGCAGGCGAGGCCAAAAAAAAGCCCCCGGCGTAACCGGGGGCTGAGTGTGCAGTATTAGGTGTGGGATCAGGCGACTTTTTCGTGCACCAGTGTTTGCGCGGCGCCAAATCGTTCGCAATATCCGTTTTCCCATTGTGCGTGCAAGCGGCGGATGCCTTCGATCAACATCGGCGGGGCGACGCCCAATGCTTCGCGGATACTCGTGCTCCGCAGCGAGGTTTCACCTTGGCCAAACATGCGTCCGCCTTGAGTTCGCCAGTCGTCAGCAGCAATGTGTACGTCGGTGTGTCCGAATTGATCGGCCAATCGCCGGGCAAAGGCAAACGGGTTTGTCCGTTCGGCACCGGGAATATGGAACAAACCGTCCAACCGTTTTTCGAATGCCTGTTCGAGAATCTCAGCCAGGTCGTTGGCCAGAATCGGCGTGGCATGGCGAATGCAGTCGAGTTTGCAGGCATCACCCTCTTCGATGGCATGTAGAATTGATTCCACAAAACCGGGGGCTGCGCTCGATGGTGACCAACCGTAGGCATTGGTTCGGACAATCAAAGTCCGGTCGCAATTGTCGGTCGCTTCAGTTTCGATCGCACGAATAGTGCGGGCGATGGAACTATCGCAGTAATGGTCAGCTTGTTCGTCATGGAACATCCATGGTCCGCGGAAGACGCCGTCGGAGGAGATGACGGTGAATTCACAGCCAACTGCTTGGGCAGCGGTTGCCCAGTGCCGCATGGCGTGAATGGCGTCACTGCCGGGGTCGTCGTCGTGATCGGAATTCCATGAGGAGTTCGCCGCGGGACCGCAGACGACAAGCCAATCAGGCTGTTCGACTGACATCCATTTCCGGATCGATTCGGCATCTTGTATTTCACAGAGGGCCGTGCGGCACCCGGAAATTGAGATAGGATCGCCTAATGACAGTCCGAAAACATCAAATCGGTCGGCCAGTTCCGCCGCCAGATTCGCTCCCAAGACGTTGTCAATCCCTGCTACAAAAAGCTTGTGCACGCGGTGCCTCCATGCGTTTGCGTGTATCTCTAAATCCCGGCTCGGCTTTCTCAAAAGCCCCTCGACCACTGTCTCTTCCGCCAACCAAAGTTTGTGTCTGTCGTGACTACAGTTGCTAAATCCGTGCTGTTTTTTGGTGGTATTAGGAGACAGCCATCGTAAGCCATTTTCTCAACCGGCAATTTCTGCCGAAAACGATGGCGGAGTATACTGCCGCCCGCCAAAACTCGCCAACCCCAGTTTTTCACGAAATCCAAGAGTCCGGTTCGACGTCCTCGGATGATTGATTTTCCCGGGATCTTGGCCTGGAAATCCGCCGCGGATCACTGCAAGCAACAGTGTTTCAGTCCGTCCCGTCGCGGGTGCTCATGCTGTGCAGGACGCGGGGATCGGTGTCTGCTGCGAGACTGCGGACGCTGCCATCGGCCATCAGAAACAGCACAGGCCCGCCACCCGGGCTGCCGAAACCGCGTTGGTCTCGATTGAGTCCTTGCGAGATCCGCCGCCAATTCGACGGTTCTCCCCAGGCGGGATAATTGCCGGGGATTTGCCCGGCTAGAAACGTATTCGACAAACCGTCACTCACATCCTGGTGAAACACGGTGGAGTTTTTATCGAAGACACCGAAGTGCACGGTATCGCCATTCGCATCTTTTTCTTTTCCACCCACCCCGGCGAAGTGTGCGGCGGCGTATTGATTGATCGATGTGGTTTGCTCAACTCCGGCGACCAAAAATTCAGGAACTTGTGTGCGCATCGCGGTTGCATTGACGGCATCGTCAAAAGGGAGCGACGGATTGATTTTGCTATGTAATTGCTCATAACTCATGTACGGCAAAAGCGCGGTCATCCAACCGTGCATGGGGCGGTCTTTTTCGCCGGGTTGTTCTGAGAACTTTCCGCCAGCGGGGAATTGCCGTTGCCGGTCATAGAAACCTTCGATGGCGGTGCCGATAGTCTCCAGCCGCGTTTCGGTAACTTGTTGGTGCGATTGGAAAGCGGCCAAATCGCCGATGGCCCAGGCCAGCAATGGGCCGAGGAACATTCCGGTGATGCTCAACGCCATGCCGAGCAGGGCTTGATTCATCCCCAGCAGTCGCCCTCGCGATGTACGGATTTCGTCAGCGGCCAGGAATCCGCTGAACAGAGCGATAAACCCGGCCGTTAATGCCGGTAGTTTCGTCCACATTCCCGGATAAACTGCAAAGGCGGACAAGCCAATCGCCAAGCCGCCCAGCCAGACGCTGGTTTTGGCTTTGCGCGACATCCGCCCAGCGGACGTGGTCGACTGCGGTTTGCGGATCTCGATGCCTAACAGGTCATTGGCGTTTGCAGAAGGCCGCCAACGTTTGGGCTTTGCAGGGGGGGCCGATTCCGTCGTGGGACTGACTGCTGGTGCGTTTTCGATTTCAGACTGTAATGCGTCTTCGACGATGTGGTCGAATTTCGAGGTATCCTGATCACGCAGCGGTGTGACGGTCGTATCCTTGGTGGCTGCCTCGGGGTGAATCTCCGTAGGTTTGACTCCCATCAGATTCCACAGCGAGGCGAGCGGCTTGGTCGGCGTGCTTGGATCGGTCGGGGATTCCTCTGCCGGTTCCGGGGGTGGGCCGGCTGGATCGGCATCGGTGCCATGGGACATAACTTCCCAAAGGCTCTTGGGACGCCGGGGGCGATCCGGGTTGTGTTGCGAATCAGGCATAGGCCATGTGGGGAAAAGTGCCGTCGCGAACTGCGGCCGGAATCGACCGCTCCACTATAGTAACCCGCTAGCGGCCAACTGTCTGCTGCGAAATGAAGAATTCTTCGACAAGATCCCCCTCAGTCGCCAACCCGAGGACCGTGTCGTTTTTGCAAATCGCTGCGTATTCCAGTCCGGCGGAACGCATTGCCAGGATCGCTTCTAGTTTTCCGGCCGTCGCATCGACTTTGAGCAGCGGGATCGTAATGTCGCGAATCGGGCGGTCATATAAGCCGATATCGGCGACGCGGACATATCCGTACCAGTCGCTCCCTGATTTCGTGCGGCGAACCGGCACCAGCGGACAACCATGCTGGCGGGCAAAATCGAGAGTGGCCGCAGGCGACAGGTCTTCATGCACGCCCAGGACACGCGCGGCTTTGGTCATCGAAGCGGTCACCGGCTGGGGCGCCTTGTGTAACAGGCCTTGCACCAGTTCGTTTTGCACCTGCGTCAACAACCCCTCCTCATGCCCTTCGGTCAGCACCTGCACCAGCCGTTTTCTGCCGAGGGTGGTTTTCGCCGAATTTTGTTCCTGCCGGTTGAACCGTTCGAACAATTTGCACAACCAAACCAGTGGAATACTGAATGGCAAAAACAGCCAGTAAAACAGTATGAACCACGGCCGATATTGTCTGAGTAATCTGTGCGGCGCTTCGTAGAAGAGATTTTTGGGAATCAATTCCCCAAACACAAAGATCAGCGGCGTGACCAAGATCGTGCCTAGGATCTCCAAATAACCCGACGATGCGCCAAAGACCGCTGCTGTGGCCAAGGTGACGGCAATCGTCGTGATGTAGTTGGCCACGTTGTTGCCGACGAGCGTCGTTGCGACGAAGTAGCCGGGCTGATGCACGAAATGCAACAGCCACTGCGCCACACGATCCCCTGAGTCCGCCTCGATGCTCAGCCGTAAGGGACTGATACGATAAAAGCCGATTTCCGAACCGCTGAAAAATGCGGACAGTCGGACTCCCAGCGCAAACAATACGATGATGGTCGCCCACATCCACCAACCGTCCATTGATCGCGGCCTTCTATTGGTTCACCATAAATGTCTTGCCCCGGTCGAGCCGGAAGCTGGAGAAACAGACGTTATAGAATGAAGCGGCTAAGGTCTTCGTTTTCGACGACTTCTTTGAGTTTGTCTTGAACATAGGCGGCGTTGATTTTGATCGTCGTCTTTTTCATGTCGGGCGCCTCGAAGCTGATTTCTTCTAGGAGCCGTTCCATGATCGTATGCAATCGCCGCGCGCCGATGTTTTGTGTTGATTGATTGACCTGATAGGCGATGTCGGCCATCGCCTCCAGGCCGTCTTTGGAAAATTGCAGCTTGATGTTGTCGGTCGCTAGTAACGCTTCGTACTGCTTGGTCAGCGAACTGGTCGGCTCGGTGAGGATGCGAATGAAGTCGTCCCGTGTGAGGTCGGTCAATTCCACACGAATCGGAAAGCGGCCTTGGAGTTCCGGCATCAGGTCCGAGGGCTTGCTGCGATGAAACGCGCCGGCGGCGATGAACAATATGTGCGAGGTATTCACCGTTCCGTAACGGGTCTGCACGTTCGTCCCTTCGACGATGGGCAACAGATCGCGTTGTACCCCCTGTCGGCTGACGTCGGCTTGGCTGCTTCCCCCTTCGCCGCTGCAAATTTTGTCGATTTCGTCGACGAAGATAATCCCGGTGTCCTCAGCCAGCGCGATCGCTTCTTCGTTGACCGCATCCTTATCGAGTAGGTTTTCGATCTCTTGCTCTAAGAGGATCTTGCGAGCGTCGCTAACTTTGACTGTTCGTTCTTGACTTTGCTTGGGGACGATTTTTTCGAACATCGACTGAAAATCGACGTCCATCTGTTCCATGCCCATGTTGGAAAACATCTGCACCGGTGAATTGCGCGTTTCGATCTGCAGTTCGACCACACGCTCTTCGAGTTCACCCGCTCGCAGTTTTTTGCGGAACTTTTCCTGCGTGCGCGCATGGCGGTCGGCGGACTCGTCGGCGTTCTCCTCATCGGTGCTCGCGCTGTCCCACTCCGGGGTCAACGGGGCCATCAAGTCGACGAGACGGTCTTCGACGCGCCGCGCTGCTTCCTCTTCCACCTCGATCCGTTTGCTCGTTTCCACGAGTTTGATCGAGGCTTCCACCAAGTCGCGGACCATGCTTTCGACATCGCGGCCGTAATAACCAACCTCGGTGTATTTTGTCGCTTCGATCTTGATGAACGGGGCACCGGTCAATGTGGCCAAACGACGCGTGATTTCGGTTTTTCCGACGCCGGTGGGGCCGATCATGATGATGTTTTTCGGCGTGACTTCCTTACGGATGACAGCGTCCAATTGTCGCCAGCGCCAACGATTGCGGATTGCGATCGCCACCGCCCGTTTGGCGGCATCCTGACCGATAATATGCGCGTCCAATTCCGCAACGACTTCGCGGGGTGTCATTTCGCGCACGGGAATTCCTCCACCACAATTTCTGTGTTTGTATAAATGTCGATCTCAGCAGCAACTTCCAATGATTTTTTAACGATGTCCGCTGATTTCAAATCTGTATTCCGCATCAGCGCTCGCGCTGCGGCGGTTGCGTACGAGCCGCCCGACCCGATCCCGATGATTCCATCGCTAGGCTGAATCACATCGCCTTGTCCGGTGACCAATAGACTGTGTTCGGCGCTGACGACGACCATCAAGGCTTCTAACTTCCGCAAAATGCGATCGGTCCGCCAATCTCGCGCCAACTCTGTGGCTGCCCGAGGGATATTGCCGGGAAAATCCTTGGCTTTTGCCTCGAAACGCTCCATCAGGGCAAAGGCATCGGCGGTGGAACCGGCGAATCCGACGAGCACTTTATTCTCCAACATCCAGCGGATTTTCTTGGTATCCGCTTTCATAATCGTATCGCCGAGCGTGACTTGACCGTCTCCGCCTAGAGCCACGTCGTTGCCGCGACGCACGCTGAGGATCGTCGTGGACCGCCATTTGGGTTTATTTTGGGGCATCGTCACTGTCTCAAGTCTGTTGGTTTTTGGCCGATTCCCGCGTTCTGCGGGGTGTGGGGTCAAACGTAACAATTGCATGAGGGAGCGGCAAGGTAAAGGGTTACGCCGTTTGCAGACTCGTTGTTGGGGAATTTGAGAATGGCACAATTTACCGAATACGCTTTGCCATGGCTGCCGATATCAATTATGATAAACGCACGCTGATGCGTTCTGGCTGAAGAATTGGAAACCTAACTCACGACGAGACTTCCGCATGACGACGTTCGATGGACAACGAGGGAGCGATCATCAACAAGCCCATGTTGAGGGAACGGCGCGTTCGCCGTTTCAACCGGCAGCCGACGATTTGATCCGTGTCGGCTCGCGGCGGTGGTTTCTACAAACCGGCATGGCTGGGCTGGGTGGGTTGACCTTGCCGGGCCTGCTACAGCAACGCGCGGTTGCCGAAGCGAAAGCCGCCGGCAAAAAGTCGGTGATTCTGTTCTGGCTGTCAGGTGGGCCCAGTCAACTCGACATGTGGGATCCCAAACCGTACGCTCCTCAGGAAATCCGCAGCCCGTTTGGCACCATTGACACCAAAGTCCCCGGGATACAACTGACCGAACATTTTCCGCTGCAAGCTTCGATTGCCGATAAGCTGTCGTTCATCCGCAGCGTCGATTGCCGCGCCAGCAATCATACACCGATTACCCTACAAGCGGGCAATCCACTCGCGCGTCGGACCAACGACGGTAAGGATGGCGCTGGTTACCCCTCGATGGGATCCATCGCCGCCAAGTTCCGTGGACCCAACGATCCCGACATGCCGGCGTTTGTCGGTTTGGCAAATTCCTGGGCGGCTGATGTGTGGGGTGCGGGTCACATGGGGCCGGACTTCGAACCGGTCAAAGGTCACGAACTGGCCGGAAAATTCTCGATGCCCGATGGTGTCAAAGTCGACCGCTTGGCCGATCGCAATAAATTGCGCAACGAATTCGACCGATTGCGGCGCGATATCGATTTGCAACAAACACTCCAACGGCAAGACGGCTATACACAACAAGCCTACGACATGGTCCTGTCCGGCAAAGTGCAACAAGCCTTCGCTGTCGATCAGGAAAAAACCGAGACCCGCGAAATGTACGGTCGCGAGAGCATCGGCGAAAAGGCGCTGCTCGCGCGGCGGTTGGTCGAGTCGGGTGTCACGTTCGTACTGGTCAGCGGAGCCTGGGGTTACTTCGACCATCACGGCGACAGCGTGCGTTGGAAGGGTATCGAAAAAGGTCTTAAACCGTTGCTGCCCCGCGTCGACCGCGCACTGTATGCATTGGTCACTGATTTGGAGCAGCGTGGTTTGCTGGACGAAACGCTTGTATTGATGCTGGGAGAATTCGGTCGCTCTCCACGGATCAACGCCGACCTGGGGCGTGATCACTGGACGCCAACCATGTCGATGGTGGCAGCCGGCGGCGGCTTGCGACACGGTCAAACCATCGGCAGCACCGATTCCACAGGCGGCGAAATCAAATCCGCCCCCGTCCGTCCGCAAGATCTGGCAGCATCGGTGTTCAAACACTTGGACATCGACCCCCGCACCCACTGGACTAGCCCGCAGGGACGTCCGACCCCGATTCTGACCGAAGGCGGACGGCCAATCCCGGAACTGGGGTGATGTTCCATGAAGTACGCCGTTTCCAGACCGATGCGAGTTGATGACATTCGCGACGTCGATTTGGAACGAGTGTGCGAGGAATGCGGTCGCAATTACCGGTACCGCGTCAAAGTCGATCCCCGCTTCTACCCCGGAAAAATGACGCTCGACAAGTTCGACGGTTGCCTGCGTTACCTTGAAAGTGACGATGGGCAGGCAGAATACGGGGTGTGGTGTCCGCATTGCCAGCACTTAAATCGAGCGGCCATTCAACGCGCGTTTCCCAATGGGTTTGCGAGGGCAGTACGCGACTATCGTTGGCGCGATGCAGAGTTTGGCAGTTTTGTATTTCTTGGACTCGGTGGTTTCTTTTTTGTCGTTGCTGGGCTTTGCAATTTTTTAGGAATCAGTTTTTCCCAACACGAGCCTTCCACAGCTTCGGGAATTGTGTTCGTGGTCTTCGGAATCGGTTTCCTGCTCTCGGCGATGCAAACCACGAATCTGTGGTGTTCGCAAACGCGCTTCAATAAAAGACTCGCTCAACGCGCAAAGCAAATCACGGACGATGAATTTATTGTCTTGTTAAGCAAGATCTGTCAGCAGTATCTTGTTCGCGAAACGACATCGGTGCCTGGCGGCGTGTATTATTTCAACCATCCGTTTTCGAGTCTCGTCGCGCGGTGGCCTGACGTCTTGTGTTTTGGCAGACTGAAGCGGTAAGTTGATACGAGGCAAGATCACGCTTGTCGAGTATGCGAATTCATGACAAACCTAGCTCGCAGAAGTTCCCATGAAAAGACAAAGCCAATTACGATCAAGCAAATTGTATCGGGTTGCGGCCTATGTTTCTGTGGGGGCGGTCGTAACCGGTCTCTGGTTCGCGATTTTTAGTGGGGGGGCCTACATTGAACTTAGCGCATCCGAAGAACACGAGTTTGAAGAATGGTGGTCGTGGGAAGTCGTCGAGCAATCGCGCGATCACATTCGCTTTAAGGCGGTCAACCTGACGATTCCGCTTGACGAAATTAAAAAGGTCAGTGGTGATGTTTCCTTTTTGCTCAAGGATGGCGTCCACATCGAGACGGTCGAGACGATGGCGTCATTGCTCCCTGATGGCACAATTCTCTTGGATTTAAAAGGCAACAATTTCGAGAAAGCGGACGAATTGCATGTGAATGTGTGGTGTGAATGTTTGCGTCGCGGCATCTTCGGCCGGGGTGCATACAGCAACTCATGGCGCAGCGATTTAGAAATGTCAAATGGTAAGGTCGTCCCGTAGGGCAGGCTCCCGCCTGCCGCCCTGCACATCCGCAACCAACGTCGCTCACGGCAGGCGGGAGCCTGCCCTACGCTAACGGACCGACACCGCTTCACCACGCACCCACAAATCGTGTGCTAAGCTTGGATTTGCCGTAACGTTTTTGCCGCAACGTCAAATCCAAGAAGGTATTTCGCTATGCTCCTGACCGTCGCTCTCCTCGGTGCCAGTGTGTTGTTGGGTGAACCGAATTCTGCTGCTCCGCCGAAAGATGGTGACGCTAAAACGGTCAATCACAAGGCGTTGTCGCAACTTCCTGGACGTGCGGGGTTTGTCTTTACGGAGTTGACGGACAAAGGACCGAAGCCGCTGTTTGGATTGCATGAGCATGAAAAGTTTGCGATTGGGTCTGGGTTCAAACTGTTCATCCTGGGGACGCTGGCCGAGGAGACAAACGGTGATCAGCGGCAATTGGCGAATGTAATGAAATTGCGGCCTGAATGGCTTGGGCCGCCGCATAGCGAAATGGCTGAGTGGCCGATGGGGTCGCCAGTGACGCTGAATACCTTTGCGTTGAAGATGATCTCGATCAGCGACAACACGGCCACCGATCATCTGCTGCACCTGTTGGGGCGCGAGAACATTGAAAAGCAAATGGCGACGATGGGACACAAACATGCCCAATGGAATCGTCCGCTGCTTTCAACGCGCGAAATGACGATGTTGCGCGACAAGAAGGCCGGCATGCCGGGCAAGCAGTATCAGAAATTGGACGAAGCTGCAAAGCGGAAGTTTCTGGCCGAACACGCCGTAGGCATTCCGGATTATGATGCGCTGGATTTCGACACGGCGGCCTTTGATATGGCCGAATGGTATGCCACCCCGATGGACATGGCCCGGGCACTGTCGTGGATCAAACAGAACACCGGAAAGGACCAGCCGGCGCATCCGCTGCGGGCGATCCTCACGGTGGTTCCCAAATTGCCGTATGACGCCAAGGTCTGGCCGTACGTCGGATTCAAGGGTGGTTCCGAGGATCAACTGATTGCCGGCAACTGGCTACTGAAAAACCGCAACGGTCACTGGTACACTTTCCACGTGTTCTGGAACAGTCCGCAAGAAAAGGTGGACCAAGCCAAGATGCTCGAGGCGATCACACAGTTGTTCGGTTCTATTCAGTCAGCGATTGAATAGGTGACAGTCATGTAGGGCAGGCTCCCGCCTGCCGAAGATGTGCATCAGCGACTCGCGTAGCGCATGGCAGGCGGGAGCCTGCCCTACATGTTTTTTGATCCGACCGCCCCTTTTCTGCGTTGTCAATTTTAGCCTACGCCGCACAGTCTGTTGCGGCGGTTGAACTTTGACATCTAGCGGGGGAGGGTGTGAATGGTAGCTCGATCGACCTGTCTACTCCTATGTGTTTTGCTTGGGTTTACGCCGTCGTTATACGGACAAGTTCCGCAGCGCAATGCGGAGCGAATTACGGTGCCGCTGCCTGAGCGGGGGCACTACGTCGTCGACACAGCGAATCTGCTGGATGAGGCCGCGGAGCAGTCGCTGCAACAGATCGCCGAGGATTTGCAGGCAGAGACCGCGACGCCGTTGTATATCGTGACGATCGATTCCCTGGCCGCTCACGGCGGCGGCGGGCTGCGTATCAAACGGTTCAGTGAGAAACTGTTAGCGCAATGGCAGTTTGAGTTGCAGCCGACACGCGGGATCAATTGGTCCAAAGCAGTTCTGCTATTGGTGGCGAAAAATGATCGCCGGGCAAGGATACAATTCGCCGCGCCGCGAGAGGGCCAGCAGGACGCGATTGCGCGGGAGATTATGGACGAGCATATCGTGCGGCGGTTCAAACGGGGGCAATTCGGTGAAGGGATCATGGCTGGTGTTGTGGGTCTAGATCATATGACCCGCAATAAACCCTTGCCCACCGCACCATGGCCAGCGTGGCCGACATGGGCGATTATCGTTTTGGGCTGCGCGGGGACTGTGTTCGTGTTGTTCTCGATTTCGCTGTATCGCAGCGGTCTGGACAGTTGGGCCTGGCGGTGCATGAAAGCTGTGATTGACGCTTTGTCAGAAGGTGTCGATGAGGGTTACGAAAGATTGCGTGATGGTGTCTCTGGCGGTGGTCGCTCTGGGCACGGCGGAGGATATTACGGCGGCGGGTTTTCCAGCAGCGGCGGGAGTTCAGGGGGTGGTGGGAGTTCGGGGGGTGGCGGTGCGACCGGATCGTGGTAGGATATTGATGTCCACATTCCTCGTTTCGTGAAGCTATGTCACGCACCGCGTGACCGACAAACGGCTATGCAAATCTTCGCCTACGGTTCCAACATGCACACCGCTCGACTTCGCGCGCGGGTTTCCAGTGCGGTGCCGGTGGGGGTGGGGGTTGTTGCTCAGCGGCGGTTTGTGTTTCACAAGCGGGGGTTGGACGGGTCCGGCAAGGCGGATGCGTTTTTTACTGGTGCTGCTGAGGACCGTGTGTGGGGCGTGCTGTTTGAGATTGCCGCTGCCGACAAACCGGTGTTGGATGAATTCGAATCGGTCGGCGTGGGGTATGACGATTTGACCGTCGAAGTCGAATTGGCGAGCGGGACGATGACCGAGGCTGTGATCTATGCCGCGCGGGCGGAGATGCTTGATGTGCGGTTGAAACCGTTCTGCTGGTACCGGGAATTTGTGCTCCAAGGCGGCCGGCAGCATGGTTTGCCTGCCGACTATCTCACGGATTTATCGCAGTTTGACGTGATTCGCGACGCCGATGCGCTGCGTCGCCAAGAGAATTGGCGATTGTCGGGCATCACCAATTGCTGAGTCCTCCTGCACTGCTAGGTTGCTATACCTTATCATCACATCATCACTGCCAAATCCTCGCAGTCGTGTGCAGATTGCTAGCGTCCGTGCAGAAGCTGGTGAGAATCGATCCGTTTCCCGTTATTTTTTTGCCAATTGAATGTTGTCCGGCGCAAAAGTGGTTACACTTTGAGGAACTAGTGGGCAGGGGATGTGTTCTGTGGTGTGTCAGTGATGAAACCCAAAACCATTCCGCCCGGCAGCGGATGAAACATCGGCGGAAACGCCCGTAGACTCCAACAACTAGCCCGGCTTTCCCTTCACATTTTTCATTCGATTCGGATATCGCGATGTTTTCGCATTTCTTCATTGACCGACCTATTTTCGCCACGGTGTTGTCGGTCGTGATTCTGATTGTGGGCAGCGTCTCCTTTTTTGCGTTGCCGGTGGCGCAATATCCAGAGGTCACGCCTCCGACGATTCAAGTGACGACAACCTATCCCGGTGCGAATGCCAAAACGGTTGCCGAAACGGTTGCGACTCCGATTGAAAATGAAGTCAACGGCGTGGAGGGCATGATTTACATGTCGTCTCGCTCGACCAACGACGGGCAAATGTCGCTGGATGTTACGTTCGAGTTGGGAACGGACATCGACATGGCGCAGGTGTTTGTGCAAAACCGCGTGGCAATTGCGATGCCCAAACTGCCCGAAGAGGTCAGCCGGCAAGGGGTGACGACTAAAAAACGATCGCCCAGTATCTTGATGTGCGTCAACGTGATTTCTCCGGACGATTCGCATGACTCGCTGTTTTTGAGCAACTTCGTGACGACGCAAATCAAGGACGACCTGTCCCGTGTCAAAGGCGTGGGCGATGTCGTGATCTGGGGCGCGCGCGACTTTAGCATGCGGCTGTGGTTGGACCCGCAGAAACTTGCCGCTCGTGATATGACGGCCGGGGATGTGATGAACGCCGTGCGGGAACAAAACGTCCAAGTCGCCGCCGGACGACTCGGCTCGCCGCCGGTGGGTAATAACAAGGTCGGATTTCAGTACACGCTCAACACGCAAGGCCGCTTACTGACCGAAGAAGAATTCGGCAACATCATTGTTCGCACCGGCGAAGATGGCCGCCTCACGCGCCTGAAAGATATCGGCCGCGTCGAGTTGGGAGCCAAAACGTATGACATGGAGAGTTCATACAACGGTGCGACCGGTGAGACGCTGCCCTCGATCACGGTGGTCGTCTTCCAACTCCCCGGTTCCAACGCTTTGGAAACAGCTCAGGCGGTTCGCGACACGATGTCGAACTTAAAAGCAGCGAACCGGTTTCCCTCCGGCGTTGATTATAAAATCGACTACGATACCACGCTCTTCATCGAACAATCGATCAACGACGTCTACATCACATTGCTGCAGGCTTTAGGCTTGGTGTTTCTGGTCGTATTGATCTTTCTGCAATCGTGGCGGGCGACAATCATTCCCATGGTCGCGGTACCGGTTTCGCTGATTGGGGCGTTGGGCGGGATGGCGTTGTTCGGGTTTTCATTGAATAACCTGTCGCTATTCGGTTTGGTCTTAGCCATTGGCGTTGTCGTCGACGATGCGATTGTGATTGTCGAGGCGGTTGAAACGCACCTTGCCGCCGGTATGTCCCGCCGCGATGCAGCCCGGACCGCGATGACGGAACTGTTCGGTCCGGTCATCGCCACCTCATTGGTGTTATTGGCTGTGTTCGTGCCGACGGCATTCATGGCGGGCATCTCAGGCCAATTCTACAAGCAATTCGCGCTGACGATTGCCGCGGCAGTTATCATTTCGACATTCAACGCACTCACGCTCAGCCCCGCCTTGTGCGCCCTATTGCTGAAACCCCCGACGGCCAAAAAGGATCCGCTGGAATGGTTGATGCAAGTCACGATGGGGTCGTGGCTGTTCAAAGGCTTTAATTGGTCGATGGAAAAATCCAAAAACGGCTACGGTCGTAGCGTGTATTGGATTGTCCGAGGAGCGTTCGTAACGTTGCTGTTATACGGCGGCTTACTGGGGCTGACCTTTTATGGGTTCATCAAAGTTCCACAAGGGTTTATTCCGCAACAGGATAAAGGGTATTTGATTGTCAATGCGCAGCTTCCGGATGCGGCCAGTTTGGAACGTTCCAACGAAGTCGTTGAGCGGATGGTGAAGATCGCTCGGGATACACCGGGTGTAAAAAGCGTGATCGGCGTGACAGGATATTCGATGTTGGTCAGCACGAACTTATCGAATGCCGGAACAGCGATTGTCGTTTTGGAGGACTTCGACAAGCGGGCCGGAGTCCCGGAATTGTCGGCCGATGCGATTGCGGCAAAATTGCGTAAGGAATACGCGGCTATCCAAGAAGCACAAGTCGCCGCCTTCGGCGCACCCCCCATCGATGGCTTGGGGAGTACCGGCGGTTTCAAATTGCAGGTCCGTGATATCGGTGGATTGGGGCTTGTGGAATTGCAAAATGGGGTCCAGCGCTTGGCTGCCGCAGGAAATGCGCAGCCGGGACTCGTGGGACTGTTTTCTACCTTCAGTGTGAACCAACCCCAACTCTATCTGGATATTGATCGCACCAAAGCCAAAACCCAAGGCGTCGCCCTCAACGACCTGTTCGAGACGCTGCAGGTTTATCTTGGCTCGGGTTATGCCAACGACTTCACCCGTGACAATCGCAACTGGCAAGTCAACGTGCAAGCGGACGCCGCTTACCGGCTCACGCCGGAGGATATCGGGCGACTACGGGTCCGCAACGACAAGGGAGACATGGTTCCGCTGGCGACACTGGTGAAAATTGTCGATACGACCGGACCGGCGATTGTGAACCACTATCAAAGTTATCCCTCAGCCGAAATCAATGGCAACAATGCTCCCGGCACCAGTTCCGGCGATGCGATTATGATTGTCGACCAATTGGCCAAACAACAGCTAGGTGCGGGGTTGGATTTTGAGTGGACTGATCTGACCTACCAACAAATTGAGGCCGGCAAAGACGTGATGACCAAATTGGTCTTCCCGCTGTCAGTGCTGTTCGTGTTTCTTGTCTTGTCGGCGCAATATGAGAGTTGGTCCTTGCCGTTGGCCGTGATTTTGATTGTGCCGATGTGTTTGCTCTGTTCGATTGCCGGCGTGTTGATCGCCAAGATGGATAGCAATATCTTTACACAAATTGGCCAAGTGTTGCTGGTGGGATTGTCGGCCAAGAACGCGATTTTGATCGTGGAATTCGCCCGCAACAAACAGGACGAAGGCCTGTCGCGGATCGATGCGGTTGTCGAAGCCTGCCGGTTGCGATTGCGGCCAATTCTGATGACCGCCTTCTCGTCCGTGTTGGGTTTCTTGCCGCTGATCATTGCGACCGGTGCCGGGGCGGAAATGCGGATCGCACTGGGTGTCGGCGTGGTGGCCGGTATGTTGGGTGTGACCTTCTTCGGGCTGTTCTTCACTCCCGTGTTCTATTCGGTGATCATGAAATTCGCCGACCGCAACAAGCCGCAGCCAAACGCTGAAGAGACACACACAGAAGCGCCTCCCAAACCGTCTGCTTCCTAATCCGAAGGCACGACCGGAGGGAGAAGTAAGATCCATGGCCGAAGCCAGTCTGTAGGGCAGGCTCCCGCCTGCCGTGGTTAACGTTGGTCATGGCAGCGTTCTTGCGGCACAGGGACGCCTATGCTGCAATCGTTCAACGTTTGCGCGCGGTACGCTTTCCTGAATAGATCGCACAATGCGACCGCAAGCGGTCGGTTTGGGATTTTTAAACCCACAAATGAAAATCCCAGTTGCCTTGCAACTCGGCATCTGTTTCGCGAAAGTGAACCGCTGGTATAACACCGGTATGGTGTGCCGGTTTCCCATTTAATAGATCACCGTCGAGATAAATTGTTATGAAGAAAAATCCCGTCAAAGCAGCCCTAGCCGCCGGTCAACCGCAGGTCGGAACGTGGTTATCATTCGGCGATCTGTTCGCCAGCCGGATCATGGCCCGCATCGGTTTTCCTTGGCTAACATTGGACATGGAGCATTCGCCCATCGATTGGGCGCAGGCCTCAGCTGTGTTTGGCGCGATTGCTGATGCGGGTTGCGTCCCGCTGGCCCGCGTGCCGCGTGGTGATCACGATCTGATCAAGCGCGTGCTAGATGGCGGTGCTCATGGAATCGTAGTTCCGATGGTCAATACGGTCGAAGAGGCCAAGATTGCGATAGCGGCAACGAAGTACCCACCCGTGGGGAATCGTTCCGTCGGTGGCGGATTGCATTCGATGAATTTCGATGCGACGCCGGGCGATTACTTCAAATATGCCAACGATGAAGTCTTGTGCATTCTGCAAACCGAATCCCCCGAGGGTGTCGAAAACGCGGAGGAGATCTACAGTCTGCCCGGCGTGGACGCCATTTTCGTCGGGCCCAACGACTTGGCCTTCAACATGCGCTCCGCCGACGGCACCGATCCGACACCCGAAGAACACGAAGCGATGCTGCAACGAATTTTAGCCATCGGAAAAAAAGTCGGTACTCCGGTCGGCTTGCATGTACTGAGCACCGACGACGTCAAGCGGCGTATCGAAGAAGGCTGGCAATTCATCGCCCTGGCCAGCGAACTCAAATTCATGACAACCGAAGCCCAACGCTGCGTCTCCGAACTCGGCCTAAAACAAGCAGAGGATTTGGCGCGATATTAGGGCCAGCGTCGGTTTCTTGAGCCACAGATGAAACACAGATTGAACACAGATTAAAAAAGAAAATATGTTTGGGTCTCGGAGACCATTGGCTAGCAGCGAATAAATCGATTCAAAAATCAGTAACACAAAATTGCCTCTCCAATTTCGTATTGCCGCTCAATAACAGATCTCTAATCTGTGTTTTATCTGTGTTTTATCTGTGTTCAATCTGTGGCTAATTCAAGACTGACACCCACACCGCACAGGACGGACGATTATGAATGGCTCGGAAGCGATTTTGGAATTGTTGGCCGATGCGGGGGTTAAGTATCTGTTTGGCAATCCGGGCACCACGGAGTTGCCGCTCTCCGATGCGTTGGTTGATCACCCGCGGATCAAATATATCCTCGGCTTGCAGGAAGTGCCGGTCGTGGGAATTGCCGAAGGCTATGCGCAGGCGAGTCGTTCGCCGGGTGTGGTGAATCTGCATATCAGTTGCGGGTTGGGAAACGGGATGGGCATGTTGTACAACGCCTATCGCGCTGGCACGCCGTTGATCGTGACGGCTGGGCAACAGGATCGCCGGTTGAAATTCCAGGAACCGATCCTGTGGTCCGATATGGTCAGCGTCGCCAAACCTTGGACAAAATGGGCCATCGAAGTCGAACGCGCCGCCGATCTGCCCAACGCGATTCGCCGTGCTGTGCAAACCGCCTTGATGCCCCCGACGGGACCGGTGTTTTTGTCGATTCCTGTGGACGTGCAACGCGAGATCACCGAATTCGACCTCACGCCGCCTCAACCGATCAATCCACAAGTTCGCCCGCCAGCGGCTGAGTTGCAGCGTGCGGCGGAAATGTTGTGTGCGGCAAAAAATCCCGGCATCCTCGTCGGTAGCCGTGTCGTCGAAGCCGATGGTGTCGCCGAATTGGTGGAACTAGCCGAAGCGCTCGGCGCTCCGGTCATTTCCGAGTCAGGGACCACGCATGGACGGCTGAGTTTCCCCTGTACGCATCCGCTCTCGGCGCCCGGATTACCATTGTGGGCCCCCGAGATTGAGGACCGCCTGAGTGAATTCGACGTGCTGTTCGTGGCGGGGACTGACGTGTTTCGGTTGTATGTCTATTTCGAGCCGGCGCGGGCACTGCCAAAGCACACACGATTGATTCATCTCGATCAGAACTATTGGGAATTGGGCAAGAATTACCCAACTGAGGTCGCATTGGCGGGGGATCCGAAAGTCGGGTTGGCCGAATTGGCGCAACTGGTTCGCGGCCGTCAGAGCGACGAACAGCAGACGGTTGTTCGTGAGCGGACCGCACGCCGCAGCGAGGTGCATCAACAATTGCGCAACGACCTGCAGACAACGATCACCTCGCAGCAAGACCAGCGTCCGTTGACGTCGGCAGTGATTATGCACAGTCTCGCGCGGGCTTTGCCGCCGAATGTGGCTGTGATCGAAGAAGCAGTCACGACCACGAATACGCATTTGGAGCGTCTGGGGGCAATTGCCGACCCGACCGGTTACTTCGGCCATCGCGGTTGGGCATTGGGGTGGGGGTTGGGCTGCAGCATCGGCGTGAAATTGGCATGGCCCGATCGCCCGGTGTTGGCGGTGTTGGGGGAAGGGGCATCGCTGTATGGGATTCAAGGACTGTGGACAGCGGCGCGATATCGGATTCCGGTGACCTTTGTGATTTGCAATAATGCGCAGTATCAGATTTTGAAAATCGGAGCTCAGGGAATGGAATTGCCGCAAGCCCAGGCGGGGCGTTTTGAAGGGATGGATATTGCCGGTCCGGAGGTCGACATGGTGGCATTGGCCCGGTCTTTGGGCGTGCAGGCGGAGCGCGTGACCGAGCCGGATGAACTGACGGAAAAAGTCCGCGCATCGCTGGCAGGCGACGTCCCGCGATTATTCGATGTGCCGATCGACCGCCAAACTCCCGGACGACTGGGCTATTGATTTCTCATACGCTAAAATGCGGGTCATTGTATAAACGAACAGGACTGGTTGACGAGACGCTTGGTTGGAGACTGCGGTGGCAGAGGAAACAGGACGTACTTCGCAACCTGCCGAGGCAGGGGGTGATCCGCCGCAGCGGCCGGCGCTGAATGTCATGAGTTTGAATATTGCTCATGGGCGCAAATTGGCGCGCCACCAGGTGTTATTATCGCGGGCGACCATCGAAGAAAATCTGGCCGATATTGCGGCGGTGGTTCGCCGCGAAGAGGTGGACGTCGTCGCCTTGCAGGAAGCAGACGGACCGTCGTTTTGGAGCGGCAATTTCAATCACGTGGCTCGCGTGGGGCACCTGGGAGATTTGGAATACCACTTCCGTGGCGGGCATTTGGCAATTCGTGCGCGGAATTCGCATCTGACCTACGGCACGGCACTGATTTCACGCTGGCCGCTCTCGGCGACAAAGTCCCATGCATTTGCTCCCTCGCCGCCGACTCCCAAAAAAGGATTCGTCGTGGCCACGGTTACGGTCCCCGGATTCGGGCGCGATGTTGATATTGTTTCTGTGCATCTCGATTTTTTGAGTTTCCGGCAACGAACCCGACAGATTCAAGAGTTGATCAACGTCGTCTCCGCACGGGGGAATCCGTTGATCATCCTGGGCGACATGAATTGCGGTTGGGGGCGACAGCGGAGTTCATTGCGTCAATTGGCCGACAATTTGGGACTGCACACGCACCACCCTACGGAGAAAATCGCCACCTTTCCTGCCCACCGACCGCGGCGGCGGATTGATTGGATTTTCGTTTCTTCGGAATTCGAGATTTTGGAATACCGATCGTTGCCCGATCAAGTTTCGGACCATCTGGGAATCGTCGCCAAGGTCACCCTTGCGAAACCCGAGTAGCCATCTCATTCGCCCCCTTGTGCACGGTCAATGCCTTCGGGCACCCAGGCGAAGCGATACGCGTCACCGAGACGTAGTCGCGTGATGTAGACAATCTGATGGGTATGCCCCACAAAGTGGCTGACAGAATCGTAGATCACCGATAGCAGGTTTGCATCGAAGCCTTGTACGTTTCGCGCTTCAGTGAGCCGCTGTATGTCGAATTCTCTCAGCACCGCATCCGCATCGGCTATCGTTTGGCTCAACTGCGCTAGCAACACAGCCTTGGCCAACCGCGGTTGTTCGGCGAATTCCTGTGGGCGATTTCGCACGTCGGGTTGTTCCCCCACGCCATGCATAATCCACTGCCGCACGTTACCGCACAGATGCAGCACAATCATCTGCAGGCTATTGGCCGACGGGAAGGGGCGCCACTGGAGATCGTCTTCGGTCAGTTGATCGAGACAATGCACGATTTTTTGTTGGGCCGAATCCAACGTTTGTCGTGACTCTGCAATAAATGCATCCGCCGCGGAATCACCCTGTGGTCGGATGTTGTGATTGGGCGTCGATTCGATCGGCATCAGTTGGCTCATCCATTAGCAAGTGGTGGAGAATGTGTTGAGGGCGAGTCCTTTAAGCCAACAACTTTTGCACCACGTTGCCCGCCACGTCGGTCAAGCGGACGTCGCGGCCGCCGAATCTTACGGTTAGTTTCAGATGATTGATGCCAAACAGGTGCAGCAATGTGGCGTGCAGGTCGTTGACTTCGACCGGATCTTCTTCGATGTTCCAGCCGACGTCGTCGGTGCGGCCGATGACTTGCCCCCCTTTGATACCGCCACCCGCCATGAACATGCTAAAGGCAAAGGGATGGTGGTCACGGCCGGTATTGGAATCACGAGAACCGCCGCGGTTTTCGCCCAGCGGCGTACGACCAAATTCGCAGCCCCAGACCACCAATGTTTCGTCGAGCAGTCCCCGTTCCTTGAGGTCCTTGATTAGCGCTGCGACCGGCTGATCGGCCATTTTGGCGTTGAATTCAATTTCAGTATCCAAGCTGCTGTGATGGTCCCAAGAGGCGTGAATGATGTTTGTGAAGCGGACACCCCGTTCGATCAAACGACGGGCGAGCAGGCAATTTGTGGAAAACGAGTTGTAGGTTCCTTTTCCGCCGCCGCGGCCCATTTTCATGCCCTCTTCCGTGCGGCCCACGCCATAGGCGTCCAGTGTTGCTTGGGTTTCGCCGGAGAGATCAATCAATTCCGGCGCCGCCGTTTGCATTCGGTACGCCAATTCGTAGGAAGCGATCCGGCTGGCAATTTCGGGATCCTGAATCCGTTCGTAGCGGGACTGGTTCAGGTTGCTGAGTGCTTCCAGTCCAGTTTTCTGCATCTGCGTGCTCACGCCGGCCGGGTTGTTGAGATTCAACACTGGTTCGCCCTTGTTGCGAAACAACACGCCTTGATAGGTCGAAGGCAAAAATCCGCTCGTCCAGTTCGTTGCGCCGCCGCTGGCTCCTCGTCCGGAGGTCAACACCACGTAGCCGGGCAAGTCGCGTGAAGCGGTCCCCAGGCCGTAATTCAACCAGGAACCAACCGAGGGAAAGCCAAACCGCGGCACGCCGCTGGTCATCAGCAGTTGGCCGGGGTGGTGATTGAACTGCGTGGAACGCATCGAGCGAATCAACGCGATGTCATCGGCGCAGGTGCCGATATTGGGAAGCACATCCGAGAGTTCCATGCCGCATTCGCCATGCGGCGTGAACTTGCGTTTGCTGCCGATCAGTACGGCCGATTCTTTTTTGATGAAGGCGAAGCGGACGCCTTTGGTCAGCGATTCGGGGAGCGGCTTGCCGTGTAATTCCTTGAGCTTGGGCTTGGGATCGAACAGATCCAACTGGCTCGGCGCCCCCGCCATGAAGATAAAGATGCAGTTCTTGGCTTTAGGAGCGAAATGCGGCGCCTTGGGGGCCAGGGGATCGGTTGTCGTCGAATCCGCAGCGAGCAAGCCTTCTTGCTGCAGCAGCGATGTGAGCGCCAACGTCCCCAATCCGCTTGCGGATGTGGCGAGAAAATCGCGGCGTGTCTTTGTGATATGTTGCTCAAGCGGGTCCATGCGGTTACTCCCGTGTGACGAATTCGTCGAGGTTCATAATAATACGCGCCACGGCAATCGAGGCAGCGGTTTCGGCGCGATGCTCCGTCGGCAATTTCGCATCGCCGATCAACTGCGTCTCCGCCTCCGGATCCTGTTTGACCTGCACGAGCATTTCGTCGTACAGCGATGCGAGTTGATCAAACTCATCCGCGGTCGGCCGCCGCGCCATGCACAATTGAAACGCATATTGCAAACGGGCGGTCTTGTCCGCGGGATGTGTCGACATCATCCGCTGCCCCATGCTCTGTGCGGTTTCAAAAAAGACCGGGTCGTTTAATAACGTCAGCGATTGCAGCGGTGTGTTGGAGCGTTCCCGTTTTGTGCAGGTTGCGTTGGAATCGGGGGCATCAAAGGTGGCCAGCATCGGATAGGGGACGGTCCGCTGAAAGAAGATGTACAGTCCGCGCCGGTAACGATCCTGTCCGGTGCTTTCTTTCCATTTCACGCTCCCCGCATAGCCGAGTGCGGCCACGTCGGCCGGCAGCGGGGGTTTGACACTCGGCCCGCCGATGGTGCGACTGAGCAGTCCGCTGGCCGCCAAAAACGAATCGCGAATCACTTCGGCCTCCAACCGGTAGCGGTTCTGGCTCGCAAACCAGGCATTGGCCGGATCGCGGCTCACCAGTTCGGGGCGATACGCCGACGACTGCCGATACGTGGCGGAATGCACGATCTCGCGAATCATTTGTTTACGGCTCCAACCCTGGGCCATCATCTCGGTCGCCAGCCAATCGAGCAGTTGTGGGTGCGACGGCAAATCGCCGCGCAAACCAAAGTCGTCTTCGGTGGCTACAATGGCCCGGCCCATCAGATGTTTCCAGATGCGATTGACGGTCACGCGGGCGGTGAGTGGATTGTCCGGCGACATCAGCCAGCGAGCCAATGCCAAGCGGTCGGGGGATTGACCCTCGGGTAAATTCAGTTCAGGCAAAAACGAAGGAGTGTGATGTGCAATTTCATCCCCCTTCCGTAGGAAATCGCCGCGAATCAATAGGTGATTTTTGCGCGGTTCTTCGGTCAGTGAAATCGTTTGCGCCAGCGTCGGCGGGTAGGGTGGTTCCTTAGCGGCCTGTGCTTTGACGGCAGCGGTCAATTTCACGAATTCGGGGTCGACTCCCCGGTAGTAGGTATCGATCGTTTTTTGCTGTTCCGGAGTCCGCCGGTCGCTGGCAACAGTGAGCACATCAAGAATTTCGTCGGGAATCAACCGGGCAACCTGCGCCGGTTCGACATCGGTCGCTGCAATGCGGATACGACCGAGCGTGGCTTTGTTGCCACCCAGTTGCCGCAGCGTGACGGTCAAGGTGACGTCGTCCTCGAACTGGGCGGCATCTTTGACCTCGAAATGGGCCACGTGCCGCTTCGTTTTTTGATCACCTGCGAGGGACCAACCGGTGTCGTCCTTGCCGTCAATGGCGGCGGCAATCGGTGATTTTTTATCAGCGTTGCTGGCGGTTGGGTTATGCAGGGTTAACGGTTTTACCTGTGTGGGATCACCGGTAGGGGCAACCGTGGCGGTGATCTCCGAGAGCACAAATGTGCCGGCATCACTACGTCCGAAGCCCGCTTTGGGCAGGCTGTCGTCGGCGAAGACCTCTAGCCGCAAACCGGTGACCCGTTTTTGTTTGGTGTTGAGCACGACTGTGTAGACATCTTTGACGGAGTTCACGCCTGAGGCGAGGAGCGACTTGTCTGCTTGCGGGGAAAGCGTGCCGCCGCCGGCTGATGCGAAGCTAACGGGCTGGATCAAGGTCCAGCCGAGAGGACCGGTTGCGGAGGCGAGTTGTTGTTCCCACGCCGCTTGGTTTTGAGGAAGTTGCTGCTTTTCAAATTCCGCGACGGCCTGTTTGAGTGGGGCCATTTCTGCGTCGAATTTGGCTTTTGCTTCGTTATAGGCGGTCAACTCTTCCGGGAGCGGCGCGGGGATGTTCTCTTCTTTGTCGCTGTTGTAAAACGCGAACAGTCCGTAGTACTCACGTTGCAACAACGGATCGTATTTGTGGGAGTGGCATTGCGCACAGCCGACGGTCATACCCAACCAGACAGTTCCGGTGGTATTGACCCGGTCTGTGACCTGTTTGACGCGGTCCTCTTCCTTATCGGTGCCCCCTTCGGTATTCGTCAGAGTGTTGCGATGGAACCCCGTCGCGATTCTTTGATCCAGTGTTGGATTGGGGAGTAAATCGCCTGCCAGTTGCTCCGTCGTGAATTGATCAAACGGCATGTCGGCGTTGATGGCATCGATGACCCAATTGCGGTAACGCCATGCCCAGGGGCGCGGGCGGTCTTTTTCGTACCCATCGCTATCGGCATAGCGCGCCAGATCGAGCCAGTGTCGGCCCCAACGTTCGCCAAAATGCTTGGAGGCGAGTAACCGTTCGACCAATTGTTCATACGCATCGGGGCGTTCATCGTAAACGAAAGCTTCGACCTCAGCGGGGGAGGGGGGCAGTCCCAGCAAATCGAGACTCAACCGGCGGATCAATGTCGGCCGACTTGCTGCGGGAGAGGGTTCGACGTTCTCTGTTTCGAGTTTGCGCAGAATGAACGCGTCGATTGCGTTTCGCACCCACAAGTTGTTTTTAACTTGTGGCGGTTCGGGGTGGGTGATCGGTTGAAAGGACCAGTGATCGGTGCGGGGATCCCCTCCTTCAGGAACGGCCACACTGTCGGGCCAGTTGGCCCCTTGATCGATCCATGCTCTGAGCAAACCAACTTGCTCAGCTGTCAGCGGGTCGCCCACATCTTCGGGGGGCATCAGCTTGTCCGGATTCGCACCGGCGACAAATTGGATCAGCAAGCTTTCCGCACTTTTGCCTTTGCGGATCACTTGTCCCGTGTCGCCGCCATTCAGCGCATCTTTACGTGCGTCTAAACGCAGCCCTCCTTCGTGTTCCCCCCCACCGTGGCAGTCGTAACACGACTCGGCAAAGATCGGTTGGATGTCCTTGATGAAGTCGATCGGCCGCTCGGCGGCGGGCGGTAATTTTATCGCCGGTGGCTTCGACGCATCATCGTCGCCACGCGCAATCGCACCGCTGGCCACAAGGACCAATAGGCAAAACAAGGAACACCGACGCGTGCGGAACGGCATCGCTCAGGGCCTCGAAAAAGGGCAGGGAAATCATGAGAATCGGCGGGATTTTCGGTCGTGAGCGCGCAATACGACCGTCGAATTGACCTATCAATAGTCAAACATATGACTGTACCAATGTCAAGGACTGCCTGGGGTCGGCTTGAGGCTTGAGGGGACAGGCGTGAGGGGTGGGGGGATCAGACAGGGCTTGGACAACTCAACGCGACTGAGCCGGTACCAAAGTGAAGATGTTCTTTGGCCACAGATGTATCACAGATTCGAGGGCATGAAGCCGCAATGTCCCAAATCGACGGCTTGCCGTCGTGCACGGTAGTCCACTCCAAAAGACAAAATATCACAATGTAAGTAGCAAAACTGCCTCAAGCCTGTCTGCTCAAGCCTATAAGCCTCTCACTCCTTTGCATTCGACTTGCGCAACAGTTCTTCCGGAAACTTCGCCGGTGCGGAGCCGCTACGGCGACGCAGGTTTTGCCCCATCCGTCGTTTGTGGCTGAAGGGCACACGGTTGGCATCGGCTTTGACAAGTATTTCGTGCAATTCGGAACGCATCTGCTTAATGCGGTTTTGCTGGGCCGGATCGAAAATCAAATTGTGCTGCTCCAGCGGATCGGTTTGCAGGTCGTACAACTCATCAATATCCCAAATACCATGATACTGGATGAACTTGTACCGCTGTGATCGCAGTGCGAACGTCGTCGGCGTCTGCGGAAAGTTGTACTCCCAATAATATTCGTAGAGCAGGTTCTTGCGCCACTGAGCTGCGTCCTCTTTACCTGCTGCCAGATCGAGAAAGCTTTGCCCATCCATATTGGCCGGCGGCTTCAAGTCCGCAGCGGCCAGGCAGGTGGGACCGATGTCGATGTTGGCGACGACCTCTTTGACGACCGTGCCCGGTTTCCACAACGGCGGGCAGACCCCCACCAACGGAACCCGCATCGAAGCTTCGTAGGCGGTCCGTTTGTCGATCAACCCATGTTCGCCCCATTGAAATCCATTGTCTCCCATGTACATCACCAGCGTGTTCTCAGCCAGATCGTTGTCCGCCAGCCACTTTCGCACGCGGGCAATTGAATCGTCGACGCTGAGCAGCGCTTCGCAATACAACCGGTAATGCTCTTCGATATCGGTGTCCTGGTGATAGGCAAAATCGACGCCGTGCCAACTGTTGCGTTGATTTTTAAGCCACAGCGGTTTGCCTTCGTAGTTTTCCGTTGTGTCGGCCATAGTCTCAGGGACCGGCATCGATTTGTCTTTGTAGCGTCCCGCATGTCGCTCGGCCGGGTGAAACATGCCATGCACCCCTTTGTGCGACAGGTACATAAAGAACGGCTTGTCCTGTCCTTTGATGCCATTGAGCCAATCGAGAGCATAGTCGGTCAGTTCGTCGGTGATGTAGCCTTTTTGTGGCACTGATTCGCCGTCGACGTTCAGCTTCCAGTTCTTCAGATGTTTGGGCGGATAGTAGTGTCCTTGCCCGCGAAAACTAACCCAGCGATCAAACCCCGGCCGCGGTGCATCGGAATGTCCGCCCATATGCCATTTGCCAAAGTATCCGGTGTTGTAACCCGCTGCCTGCAAATATTGCGGAAAGAAAATCGTGCCCGGCTTGGTCAGTACGTTGTTATCCACGACGCCGTGGTTGTGCATGTATTGCCCAGTCAAAATCGACGCCCGACTGGGGGAACACAACGACGTTGTCACCATCGCGTTTTCAAAATAGACCCCGTCCCGCGCCAGCGCATCCATCGCAGGCGTCTCGACGAATGGGTGCCCCAAAAAACTCATCACGTCGTAGCGGTGATCGTCGGAGAGAATGAACACAATATTCAGCGGCTTCGCGCCGTCGGCTTTCGCCAACTGCAAATCGTCCGCCGCTTGCAGCGTCGTTGCTGAAATCAAGGCCACAACCGCCAATACACCCATGCAATACCGCATTGAATACTCCCATCCCGTAGGGCCGGTTGTACCGGCCGAAATTCATGATCCTCATCCAAAATCAGCATCGGCCGGCACAGCCGACCCTACTTTACTGTTTATCGCGACTGCACACCCCACACCATCAAGGTGCCATCCAGGCACACGGCGGCCAACATCTTTCCATCGGGCGAAAAAACGACATTACCAATTACGTGCGCCGCCTTTTTCCACACTGTTTCAATGACTTCCATCGTTTCGGTATCGACAATGTGAAGCTCGCCCCATTTGCTGCCAATATTGTAGCTACCCACACTGACCGCAAGTAGCCTCCCGTCCGGCGAAAATACACACTGTTGCACGGCGAAAGGACCAAACGACCGACCTCGTTCCGGAGATGGCTTATCAAATCGAATATCAGTGACTTCATCTCCGTTGGCAACACTCCACCACGCGACACTCGCATCTTGAAATCCGGTTACGACAAACTTGCCATCCGGAGAGTAATCAAGGCACCGAACGGCTCGATCTTCGATTTGAATTTCGCGGATTTTTTTCCCATCCGCCGTGTTCCAAAACTGCAGCTCTCCGCGATAGGACAGCCGACCGGATTCAACAAGTTTTCCCAATATCATCTTACGCTCGGGAATCCATTCGCCCCCGCCAGCGACGACCACATTGCCGTCCGGCGAAATCGTCGTGGAATTGAACATCGTATGGTCGGATTTGTGTTCAATTAACAACTCGGGAGGATTGAGTTTCCAAAGCTCGAACTCTCCCGGGACCGGGTGCGTCGTTTGGTCAGCATAGTTGCAAATCGCCAAACGCGTCATCTTTGAATCAATAGCAATCGATTTTGTGGGCAGCGCCGTTGTGTAGGGGAATTCCTTAATCACCGTATTGGACCTCACAAGACCAAGTTTGACGTCCGTATGGCGCGAGGCACTTTTGCGTGGTAAATCCCAGGACGACAAACCTTGGACATACAATACGTCATTCGGCGGAACGAGCGTTTTATCGACATTGATCATCGGTATCACGACTGCGAAATCACTGACTCCCGGGCCGTCTTTTATCTGCACGCTCCGTTGAGTGTTGGCCGAAAGGTCGAAAACTACGAACTCGCCGCGCCAGTGCCCAAACAACTGTTCCAAGACGATTCTGCGCGGTGATCCAACTCTCTTGACGACCACGAGCGTGGAACTGTCACCACTGAAGGCGATGGATGACAAGTCGATACTCGTTTCCGACATTTTTTCTCTAAAGTTATACACCGTTTCGGCTGATTTAGAGTCGTCCGCCATTGATACAAGCGGACCCGGAAGGCAATATGCTGAAATTGCCACCATAACGATATGAACAACTGTATGACGGTTTCTTGAACTCATTGGTGACCCCCGGAAGACGGCCTACTTCGTCATATTGCCAATTATCTGACGTATACGGTCGGGACATCATCCGATGATCGGCTATTCCGATCGCAATTCCCACAACATTAACGTCCCATCGACGGACGATGCAGCCAACATCTTTCCGTCATTGGAAAACTGGACGTTCAAGATGACTTGAATGTGATTTTCCCAAACCGTCGCAAACACCTTTTTCGACTGCATATCGACGAGGCGGACTTCCCCCCAGCGAGAGCCGCGATTCCAACTGCCGACTCCTACGGCAAGCGTTTCTCCAGATGGCGACAACGCACAACAATAGATACGAGGGCCGCCATACGATCTACCCTTTATCGGCTTTGGAACATCCAGCTTCACTTTCGCGATTTGTTCGCCGGTCGAGGCGCGCCACCACATGAGACTCCCATCGAGATCGCCGGTCACCAAAATCTTGCCGTCGCGAGAAAAAACGACGCTGTGAATACCGCGAGTCTCGCCGTAGGCGAAGCTTTTTAGTTCCTTTCCCTCGACAACCCCCCAGACGTTGATCATTGCGGAGTGGCTGGGCACGTCCAATACCACGGATCTTTTACCGAACGTGAGTGCTTTGGGCACGGTAACCGTCTTGCCGCCACCGAGCGCGAGGGTCGCTCCATCTGGCGAAAACCCAACGGAATAATAGCCGATGTCTTCCGAATCGCGAGAGATCCGTCTTTGCTGGTCCGACAAGCTCCACAACTCAAATCGTCCGCGATGATAAAAATATTTGTTTCCCTTGAGTGGCTCATAGTTGCAGATCGCCAGCGCGGTGAATGCACTATCGACGGAAATTGAAAGGTTGTGCTTCGGACTGTCCTTTTTCAACGGGAACGTTGCAATCGTCTTCCCCGATTTCACGGACTTGACCTTTATGCCATCGAAGCGATTTCCTTCGACTCCCAATTGTTTGGGGGACACTAGTTGAACCGACACCACGTCGCTCTCGGGAATTTTCCCATTTTTGTCACGCCCGACCGGTACGACTCGTGCTGAAATACATTTCCCGGCCGGAATTGGGAGGATATCCGTCTTGCCCGTGCGTACGTCATATACGACATATTCTCCTTCCCACACGTGGTTTGATTGATTTGATAAAAAATCGAACAATCGATTTGCAAGACGAGTCGTGTCTTTCACACCGACAAGACATGAGCCGTCGCTTGAAAACGCGATCGAGCCCATGCTACCACGGCCGTTGTCATGTATTACCTTGGTGTTAACAACCAATTCGTCGTCTGCACTCGATATACACGAAATCGACAGCGCAGCAATGATTGTTACTGCGGCCATAATGTGACACCATCTCGCTGCGACACGATTCATTCTTAACTGCATTCTCTTCATGGTCGCACGATTTCCTTTCAATCTGCCGCTATTTCATTATTCACCTATGGAACGGCCCCCATGGACGATCTGGCGAACCGTCACGCCTCTTCCACAATTCGGTCGTTCTTCTGCCGCCAGGCCGATACCAAACCCCATAGCGACGCCACGGTCAAACAACTCACGAACAAGGCAAAGATCAATCCGCTGTGCGTGCGGCCGTCCCATTGGCTGCGGTCGCGGACGAAATCGATCATTGCTACGAATTGCGGGGGCCATTGGAGCAAATAGTTCCAGGGCCAGCCGAAATGAAAGAACGCACAGTTGAGTCCGTAAAACAGCCACGAGGTGACCAACAATCCCCAGGCGGCCATCGCCCGGACCGATTGGCGGCGCAATTGCGCAGAAATCAAAAACGCAGCTGCGATCGTGGCAATGCCGATCGGAATCGCCATCAGCACCAGCGCTCCGAATCCCACGGAAATGGTTGGCTCTCCTGCATAGGCCAACCCCCTCATCGTTTTGCCGGCGATCGGAATTGTGAGCACCGGGAGCGTCATCAGGTAGGGCCAATACCGTCCGCCGACAATGCCGATCAGCGGAATCGTCGACATCACCAGTCCCCATTGGATATAGATTTGGCTCAGCCAGAAAATCTGCTTCGGCAGCGGCCAGAACTCCGCCGCTACGAGCAGGATGATATGAATCACACACAATGTGATTTCCCATGGCGGCGCAATGGTCACTTCGTCAGACTGTGAGCCGGAGGAGATCAAGTGTCGATTGAACCAGACGCCGATGGCGAGAATTGTGCCGAAGATCAACCCGAACGAGGTCTCCATCATGTTCCACCAATTGATGTGCATCGTGCTCCAAATCTCGGTTTGGAAGGTTTCGGGATTCCATGCGTGATAGGCTTGCACGCATTGCCCGCCGGAAAATCCCAGGCCCCCGGCGACAAAACCGATCAGCGCCAAATTGCGCGCCAATTTATCGTGGCGGATAAAGCTGACATAAGCGGTCAGCCCGATCCAAGCGAACAACAGTCCGCCCCACATTTCAAAGCGGGGCTTGAGCGGTTGATAACCATCGGGCAGAACTTCTGGTTCCGGTTCAAAGAACCAACTGTCTGAAAAATAAAGCGCAGGCAATTGTTTCGTTTCCGGATCAAACGGTGTATTCAACACCCAGATGCCCAAAAACATCAGGCAGATCAGCGCCGGCATCAGCAGACCGATTTCCCACCAGCGGTAACGCTTGCCTCCCAGTCCCATGCCAAAAAACGTAGCGGCAATGGCAATCCAAATACCCCCTTTGATGAACAACCCCAACAGACCCCACCGCAGCGCCCCCCAATGGCCAACCAGCGGGCCATCGTGCGTCAGTCCGACAGTTTGGCCGTAAGTCATCGACCCACCGATGCCGACAGCGACCGTCATCATGGCGACCGCGCGGGCACCCGTGAGGTTGGTAATATGCGGAGCAAAAAACAGGATCAACGTAAAGCCGACCAGCGCGCCGGCAATCATTGCTCCCGATTCATGTCCATACTGCCCGCGAATGCCCCAAGCCATGCCCCCGGCCATCGCAGCACAGAGAACGCCTAGCAGGCCCACCCAAATTGGGATGGGCGGTGTCGATAGTTGTGATTGCGACTGGCTGGCCGAGAGGGTTCCGTGTGACATAGGACGTCATGCTCCGTGATAGAAGGACTCGTAGGAGCGCTAGTGTGCCGTCCACCACAAATCGGCGAGGCCCACGACCAACAACCCCATGCTGATGATGATGTTGACTTGAAAAAAAGCAATGTTCACCCGTGTCAGATCATCGGGGCGGACCAACCAATGTTCATAGGCCAATAAGACGGCAACCAAGCAGGCTCCGACGAAAAACACCGGCCCCAACTCGGCAACGTACCATAGTCCGAACAGGCAGACCACCATCAGCACATGGCTGAGCATCGCCAGTCTTAACGCCGCTGGGATTCCCAACCGCGCGGGAAGGCTGTGCAAACGCCGGTCGCGATCGAAGTCGGTATCCTGGCAAGCGTAGATAATGTCGAAGCCGCCGACCCAGAAAAATACGACCAGCCCCAATAGTACCGGCGGCCATTCGACGTTGCCGCGAATGGCGATCCAAGCGGCAATCGGCGAAAGCATTAATGCGGCGGACAACCAGTAATGGCACCAAGCGGTAAAGCGTTTCGCATAGGAGTAGCCGCACAAAAACGCTAACACCGGCAGCGAGAGCAACAGCGGCAAACGGTTGGGCAGAAATAGCAGCGTCGAAGCTACAAACCCCACGCCACAGATGACCGTGAAAGTCACGACGGTTGGCAACGACAATAACCCGGCGGGCAAATGCCGACCGGCCGTGCGAGGATTGTCCGCATCGATTTTCCGGTCCGCCAGCCGATTAAAGGCCATCGCCGCCGACCGCGCGAACACCATGCACAACAAAATGCCCGCTAGGTCCTGCCAGCGAAAGGGGATGCCCTCTTGGCTATTCTTCCACCACGCCATCCCCGCTGCCAACAGCGCAAAGGGCAGCGCAAACAGCGTATGGCTAAAGCGGATCATCTCCAGAAGTTGTCGAATGCGAGTCGGCATATCAGTCCGTCGAACACGGTGGCTGGTTATTCAGAGAAACCGTGATTCTAACGAGCCAATTAACTGCGCGTCGACTCAACACGCAATTCTCACCCGCACAGTGCCGTAGGGCACAGACTAGCGAAAAATGTCAGTCTCTGTGTGGCTGGGGTCGAGCATTCGCTCGCCCCAGGTCGTTTGACGTCCCTACGCCTTAGAAACTGGGGGCGGACTTCGTCCGTCCCCAGCCACCCAGACGTCTCTGGTTCTATGCAGTACGACAGATTCGTACATCCATTCAGCGCTCTCTATGTTCTTCTCAGCGAGAGCACAACCGGCAGGCTGCCGGTCGCTATCGGGAATTAGTACTCCAAGTCGCATGACGGCAATTGCTGTTGGAATTGCCGGGCACCCATGGCTGTGATTTGTGTTTGGCCGGCGTCGACAAATTGCAGCCGGTCCAACTGAGCCACAAGTGTTAAACCTTTGTCGCTGACGTTCGCGCCGTTGAGCCACAGGTCCCGTAGGTTGGTCAATTTGCTGAGGTGCTTCAACCCGTCATCGGTGATGCCGTCGTTTCCGGGCAGGACCAGCATTTCCAGATCCGTCATCCCAGCGAGGTGCTTTAAGCCGCGGTCGGTCACATGCGTTTCATTGAGCCACAAGTCTTTGAGCGTGGTCAATTTCTCGATGTGAGCCAATCCGGCATCGCTCACGCCATCGCAATGCGAGAGGACGAGGCTTTCTAATTGACCTAGACCGCTCAGTGAACGCATCCCGGCATCGGTGATGTTCGTGGCCGTCAACCAGAGATGCTTCAGTTGCGTCAGGCCGCGCAGCGACTCCAAACCGGCATCGGTGATGTTTGGACCGTAGATATAGAGAGTTTCCAAATGTTTCAAATCGCAAAGTTGTTTCAACGTGGCGTTGTTGGCACGCGACGTCCGAAAATCGATTGCCACAATATGACCGGCCGCGTTGAGCTTCACTTCGCCATCGAGGGTCTTGGGGTCGACCTGGGCAGCAGTGATCTGTTTAGGCTCATCCACAATGAGTCGCCGGACAATATGATCGGCCGGGACGTTCTCGGATTGGGTGTGCATGGTTGCGGCGGGTAACTTCCACATCCGCAATGTATTGTCCCGACCGGTCGACGTCGCAAAACGTCCCCCCGGCGCAAACGCAACGCTGATCACATCCGATTCATGGCCCGTATAAGAATGCAGTTGGCTGCCCGACTCCACATCCCACAACCGTACGCTGGCATCGGTGCTTCCCGACAGAATGTGCTGTCCGTCCGCTGAGAAAGCCAACGTTAAAATCTTGGCTTCGTGTCCTTTGAATTGTCGGATTTCCCGACCGGTGACCGCATCCCACAAGCGAATCACGGAGTCATTCCCACCCGAAACGACAAAGCGTCCGTCGGGAGCAACCGCCGCGCAGGTCATATCGGTTCCCGTGAGTTTGAAGCGGCCAATTTCACCGACCGCTTCATCGGTCAGGTCAGATTTCAAATTACGTGTCCCGGCAAATTCAAACAGCCGTGGCATTTCATCCGGATTTTGTAATTCCCAATCGGCCGGTTCGGGAGTGGCAGGGGCGGGCGGCGCGGGGGATTCTAATTTCGCCGGTTTCACTTTCCCTTCACTGGAACCTTGCTCAGAAGTCAGCAGCACATTGTTGCCAGCAGAATCCGCCTTGCTGCCGCTCATATGACCGTCCAGCGCTTCATCTTTGGCTTGCGCGGGACTTTCGGAATCATTGGCCAGGGCAATCAGCTTGGCGTTGATCCAACCTTTGGTTCGCTTGCCATCTCGATCGACATAGGTCCAAATCCAATCTCCTTGGGTCGACACCACTTTGAGTTGTTGCCCTTTGGGGAGTTCGGCCAGCACATCGTTGATCACTTTGAGCGGTGCTTTGTCCTTAGCGACAACCACTTGATCGTTGGGCTTGAGGTTCGCCAGATCGGCGTCGAGGAACAGTTCTTCGATCCGGTGTTCGAGTGACGATCCCCGCAAGCCCTTGGCGACGACGCGCAAGTTGCTATCTAAAATATACGTCTGGGGAATGCCCGTTACTTGATACAGAGTGGTGACCGATTGTTGGGCCTGATCCGCATGATACACATGCGGGTAGTTCAGCTCAGCTTGTTCAGCCGCTCGCGCTGCCGTGTCGCGATCGGTATCGGAACAGACGCCGATAATCTGTAAACCGCGATCTTTGTAATCCGCATTGAGTTTCCGCAAGTGCGGGAATTCCGCCCGGCACGGTCCGCAATAAGAGGCCCAGAAATCGAGCAGAATGTACTTCGATTCGCCGGCGATTTTTTGGAGGTCGATGGTCTTGCCATCCAAATCGGTCGCTGTGAATGTGGGAGCAATGTTTCCCGGTTCTAAACCGACTTGTATATCCAGCTGCGCCATGTCATCCGTCATGTCGGTAGGCTGGCTGTCAGCGGCGACGGCGAAATGACTCGATGTAGCAAATACGAGAATTGAATAAACGAATAACCGGCTGACGATGCAGTAGGGGGACGTCTTGGACAAAGAGACTCTCCTTGTTAGTCTGGTGCTGAGAGCAAACTCTGCATGGGGCGGCTTGTGAACACGAAAGGTTTACAAACTTGCCTGAGTACAAAATCTGTTCAGTGGGTCTGCCGTGACGCTCTGTCTTGATGTTCGCCAATAGCAACAACTTGAGCACAACAATGATAATTTTGGGGGCGTTCGATTCAGCGAACTTAGAATTGGTCCGCCGCACGGCATATGCTTGAAATGCCACAACCGCTACGCCAAGATGTTCCCAGTCGATTACGAGCTTAAGTCAGGGAACGATCGAATTTCAGTGGACGCGATGACCGCGAATGGTCTGTGCCGCGCCCTAGGGGTAATTACTGGCGTCCATGATTTGGTTTCGCGGGCCAATCGTCAAGCAACAGCCGGAAAGGTTTTTGTATTTTCCCAAAACTGCGAAATAGGTGCAATCCTGTCCACCGTACGAGGCGGTTCTGAATTGCCCAGACACAGTCAAGCTGGGGCGAATGGGGTGTTTCTAGTTGTCGTGGTTGAATGGGTCGAGGTCTTGGATTGGGTTTTATTCGAGGTGCTGGCTAGTATTGCGGACGCGCGCTGAAGAAGAATGAAGGGCAGGGGCAACTGGCGTAGCTTGCGTTGCGACCGGAGAACTGTGAACGACGGCAAAGCCGTCGGTTTGGGAATCTATTAGTTGGCGATATGTTTGCATGACCAAGACGTTGACTTCACCGTTACGAATTGGCCCGCTGGCGCTCGACTTTCCGGTCGTGCAGGCGGCGCTTTCGGGGTATAGCGATTGGCCAATGCGTGTGATCGCCCGGAGGTGCGGGGCGCCGTATACGATTTGTGAAGTGATGTTGGATCGGTTTATCACGTCGCTCAAAAACCGCGAGAAGACGCGGCATCATTTGATGATTTCCGCTGAGGAACATCCTGTCGGCGGCCAGTTGATGGGGGCGGAGCCAGAGCAGTTTGGTCCGGCGGCGGTGCGGCTTGTCGAAGCGGGTTTTGACGTGATCGACATCAACTTTGGATGTCCGGTGAAAAAAGTGCTCGGCCGTTGTCGCGGCGGTTTTCATCTCAGCCAACCGGCGACAGCGATCGAAATCATGCAGCGTGTGCGTGATGCAGTCCCGGATGCGATTCCGGTGACGGTCAAGATGCGACGGGGGATCGACGATTCAGCGGAAAGTCGCGACAAGTTTTACGAGATCTTCGATGCCGCCTATGAAATTGGCGTCGCTGCCATCACCGTGCATGGCCGGACGGTGATGCAGCGTTATGACGGACCGAGCCGTTGGGAATTTCTCCGCGAATTAAAAACACATGCCGGCCCGCGTGTGGTGCTGGGGAGCGGTGATCTATTCTCCGCCGCCGCCTGTTTGGAAATGATGCAGTACACCGGTGTCGATGGCGTAACCGTCGCGCGGGGGGCAATCGGAAACCCGTGGGTCTTCGCGCAGGCCCGGGCCCTGTTTGCCGGCCGTGAACTGCCTCCGCCAACAGTGTTTGAACAACGGGATATGATCCGCGAACATTTTGCATTGGCGCATGAAATCTACGATCCGCACCGCGCGTGCGGCGTGATGCGCAAATTCGGCATCAAATACGCCCGGCTGCATCCCCAGGGCGAACAGGTGCGCAACGCCTTCGCCGTGGCGCGTAGTGACGAACAATGGCAAGACGTCCTCGAGACTTGGTACGCCGAAGACTTACCCGGCTGCTTACCGGTGGTCGATGAAGTGGGATAAGGTTTGAGGCTTGAGGCGACAGGCGTGAGGGTTGGCCGTTGAGAAGTCGAAGGGAAATCGATCAATCTCTATAAGGCTCACAGCAGTTTAACCGACCTGCATCAACCAGCCCTCAGGCCTGTCACCTCACGCCTTAAGCCTCCCCGTCTCCCCGCCTACACGTGATCCATTTCACAGAAACGATCAGCGGCGGCGATGATTTCGTCGTCGATCACCAGCGCTGGGTCGAGCGATTTGATCATCGTGATTTCTGATTTGCGGTCCTTCACTTCGAAGAGATCGTTTGTGATCGGATTGTTCGGCAACCAACCCCCGCAGCGATCGACGTCCCATCCGGCAGTCAGGGACAGTACGGCTTGGTACAATGCCGACAACGATTCATTGGTTTGGTCCGCACAGGCGTAATCTAGGATGCGCCAGCCGTGGGGATCCGGAGTCAAACGGACGTAGCCGCGGTTCGATCCGTCTTCGGCTTTCAACCAGAAAAAGCGGTCCTCGGGAAACTTGCTGGACATCGCCCGCCAATAGTCGTCGCTGCGGCGAATCGAAAACGGTGTCGCTCCATGGTAGTCGTGGTACATGGCCGACATCGCGGCGAAGTCGTCGGCTTCCTGGAATTCGGTCAAAATCTCGTCGGTGTTCGACTTGGTGACCGTGGAGAGATAACGCCAACCGGCCGAGGCGGGGCAGAGTCGATAGCCCATTGCGGCGTAATATTCGGCGGCGATGTCGGAATAAAGAATTGACAACCGCATACCGCGCTCGGCGAGTTGCTGCTCGACCCCTTCAATCAGCTTTGCCGCGTAGCCTTTGCCACGATATTCGCCGCAGGTGTAGACTGACCCGATTGCAAAACCGGGAATTGTTTCGCCACGCACTTGAAACTCGACGGGATAGCTTCCCAGCGAAGTTGCAACATGCCTGCCGGCGCAGCCCACAAACCATGTCGCCCGACGGTGCGGATCGGCATTGAGGCGGTATTGAATATGTTCTTCGAGTGAACGGCCTTTGCTCCAGATATCGTAAACATTGCGGTGGGCAACAACGACTTCATCGGGCGAGGCGGGATGGACGTCGAGTGTGTCGGTCATAGTGCCTAATCAAAGCTGAATAACAGGAAAATTGTTGTGAACACGATAGTATGTTGACGATCTGACCGGTCGCGCACAATGGTAGCGATGATTTTGCGGCGCGATGCTGCGCGTATGGCTGTCGACATCATTTGCCGTTGGTCGTCAGGTCTAAGAGCAGGGCTGCTTCGTCGTGCATCCACTTCAGAGTCGGATCGTGCTCTAGCGCCGCGGACTTGAGAGTTGCAGTCTCAGAGAACCGGCGAACCGCTTCGTCGCGACGATCTTGTTCCCAGTCGATCATGGCGAGTACGTATTGGGCGACGACCGCGGCGTCGTTATTAGATAGTTCGATCGCTCGATTCAATGTGGTGACGGCTTGTTCAACCTGGCCACAGCGATATTCCGCCACGCCCAACACGCACATGGCATCGCCATCGTCAGGCCTCGTCAGGGTGGCTTGTTTTGCAAGCGGAAGCGCTTTGTGCGGATCACGAAGTTCGCTGATCGGACATCTTACGAGTAACCACGACAGCCAATGTTGTGCTTTAAAATGTTGTGGGAAATGTTCCACGTCCGTTTCAAAGTCTTGCAAGGCTTGAGAAAAATATTGCCGCGCAAGATCGATATGGCCTGTGTCATACATCATTGTCGCCAAGTCACAGGGTCCCCAGCCGATTCCCCCTGGTTTTCCAGGGAGTTGCGGAAAGCGTATCGAAATATCCCGGCGCAATATTCGCTGTTTTTCCATTTGCACGCGGGCTTCATCAAACTTCTGTTCTCTTCCAAGCGTTAAAATCAGATTTTCATAGCAGATCGCCAAGCGACGCTTATGCTCGTAAACGTTGGGGAATTCCTCGGCGAGCAATTCCCGCAATTGAGTCGCTTTTCGCCGAAATTCACCGGAGCGGTTGTAGTCCCCTTGTCGAAAATAAAGCTGCCCCAAATAGGACCGATTCTGGGCGAGTCGCCCGCGGATATCCGTGTTATTGGGTTGGTCTTGCACCAATTGCTCATAGACACGATTTGCGAACAACAGCTCCAGTTCGGCTTCATCAAAGTGTAACGTGCGCAGCAACATCGTTCCCAACCATTGGCGACAATGCGCTTCGTCCGGTCCATCGGCGGCGTTGGGATACTCAGACTTTATCTCGTTCCAAATACGCACCGCCTTGCGCAGATAGATTTCCGCTTCATGTTGATGCTGGGCTTCCCAGTGGAAATTGCCCATGTCGGTATTAACTTCTGCGAAACGACGACGAAATCGAAGTTCGCCTGGGAAATCCTCCACCAGACTCTGAGTTTCATCCAGCCGCAATTTACAGGTGGCCAGTGCATCATCCATATATGTCGGCCGACGTTGGAAATAGGATGTCCCCAGGTATCCATATGCTTCAGTCAGCGTGTCGCGGTAGACGGCATTTCGTGGATTTGCGGCGATCAACTTTTTGAGCATCGCGATCGCACGCTTGCCGGTCTGCTCAGCTTGTTCGAATTCGCCCAATGCTTCGTGAATGTTGGTGATTTTCACGTAGGCTCTTGCTGTTTCGTAATGTACGGTTGGGACGTCCCCCTCGGCAGCTGACAAGTGCTCTAAAAAGTTGACCGCCTTTTGCAATAACTCCCGCCGGACGGTTGCCATTTGTGGAACGTCGACTATTTCATCCGAGGCGACCTCGGTGAGCATTTCGTTGACAGCCTTCAGGGCGTGCGTGAGATTGTCGTCGGCGCGACGTGATTGCCGCTCGGCAATTTTCCGTTGCTTCGACTCTGCTTGATAGGCACGGGCCACAAAAAACATGCTGAGGGAAAGCGCAACTACTGCCATCAGCAAGATCGCAGCTATGGATGAGACGAGCGTGTTATTCCGTCGCGACCACTTGGCAAATCGATCCCAAACCCCCGGCCGTTTTGCGAGGATGGGCCGTAGTTCCAGGTAGTGTCGCAAATCATCGGCCAACGCTCCTGCTGAAGCATACCGTGCCGCGGGGTCTTTTGCCGTTGCTTTGAGGACGATCGTCTCCAAGTCAGCTGGAACCGTGCGATCGAAACTGCTGGGCAGCGGCGGTTCTTCCACAGCAATATTTTTAAGCATGACAGCTTTATCTGCCATGGGGAGCATTGGCTGACAGGTCAGCAATTCATAAAGCGTGACCCCAAGTGCATAGATGTCGGTCCGCTGATCGACCAATTCGTGATGTCCCAGTGCCTGTTCGGGACTCATGTATTGTAGCGTCCCAATGAAGTCACCCGTCATGGTGAGGTTGCCTTCAGATTCCATTTGGGCCAAGCCAAAATCCGTGATCCAAAGCACTCCCTCTCCGTCGATCAACAGATTCGACGGTTTGATGTCGCGATGAATGATTCCCCGTTGATGTGCATAATCTAATGCCTCGGCCGCCTGAATGCCCAACTCAGCGATCGTACGAAAGCGGTTGTGACGATCAGCCAGCGATTGTGTCGTGTGACATTGAATGCGATTTGTTTCGACCACGCGCGCTGCCGTCTCTGCTTCGTGCGCCTGCGTGTCAAACGAGGTTCCACCGGCCTGTGGATCGAGGATCATCTCACACTTCGCAGCTTCCTGCGATGAACCAGCATTTTTGACGCGTGTGACTGCCGGGAGCTCGGCGATTTGGCCGTCGACCAAGGAGAGTCGCAACTGCTTGAGGACCGTTGCTAAATCTTGTCCGTCGACGTATTGCATCGCATAATAGTGCACGCCGCGATCGGTTCCGACAGAATGGACCGGCACAATGTGCGGATGATGCAGTCCAGCGGCGGCCTGTGCTTCGATTTTGAATCGCTGCAATTGACGCGGGTCGAGGACCGCTGCAAATGGCAGGATCTTGAGTGCCACCCGTCTCTGCAAGGAGATTTGTTGAGCCTCGTAAACGATCCCCATGCCGCCGCGGCCAATTTGGCGGATCAGACGAAAATCGCCAATGATCTTTTCGGTCGATTCAGGATGATCGTCGTCACGAAACTGGGTTGACTCAGGCGAGGCCAATGCGGCCAATGCCGGAAATAGCTGGCGGATGACCTCCTCAAATTGCGGATAACGAGTGACGAATTCTTCAACGTCTAGCGTTTCGCCCCGGCTGAACCGGTCGGTGATCTCATCTGCAATCTGATCAAATAATGAATCGTCTGCTGAGCCAACGTGTGAGTGAGGTTCCTTCACCGACGCTCCTCTTATTTCAGTCCAAGATCACCAGGAGCATTCCTAGTCGTGTCAGCCCACACCATACTAAAGTTACCCGCTGACCTAGGTATTGGCAACGCCATTTTGGCAGCGCTGGGTGTCCCCGTTGAATTCCGAGTCGCAATCCCCTAAATCCGATAGTTCAAGGGTTTACCACAGCCGACAGGTACTTACGACAAGGCAGAAAAATGAACACTTCCGATCCATTGTCCAAACCGAAATCTGATTTTGACAGCCTGATTGAAAAACTGAGTAGCCCGGATTCTCCGGTGGGTATTGATGCAAAATACACGCATGCGGTGATCATTGACTATCTGCGGCAAATTTCAGCGCGACTAGAAGCCATTGAGCACAGTCTGGAAAAAGGGTGAACTTCGAAGGGCCAGCGCGTGTTAACGAAAGTTCATCTAACGTTCACATTGCCGGTGGTTGGCACATATTTTTTCAGCAGCGCGGTGCCATCCGCCGTCCGTTGCCGGTACGATAATTATACAAACAGTTATTAAGTCCGACGCATCTCATCAGAAGAGGCAGTGGGACGTTATTTGTTCGCGCCCGAATGGTAAGAGTTGGCAATACAACGATTGGGGAAACAGCCATGTTGCGGATCACGTTGGCGGGACTGCTTTTTGTGGGGTATTTGTGGGCCGGCCTCTCAACGGTCGTTGCTGGGGATTGGCCGACATGGCGGTACGATAGTCAGCGGAGCGCTGCTGCGCCCGATGCACTCCCGGCAAAGTTGCATCTGCAATGGACACTCCAACGTCCCCCTTCGGCCCCCGCATGGCCCGAAGATCCGCGTTTGCAATTCGATGCGGGGTATGAACCGATCGTGGTTGGCGACACGCTGTATGTTGGCTCCGCACGGAATGATTCGCTGACGGCGATCGCGGCATCGACCGGGGATGAGAAATGGAAATTTTTCGCCGGAGGCCCGATTCGATTCGCCCCGGTGTTCACCGAAGGCCGGTTGTATTTCGGCGCGGATGATGGTGTGTTTTATTGCCTCGATGCTGAAACGGGTACCGTCGTTTGGCAGCACGATACAGCTCCCACAAATCGCAAGGTGATCGGCAATGGCCGGTTGACATCGGTATGGCCCATGCGGGGCGGACCGGTTTTGAGCGACGGCAAAATCCAATTCACAACCGGTGTCTGGCCGTTTGAAGGAGTGATGCTTTACACGCTCGATCTGCAAAACGCAGACGCCACTGATGAGAAGCCGCACCTGACAAGCACCGTGCTCGCGGATTCCGCACCGCAAGGCTATGCCGTCGTCGCCGGTGACCGACTGTTCTTGCCCTGTGGCCGTGAGAGGGTGCTGGCCCGTTCGCTCAGCACGGGAAAACCAATTGGGATGAAGTACGATTCCCGCGGCAAGACTGATTTTCATGCCATTGCAGCCGGTGACTGGTTGTTTCATGGCGAGAAGATTTTTCACGTCCAGGATCAACTCCTAGCAGCTGTCGAAGCACGGCGACCTGTGGTGGCGGATAATACGGTCTACGGTGTCCAAGGGGGGAACGTGGTTGCCTTGGATTTGGCGGATCCCCAATACACAGAGACCAAAGACCGTCGCGGCAAACTGGTCAAACAGTTATCCTTAGCCAAGAAATGGGAATTGTCCTACGCCGACATTGTGGGAAAAGCCGAGGGCGATGCAGCCAAATGGTTGGCGGACAACCCGCTGACGATCCACCTCAAGGCCGGCAATCGTTTGTATGGATATCAGGCCGGACAAGTCTTCGCCATCGATTTGCCCACGGAGAATTCTCCGGCAAACAAAACATGGTCCGCCGCGATTGAGGGAACACCGACGTCGATGGTCGCGGCTGCTGACAAATTGTTTGTTGTGACGCAGGAGGGGAAATTCTATTGTTTTGGTGCCGAAAAAACCGATCCGCGACACCACAAACCAGAGAGTGTGGAGCTTGCATCAACTGATGCCGCCACTGCGGAAAAGGTTGCAGCATTACTCAAAGCGTCACCGTCGGATACTGGGTATGCCCTCGTCATGGGCGTCTCCGACGGCGGTTTGATCGAGGAGTTGCTACTTCAATCGCAGTTGCCGGTGATTGCCGTCGATCAGGACGCTGCAAAAATCGATGCCGTCCGTCGCAAATTGGATGCTGCCGGTGTCTATGGCACGCGCGTCTCGGCGCATGTCGGCCGGCCGTTGGAGTTCGGATTGCCGCCCTACATGGCGTCGTTGATCACGTCCGAAGATGCGCAGTCGGGTGATATTTCTGATGCGGCAAGCGTGATTCAAAAGACATTTCAAATCCTTCGACCCTACGGCGGCGCGGCTTACTTGGCGACCTCAGATGTCGAGCACGAGATGCTTGTGCATTTTGTCGCCGCTTTAGGATTAGCGAACGCCGAAGTCCGTCGTGTGGGGGATCTCTCCTCGATTTCCCGTGAAGGTTCGTTGCCCGGTGCAGCTGATTGGACACACGAATATGGCGACACCGCCAACACGTTGATGTCCAAAGACAAGCTGGTCAAAGCGCCGCTGGGCGTATTGTGGTTTGGCGGACCGGCGGCGGACGGAGATTTGTTTTATAACCGCCACTATTGGGGCCCAAGCTTGACCGTGATCGGCGGGCGAATGTTTTTGCAGGGTCCGAATAAATTGTCGGCCGTCGATATCTACACCGGCCGTGTGTTGTGGCAAATGCCGCTCAAAGATAGTGACGAAATCCAACCTGGTCGTCGCGGTAATGATTTCGAGGAAGTCATAGCCGGCTTCAATTTCGTTGCGATGGAAGATGGAATCTACCTCGTCAATGAGCAGGTCTGCCGTCGTTACGACCCCGCCACCGGCAAAGTGATGTCAGAATTCACGTTGCCTAAAGCTGAGGGGCAATGGGGCCGGTTTCGCGTTTATGAGGATCTGTTGATCGCAGAAGTCTTTCGCGAAGTCCCCGGCAAGGGACGGTTGCCGGTCGAGTTGCAAGCGATCGACCGCAATAGCGGGGAGACCGTCTGGAAGAAAACAGCCAAGTTTAGTTTCCCCTTCGTCGCCATCAACGGCGGCAAGTTGTATTGCTTTGATGGCATGATTCAAGATCTGTATCTCGACTGGAAACGCCGCGGAAAAATTCCCGAAGCAGGCCCCGACCGGGATGTCGTTGCTATGGATGTTCGCAGCGGCAAAGAATTCTGGCGGTACACGACCGACATGATTGCCACCTGGCTGAGTTATTCCCAGGAGAACGACGTGCTGATGGTCTCCAACAACAAGGGGATGATCGCCTATCGCGGCAAGGATGGCAAAGAGCTGTGGCGGAAGTATGCTCAAGGGAAAGGCTTTGCCGGCCATCCGGAAAACCTGTGGGACCGCGTGATTTTGTGGAAGGATCAAGTGATCGACCAGCGCGGTCCAGGACTGGCCTACAACATCGCAACCGGCGAGTCGATCCAGCGCAAACATCCGGTGACGGATGAGGAGATTGACTGGGAGTTCACAAAAAAAGGGCATCATTGCAATTACGCAATTGCCAACGAACATTTGTTGACGTTTCGCGCAGGGGATGCTGGTTTTTGTGATGTGGAGACCGGCACAACCTCGCGGCTGACCGGGTTTCGTTCCGGGTGTCGCAACAGCCTGATCCCGGCCGGTGGTGTGTTGAATGCTCCCAACATGGCGCATGGTTGTGTGTGTGGGTATTCCATTTTCACATCGCTGGCGCTGGTGCACGTTCCCGATGCCGATTTATGGACCTACGGCGCTCTGAAAAAACCGGACGTCCAGCCACGGCAACTTGCGGTCAACTTCGGCGCCCCTGGGGACCGTGTCGATGAGACCGGCATGATGTGGTTGGATTACCCCAGTGTCGGCGGGACGTCTCCCGACGTTGAAGTGAAAGTCACCGGCGACAATCCGAGTTACTATCGCAATCACTCTGCTCGGATCCATGGCAGCGACCTGAAATGGGTCGCCGCTTCGGGAGTCGAGGGAGCGGAGGAGATCACCATTAAACTCCCCGGTCGTGCCAAGCAACCCCGTAACTACACGGTGCGTCTCTATTTTGCCGAACCGAATGACACCTCCGCAGGACATCGTCAATTCAATGTGTCATTGCAGGATCAGCAGCTCCTTGCCGACTTGGACGTCGCAAAAGCAGCGGGCGGCTCGCAGCGGATCTTGGTCAAGGAGTTCAAAGAGATTGCGATCACCGAGGAACTAAAAATCTCACTCACCCCCGGAGTAGGACGACCGGTCTTGTGTGGCGTCGCGATCGCGGCGGAGAACTGACGGCGGGAATACCGCGAGTGCGATAGTGGTCAACTCGCCGCTTCAACTCACAGGAAAAAAATACTCACGCAAAGCCGCCAAGCCCGCAAAGGAGTGATCGGGATAAACGGAATCAGGGATGGCGGCTGCGCGGTGAGGATGGCATTTTTGTAAGAGAGATGTTTCGACAAGTTAGACGCAATCAACACAAACCGAGGCCATGCACATCGACAACGCAAATCTCTTTGCGAGCTTAGCGGCTTGGCGTGAGGCTTTTTTACAACCTACGGATTAGCTGTGCATCGGTTACTTTTCTGTCGTCGAAACATTGGGAGCATCTGGATCCCGTTTCATGATCTGATACCAGGTGTAACCAGATCCGGAGTGCGGCGTACTCGATTCGAAAATCAGGCTCAGAATCCCTGCGGAAATCACCGCGACCAGAAAGGGAACCGTCGTCGATAATGTGAATGTCGGCGCATTATCAATGACCACGCTCGCATCCCATTCCTCGTTAATCAACTTCCAATAATCCAATCCGGCGATCGGTTTCCAGTAGCTCCAAATAATCGCGACCACCGTACCCAGCATAACCGCCGGAATCGTGGTGCGGGCTGTGCACCGTGGCAGGAACATGCCGATCACAAACAGCGACGCCAGCGGCCCCAAAAACATATTGAAGGCGGGTTGCATCACTTCAAAGATATTAATTTTGTGAGAGATCACGATATAGGCCACGCAACAGGCGACGCCGGTTGAGATCATTCCGATGGTGATCGTGAGGATTTTGGCCAACTTCAATTCGCTCATCTTCTCCGCCCCCTGGGGATTCAACCGAGCGAAAAAGTCGGTGGTGATGACGGCCGAAACGGAGTTCACTCCCGAATCGATGCTCGACATGGCTGCGGCAATCAAAGCTGCCAAAATCAAACCTCCGACACCGGGAGGAAGTTGATGGCCGATAAAGTAGGGGAAGACTTTATCCGCAAAATTTGAAGAGACTGAAACGTGTTCGCCCGTATCGGCATCGAGCGGCAAGAACGTGGGGTGTTCCAAGTAGAACGACATCAACGCCAAACCACAAAGTGCCAGCAGGACCAACACGACAAAATCCGCCCCCGCCGCCAAGAGATAACTATTGCGGGCCGCCTTTAACGACTTGGTTGAAAAATATCGCTGTAACACAACTTGGTCCGAGACGTGCGTACAGATCGTCCAGAAGAAGACCATGCAAATCGCCCAGACCATGGTCCGCTGTACTCGAATGTCCCAACTGAAAATCGGTGGACTTGCGTGGGATTCCGTTACGGTCGAAGCGGTTTCCCACCAATGTGCCGGCCCCGTGCCGGTTGTGGTGGCAATATAACCCAACGTGATCAGCGTGCCGCCAAACAGCACTAAGAACTGCACCACATCCGTCCAAATCACCGCCCGCATTCCGCCTACAGCGGTATAGACGGTGGCGAAAACACCCACGCCGACGATCACAAAATAGATCAGCGCGCTTTGGTATTCCTGGGGTATGTTCCCCCGCGTCATCGCTGTCAGCGCCATCGACGAGGTATAAACCACGACCCCCATCCAGCCCAGTCGCATAAATACAAACAGCGCTGCTCCCATTGCGCGGGCGGTGTAGTTGAAACGCAACTCCAGAAATTCATACGCACTGGTGAGACGTAACCGCATAAAGAACGGTACGAACAGCATAAAGATCACGAGGATATTGAGCGGCACCGCCAGGGTGCCGACTAACATCGTGATGCCGTTTTTGATCAGCTCTCCCGGTTGCGCCAAGTACGAGATCGTCGACATCAACGTCGCCATGATGCTCAAGCCGACAGCGAACCAAGGCATGTTCCGGCCGCCGAGGAAAAACTCTTCCGTCGATCCTTGCCGCTTCGCAAAATACAGTGCGATGCCAATCGTTCCCAGCAAATACATTGCGACTGCGATGTAGTCGTACGAACTCAGACCATCGTGTGGAGGCGCCGGGGCTGCGAACATGAATTGTCCTTTCCCCGGTAAAACCAGGGACTGCTGGTCGAGACTGTGAAACGATTCCGTTTTCCCTCAACCCCCGACTCCGCCGGGGGGTACGCATTGCGGCTGATGCCTTATTGCAAAATCGCCAAAATCTCATCCTTCAATGCCGCATTGACCGACAACCCGTTTCCAGAATGCATTGAACGTTTGCCCTTCCAGTCGACAAAGTCGCCCCCCGCTTCGACCATGATCGGAATCAAGGCGGCACAATCCCAGGCACTCAATTCGGGATCAATCATCACCTCCGCCCGTCCGGTTGCGACCAGAATGTGTCCGTAACAGTCGCCCCAACCGCGGGTCAGTTTCGATTTGGTACAGAGGTCGTGAAACGCTTCGGTACGCCCGATTTGTTCCCAACGGGTGATCGTCGTAGTGCAAAACAGGGCCTGCGACATATCCGAAATATCGCTGACGCGCGCAGCAACCGGTTTTTGGTCGCGACGTTGCCACCAGGCACCTTCTCCCAGCGAGGCATAGACGACTTCATTCAGTGCGGGAAACCGGCAAACGCCCGCCACCAAGCGACCGTCGTATTCCAAACCAGCCAACGTGCCAAACAGGGGCACACCGTGGATGAACGATTTTGTGCCGTCGATCGGATCGAGGACCCAACGGTATCCGCTGGTCCCCTCGACATCGTCAAATTCTTCTCCCAGCACGCTATCGTCGGGGAAGACATCAAAGAGCCGTTCGCGAATGAGTTTTTCCGCCCCTTTGTCCGCCACGGTTACAGGACTTTCGTCCCCTTTACTCTCCACCGCCAAATCGGCCGATTGGTAGTGCGGCATGATCAACTCCGCGGCCGCCTGTGTCACTGTCAGGGCGACCTCCAGCCGCCGCGAAATCTCCGGTTGTTCACTCATCTCGGTTCGTTCGTTTCTCGTTATCGATAGGTCATGACAAACAGGTGCGACGCCGCGCACCTGGATAAGAACTAATCCTCAAGCCGGTACAACATTTCGCCCGCCTTACGGACCAACAATACACCTTCATCTTCACGATTCGCAAAATCCTCGACGTTGATTGTACTGGGATCGCGATAGCCCAGATTGATTCGTTCACACGTTTCTCGTGGGATCCCACTGGCCAAGGTCACTTGCACGCGCGGATGTTCGACTCCGTCTACAAATGTCCCACCACCCCGCACGTGCGTGGAGTGCGCCAAGACGCCGCGGGGGATGTGCGAAAATCGTTCTGCCTGTGCGGTGAAATAATCTCGCACGTGGTATCCGACTTCTTCGATCAACGGCCCATGCGTGATCGAAATCTCATGCATGTGCGGCGCGTAGATAATCAACTCCCCGCCATCGGCCACAACCGGTTCGAGCTTGTACATACATTTGCCGGCGACCCACAATTCGTCATACATCGGCGGCGCACAGGACAGGACCATTTGGAATGGTTTCGGCACGCGGCGCATATGCACTTGCGCCGACAAATCAGCCGCATCATTCCAAGCCGATTCCGGCGTCCCATAAAACATGCCGTACAGACTCGCATCGGGCGCCACCACAAACGCCAGACAGCGCCGCTCGACAGGAATCAGCGCCGCGGCACGGTCGACGACCTTCCGCACGGGAGTCTCTTTGACGCCGATGATGGAAGCATTGGTTATTAGCGCGCCGAGCCAGTGAAAGAAATTTAAAATCTCCGCGCCACCGATCCCGGGAAAGAAGTATTTGTTCCCTCCCGAAAACCCCACAACCTCATGCGGAAACACCGGTCCGAGCACCAACAGTACGTCGTAGTCGGCAATACGGCGATTGATAGCGACATCGACCGCCTCTTCCAACAGGCCTCCAGAGATCTCGCGCGTGTCCGCTTCGCTCAATGTGCCCAGCGAAAGCAGGCATTCCGGCCGGTCCCATTCGTGATTGAACAGCTCCACGTCGGCGTATCGCCCGCGGCTGTCCGCGTCGGAAATCCCCAACAACCGCCGAATATCGGCCTGTGGCATTTCCGGGTGTGTCCCCAGGGCTACGAGCACATCAATTTTAGCCGCAGCCGACGACAATTGGCCGTGCACAGCCTCGAATAGCAACGGCAACGGCGCGGTCCGCGTTGCATCGGGAACGATCAATAACACCCGTTTGTCGGCAAAATCAGCCGCACGGAGGTTCTCGGTGATGTACTGACGAACATCATCTACGGACAATAGCGGCAGCGGTGAATTCATGGGAACTGCGGTGGGACAAATGGCGGGTCAAACGGACAGTCCTCAGTCTATCGGATCGTCATTTGGCTGCAACCACCAGCCCTGGTTGAATCTGCGTTAGCGATAGGATTCCACATCAATCGCCTTTGCACGCTCAATCACCGCTTCGGCCGCGACCCGTCCTGGGAGCAGTTGCAGTGCATTTTCGACCCCCGCAGCGATGCCGAGTTGCACCGCCCGCGTGATGTCGTCCCCATTCGCCAGTCCCCAACCGATGCCGGCTGCCAGAGAATCGCCCGAACCGATTGGATTGACCGGCGTGATTGTCGGTGGCTGAAACCGCAAACACTCGGTCGCCGATGTCAGCCAAACGGCCTGGGCGCCTTGAGTGACGAGCACCCATTGAGCGCCGGCGGCATTCAGTTCGCGCATCGCCGCGACTAGGTCATCGTCGCTGGTCAATTCCCGTCCGACCGTGCGGGCCAACTCTTCGCGATTGGGTTTGACCAAATAGGGCGCAGCCTCCAGCGCCGCCACCAATTCCGCTCCGCGTCCGTCGATGATCACCCGCGCATCGAGCCCTGTCATGAGATCGCGGTAATACGTCGCCGGTGTCCCCGCTGGAAGGGAACCGGCGAGGAGAATCACATCGGCTGCCGTCGCAGATTCGCGAAACACCGACTGAAATTCGGCAAGTTCTGCCTCAGTGACAGCAGCGGCGTTTTCGACCAATTCGGTGGCGATCCCGGTCTCGGCTTCGAGCACCGTCGTGCACACGCGCGTGGCGGCTGCGGTAGGGACCCATTTACGGGCGATCCCGAATTGTTCAAACTCCGCATCGATCGAACGCACGGGCAGCCCGCCGACCAGCGAGATTGTCTCTGCCACAGCTCCCAGATGATGCAGAGCAATGCCCACATTCAGCACTTTGCCCGAGGCACACCAATGCACCGCACGCGCACGATTCACCTCACCATGCTGCAATCGATCGAGCAGCACAATTTGTTGCCAAGCGGGCGTCAATCCGGCAGCAATGATCACAGCATGCCCTCCAAGATCTGCGTCAATTCCGCATCACTCAATTCAAGCGGATTGCCGTTCATGCTATTTCCTCGTGAGCTTTTCACAATCTCTGGAATCTGCTCCGCCGAGACTCCGATCTCCGTCAGGGTGTGGGGGATTTTCACCTCGTCGCAGATTTCCTGAATTCTGGCGATCCCCGCATCGACCGCGGCGGTGCCGCGTAGTTCGTCGTCGACAATTGTGCGTCCAATGATTTCAAGTTCGTCGCGGGCGACAGCGCGGTTGGTCCGCATCGCCACGGGTAACATCACCGCACAGGCCAAACCGTGCGGAACACGACAATGCACTCCCAGCGCCGCTGCCACGCCATGCGCCATCCCCAAGCCGGAATTCGCCAGGGCCATGCCCGATAACATCGCCGCATGCGCCATCGCCTCGCGCGCGGGGCGAGAATCGCCGTTGGCAACCGCTGTGGTGATCGCCGGTACCGCAGATTTCAATCCTTCAATCGCCAAAGCTTGTGGAATCGGTTGTCGGCGGCGAGAGATGTAGCTTTCGATGCACTGTGTAATCGCATCCATGCCGGTGTAAGCGGTTGTCGTCGCGGGGACCGAGACCATCAATTCCGGATCGATAAGCACGATGTCCGGCACCATCGCATCGGACCGCAGGCTTTTTTTAAAGGGGGGATCGTAGGAAGAAATCACCGCGTTTTTCGTAGCTTCGCTGCCGGTGCCCGCAGTCGTGGGCATGGCCAGCATGGGGAGCGGAGGCGCCGTGATCTTCAGACCCCGTCCGACCCCTTCCAAATAATCTTGAACCGAGTCCCCCGCGGCAGCATTGGTGACGATCGCGGCGGCGGCCTTCGCCAGATCGATCGCCGCTCCCCCCCCAACCGCCATGACAAAATCGCCGGTTGCAGGCTGATGTTGGCGCAATTGTTCAACCAACCGGTCGACGTCGGCGACCTCCGGTTCGTGTGAGATATCCGCCACGTGGATTGATTCGATTTCCTGAGCAGCAAGTCGCTGCTGAATGTCTGCCAACATCCCGTTGCGGCACAAGGTCTGGGATCCCACAACCAAAAAGGCACGCTCTCCCAGCCCGCGGGCCAATTCCCCGACTTCGGCGCGGCGTCCCCAGCCAAAACAGATTTGCGCAGGTGTCAGCAGATTGTACGAGAGGGAATTCAACAACTTGGCGGACTCCTGTTTTAGTATTGAGGCACGCTGTGTACGGTCAGCCGAAGATCATCGGCAGACGATCGACGGTTTTAGGTTGTTTCATACACGCAATTCCACCCCAAAGACAAGCGGCCCTTAGTTGGAATTGTGTTTCAGCGGTGCTACTCCCTATCATGTCTGCACACGGGGAACGCTGGTCTTGCTTGGTCGTCGTACAGGAGAAACAACAGTGCAGCGGATTGCTATATTAGGTTTGGGACGCTTTGGAACCACGCTGGCGAAGAGCTTGGGCAAAAGCGATGTCGAAGTGATTGCCATCGATCGCAATCCGAATCTCGTCACCGCCGTGAAGGACGACGTCGCCTTGGCTGTTCGGCTCGATTCCACCGACGAAGAAGCCCTGCTCAGCCAGGACCTGCAAAATTGCGATGTTTGCGTCGTCGCCATCGGCGAAAACTTTGAAGGAGCGCTACTGACGACGGCGACTTTGAAGAAAATCGGTGCCAAGCGGATCATTTGCCGCGCGCAAACAACAACGCATGCGGAAATCTTTCAAAGCATCGGGGCTGATGACATCGTGCAACCCGAAATCGAAACCGGCAACAGCCTGGCCCGTCGCTTAGCCAATCCGCAATTCCAGGATCTGATCGAATTGGCTGAAGGATACAGCCTGATTGACATCCGTTGCCCCGTCGAATTCCGCGGCAAGACTTTGTCGCAACTGCAACTGCGGACCAAATATCAGGTGAACCTCGTCGCTTTAAAACGGACCGTGACGGTCCAGAAGGATGGCGAACTGATTCAAACCCTACGCATCACCAGCGTCCCCAAGCCAGACGACGTCATGCAACCCGACGACGTCCTGGTGTTAGTCGGCTCCCACGAAAGCCTAGAACGTCTCCCGAGAGGGTAGGCGGTAGACGTGAGACTGTAGACCTTAGACGATAGGACTGCGCAGCTAAGCGATCATAAGCAATCTCTGGCCACCGGCCACTGACCACCGGCCACTTCTTCCCGCCTAATAAACTCACGTCCAAGCTTCGTCCCAGTTTCCATCATAGGCCGAGATAAAACGGCCGGGCTCGAAGTTCACCGGGGCTTGGGCAAGAATCCGTAGCCACACCGGGTGCCCGTCGCGGGTGCCGACCAGTGAGACGTGCGGACCCAAATCGTCCGCCTCGTCCACCGGCAGTGCTTGCCAGCGAAATTCGGTCACGTCGTCCAGCAATTTGTAGACGCCGTTGAGGTTGAGAGAAAAATTGGAAGAGGTCTGCGTGCCGTCTTTAGGACCACCAACCACCTCGGTCCGGGAAGCGAATATTGTCACCTCCCATTGCGAGTCGATCTGGTGGTAATGACAGCCCACAGGCGCGAGTACATCGAACGCGTGAATCTCTTCCGTGGCGTCGTATGTAAGGTCTTGAATCCATTGCGGAGGTTGAGTCATCGGTGCGTTTTTCTGGAAATTGGTGGCCACAAGTCCATAGTATCGATGAAGAAAGTTTGCAATCATCACGACGCCCGAAGCCCAAACGGTTCACACGCCCGCTCAGCCGCCGAGTCAAATTGCTAAAACCCATCATGCCCCAAAGCGGAGGCATTTTCGATACCTGCTACTCGCTCAATAGCCGATTTCACCCAAAACCCCATGGTTGTATCAATTAGGTCGACCGCGAAGGATAGGCCCATAGAGAGCGTAAAGAATCCTTAGCGCGCTCAATTGTACTGACACCGATGTTGATCAAATTAGGAGACACTAAGCGTTTACTATAGGTAGTTTTACGCAGTTTTATGAGGGTGATATCCAAGCCTCCGTCGTGTCTTCTGCGCGCGAAAACCCGTCTGAGCGAACCTCACAATTTTTTCTGCGGGGGTCACCAGTAAACGAAAGCATTCGTTTAGAAATGGTGCGTGACAAGAACGCGTCCCCACACGGGCATCGCGCTCTGTAGCGAACGGGTTTGCGAATTCACCGCACGACGAAATTGACCATCCGCCCCGGCACGGCGATGACTTTCACCACCTGTTTGTCGGCAATCTGTTTTTGCACCGTCTCGTCTGCTTCGGCGGCGGCTTGCATCGCAGCGGAGTCCGCCTCGGCGGGGATGCGGATTTTAGCCCGCAACTTCCCATTGATCTGCACCGGGATTTCGATTTCCGATTCGACGATCATTGCCGGATCAAATTCCGGCCACGGTTCATAGGCCAATGTTTTGCCATGCCCTAACAACTCCCACAATTCCTCTGCCAAGTGCGGCGCGAACGGGCTTAACATCAACACGAAGGCTTCCATCACCGATTGTGGACGAGAATCCTGCTGGCTGAAATGGTTGGTGAATTCCATCAACCGGCTGATCGCCGTGTTGAATGACAATTTCTCGCAGTCGTCACTGACCGCTTGAATCGTTTTATGCAAGATCCGCAATTGATCGGCGTTCGGATCAACAGCCTGGATCGCCGGATTCAATTTGACCTCTTCCGCAACATCATCGGCGATCATCCGCCAAGCTCGCGCCAAAAACCGGCTGACCCCCTCGACGCCACTCATGTTCCAGGGTTTGGTCTGTTCCAAGGGTCCCATGAACATTTCATACAACCGCAACGCATCGGCTCCGTACACGTCGACGACTTCATCGGGATTGATGACGTTACCCCGCGATTTCGACATCTTGAACGACCGGCTTTCGACGGCAACGTCCTCGTCGTCCTTCAATACAAAATCGTTCCCCTGCTTTTCGACTTGGTCCATTTCCAATCGGACAGCCGTAACCGTTTCGCCCGTTTGTTTGCTGACTTTTCCCTCAACCCCTTCGGGAGCATCGCGGACCATCGCAGCCGATAACCAACTACCATCAGCTGTCTGATAGGCGGTCAATTCCGCCTCGCCCAAGATCATGCCTTGGTTGACCAATCGGTCAAACGGTTCGGGCGTGGAGACATAACCGCGGTCGAACAACACTTTGTGCCAAAAACGGGCGTACAACAAGTGCAAGACCGCATGCTCGGCGCCGCCGATATACAAGTCGACCGGCATCCAGAATTTTTCCAATTCCTCGCTGACGAATCGCTCGCTGTTTTTGGGATCGATGTAGCGCAAGTAATACCAACACGACCCGGCCCATTGCGGCATGCTGTTCGTTTCGCGAACCAATTTCGTGCCGTCCTCAGCGGTGGAATATAACCATTCGTCACCCGCTTCGGCCAACGGCGGTTCGGGGCGACCGTGCGGTTTGAATTCTGACATGTCGGGCAAGGTAACCGGCAAATCTTTGTCCTCAACCACCCGCATCAAGCCGGTCGGGTTGCCCTGATCGTCCAACTCATGCCAGATCGGAAACGGCTCGCCCCAAAAGTGCTGCCGGCTGAACAACCAGTCCCGCAACCGATAGTTCACCGCCCCGCGACCTAATCCGGATGTGGTCAATTCTTCGGTGATTTTGCTTTTAAATGCCGCTGTCTCCATGCCGTCGTATGTGCCGGAATTGACAGCTGTCCCCAATCCAGCGAAGGGAAACCGTTTCTCGCCGTTGATCTCGGTCGCCAACGCGGCTTCATCGCGCGACGCTTCATACCCTGCAGGAGGTTGCACGACGGGGCGAATTTCGATGTCGAAGGTGACGGCGAATTCCCAGTCGCGCAAGTCATGCGCCGGAACCGCCATGATCGCCCCGGTTCCGTAGCTAATCAAAACATAGTCGGCGATCCAAATCGGAATCTGTTCACCATTGACCGGATTGATCGCATAACTGCCGGTGAAGACGCCCGATTTCTCTTTGGCCAAATCGGTACGATCCAAATCGCTCTTGGTCGCCGACTTGTCGCGATACGCAACAACCGCCTCGCGCTGTTCGTCCGTGGCCAAACGATCAACAACCGGATGCTCCGGCGCCAACACCATATAGGTCGCGCCGTACAACGTATCGGGGCGTGTGGTATATACCCGCAACACGTCGTCGCCTGGTTCGGTCGGGAATCCGGATTTACCGCGAGCTGTTTTCCAGGCTTCGATGTCGTCGCCGATATAAAAATCGACCTCCGCCCCTTCGCTGCGGCCGATCCAATTTCGCTGTAAGGCTTTGATCGAGTCGGGCCAATTCACCTCTTCCAATTCGTTCAACAACCGCTCCGCATAGGAGGTGATCCGCAACATCCATTGTCGCAACGGAATCCGTACCACCGGATGACCGCCTCGCTCACTCACCCCGCCGATCACCTCTTCGTTGGCCAAGACCGTTCCCAAGGCGGGACACCAATTCACCGGTGCTTCGGTTTGATAGGCCAAGCGGTTTTTGTCTTGATAACGACGCACCGCTTCATCGCCGGCGGCGGTAATATCCTCGGGAATCGGCAATTCAGCGATCGGCCGACCGCGTTGTTGTTCTTCGTCGAACCAGGTATCGAACAATTCCAAGAAGATCCACTGCGTCCAACGAAAAAAGTCTTCGTCGGTCGTCGCCAATTCACGGTCCCAGTCGTAACTGAAACCCAACATCTTTAATTGGCGGCGGAAGGTGCCGATGTTTTTGTAGGTCGTTTCGCGTGGATGCGTGCCGGTTTTGATGGCGTGTTGCTCGGCCGGCAATCCAAAGGCATCCCACCCCATGGGGTGCAACACCGCTTTGCCCCGCATGCGGGAATAGCGACAGACAATATCGGTGGCCGTATAACCTTCCGGATGCCCCACATGCAAACCATCTCCCGAAGGATAGGGAAACATGTCCAACACATACAATTTGGGCTGATCGGAGATTTCCGGAGCGGCAAAAGTCTTGTGCTGTTCCCAATAAGCTTGCCACTTGGGCTCAATCCGCTTGGCGTCGTAACGAGGCATGGTATTTAGATGGAACGTGAATTGGGGTGGATGAAAGTAGCCAGTGGCGAGTGGCCGGTGGCCAGGAATATATTTTGTAGATGGGGATGAAAGCTCGTTGCTGTGATACAACCAAGTTTGATTTCACGCAACAATTTGGTCCTATCAGGAGCAACGAGCATGTCCAGTTTATCGTTTTTTGTCGGACTCGACTACCACCAGTCGTTCATTCAGGTCTGCGTGTTGGATCGCGAGGGCAATGTGTTGGCTAACCTCAAATCGCCGAACAGTGCGGAGCATGTCGCCTTACTGGTGCGCGGGGTGGTTCCCAAATCCGCACGGGTCTTCGTCGCCCTCGAAGCTTGTACCGGAGCAGCCAACTTTGCTGAAGAATTGGTCCGCCACACGGGTTGGTCCGTCGATCTGGCCCATGCCGGCTACGTCGCCAAACTCAAACAAAGCCCCGACAAAACCGATTTCAGCGACGCGCGTTTGTTGGCAGACCTGGAACGTGTGGGGTACCTTCCGCGGGTCTGGATGCCACCGGAGTCGTTGCGGGATCTGCGGAGGCTGGTGCGGTATCGTCAACAGTTGGCCGCCGCGCGGCGAAACGTCAAGTTGCGGATCACGGCTCTGCTTCGCGAGGAACGTATCGTCGCAGAGCAGCGCCGCTGGACCAAAGCGTGGCAGCACTGGCTGGCCGGGCTGGACGAAATCTCGCCTCAGATGCGGTGGGTGATGGACCAGCATCTAGAGGCGCTGCAGCGATTGGAACGGGAGATCCGCGCAGCCGAAGCACGTCTCTGCGCGGCGACCTGCGATGATGCGATCGTCCAAAAACTGTTGGAGATCAAAGGTGTGGGCTTGGTGACGGCTGTGACGTTGCGTGCGGAAATCGGCCGGTTCGACCGCTTTCGTACGGGGAAACAGTTGGCTCGTTTTTGCGGCATGACTCCGCGAAATGCCTCCAGCGGAAACCGCCAGGCGGACGCCGGTTTGATCAAGGCGGGGAATCCGGAATTGCGGCGTGTGATCATCGAGACCGCCCATCGCCTGGGCCGTTACGACCTGCGTCTGTCGAAGATGAACACGCGTTTGCGTCGACGCGGCAAGCCGGGCAGCGTGGTGGCGGCGGCGATCGGCAACCGTTGGATGCGTTGGTTGTACCATCAAATGAAAACCATTTCCGTTTAAGAAAGCGTTCGCCATGTCCAGACCTCAACTCCAGCTCAACAAACGAGGGTCGCCACGCCGTCCTCTCGACCTCCTGGTTGTGCAGGCCGAGACGACGGCGAGACGAACGAGGCTCATCGAACGTATAATGAAAAAGTGAATGCAAGTGACGATTGTTGATGATGATTGCTAACCCGTGCTGATGCTGACTTGCTCGAGCCTGACCTGGGCCGGCGGCCGCCGTGTCGCTACGCTCGTCCTGTAGATGGGGCTGTCACATCACCTCGAAGCCACCCACTTGGGCTGGGAGAATTCCCTTGCTCGGATAGAAGAATGGGGACGCACGTCATCACAGCATCGCCACTTGACAAGCAACGAACTTTCATAGAAGGTCAGGCTCCTGCCTGACGAAATCGCCGTTCGATGATCAAATGCGCAGGATGTCAGGCAGGAGCCTGACCTACAGTTTTTTGTGACCACCGACCACTAACCAAGCTCCAGCCCGAAGAGTTGACACGCGTTGCGGGTGGTGAGTTCGCCGAATGCTTCGGGCGTCATGCCGTGCACCTCCGCCAGACAGGCGGCTGTGTAGCGGACATAGCTTGGTTCGTTACGTTTGCCCCGTCGTGGTGTGGGGGCCAAATACGGGGCATCGGTTTCAACCAGAATGCGGTCGAGGGGAATTTCTTTAGCCAAGTCTCGCAGGTTGGCGGCTTTCTTAAAAGTCACCATCCCTGAAAACGAGATATGCATCCCCATGTCCAGGCAAGCTCGCGCGGTCTCCAGGTCATCACAAAACGAATGCATCACCCCGACCAACGGTCCCTCAGCGGCAGCGATTTTGAGCTGTTCCAAGACCTCGGCGGCCGCATCGCGGCAATGGACGATGAACGGCAGGTTCTTTTGGCGAGCGAATGCCATGTGTTGTTGAAAATGTTCGACTTGCAGGTCGAGTGGAGCATAGTCCCAATAGCGGTCCAAACCGGTTTCGCCGATCCCGACCACGCGGGGGTGGTCGGCCAATGCTTGAATCGCCTCCCAGTCTCCCGGTGCGACTTCGTGCACATAATTGGGCTGAATGCCGACCACGGCATAGACGTTGGGGTATTTTTCGGCCAATTCAACAGCAGCGCGGCTGGTAGAAAGGGTCAGGCCGATGGTGAGAATTGCCTGCAAACCCGCTTCGGTCGCGCGGGTCACGATTTCGTCGCGATCCGGCTCAAAGGCCTCTTCGTCCAGATGGGCGTGCGTGTCGATGAGCGACATGGGCATTACGTGGAACTATCCGCGGTCCGCGCAGCTGCGAGTTCCGACAACGTGTCCAGATGTTGTTGAGCCTGCTTCGCAATTTGCTCAAGCCGTTCCAGCCCTTCCGGATCCCCTGCGCAATCGGTCATTGCCTGCCGGACATCGGCGAGCAATTGCACCTGTTCTTGGACCAGTGCATCGAGAAGGTAGTCTAGGCTCACATAGTTTAAGTCGGTGAATTCGGTGGGGTAGGTTCCAAAATCCACCAATGCCCCCCGCTCGGTGATCAGGTCCGCCAACTCTTGGACTTGCTCTTGCTGCTCAGCGACCAATCGAGCGATCGTGGGGTATTCTTCCCCGTGCTCGGCGCTGCTCCAAGGCCAACACTCTCCGGCGTACTGCAACAGACCGCGGAGAATGCGGATCAGGACTTCGTTTAAGCAGGCGTTTTGTAGTTCGGGCATGGGGGGAGATGGCTTCAGAATCGGTTATGCAAAGACACCGTCATTCGAGGGACAAAATTAAGGGACGATGCCCGAAAATAACATCACGGAAACGTGTTCAGCAGCTTCATAAACCGGAGCAATAAAGATTGTCCCGGCGACCATCACGCAAACAGCCAGAAAAGCCACGTATGCGCCCCGCTTGGAAACCAACGGCACTTCGGCAATCCGTACGGAGTCCTGTGCGGGCACAATCCACATCACTCTCAGGACATTCAGATAGTAGAACAGGCTGAACACGGTGTTGAGCACGCCCAATAAGAACACGGCATACATGATCGGCTGATACTGAGCGGCATCGAACAGAGCGGCAAAAATGACAAACTTGCCAATGAACCCACCCGTGGGCGGAATGCCGACCAAGCTGAACAGGCAGATCAACATGCCCACAGCCAACATCGGTGAGGTTTTTGACATGCCGGCATAATCGGCGATCTCTTCGCTGTAGATCTCATTGCGGATCAGGGCCACAATTCCAAACGCCCCCAGATTCATTAACACATACACAACCAGATAGTACAGCAGTCCTTCAATGGCGAGACTCGCATTGGCGTTGGCAGTCGATGCATCACCGGGGGCATTTAGGAAAACCATCATCGCCGAAACGGCCATCAGCATATAGCCGGCATGCGCGATTGTGGAATACGCCAGCAACCGTTTCATGTTGGTTTGACTATAGGCGGAGAGGTTTCCAAACGTAGCTGTGATGGCCGCCACGAATCCCAGAGCGACGCCGATCTGCATATTGAACTGTTGAAGTGCCTCAGGATCATCAGCGGACGATCCTCCCACCAAGGCCAAACAGAATCGTACTAACAAAGCGAATGCCGCTGCCTTGGATGCTACGGAAAGAAAGCCAGCAACTTCCGCCGAGGCCCCTTCAAACGCGTCCGGGCACCAGAAGTGGAAGGGGAAGATCGACAGTTTGAATGCCAAACCAATCAGGATCATTACAACGGCTAAGGTCAAAGTGGTGATCGCGGCGCCGGTCATCAGGTTGGGATCGGCTGCGATTTTCGCCATCTGCATTGCCATATCTGGAAAATATGCCGTCCCCAGCATTCCCGACAGCAGACTGATTCCATAGAGCATTACTCCAGCCGCACCACCACCGTAAACGACGTATTTCAGAGCCGCTTCACTAGCCGTCTTGCGGCCTTTGAGGAATCCGACCATGACGTAACTGGGCACACTGGTGGTTTCGATCGCCAAGAAGAGCATCAGCATGTGATTCGCTGAGGCCATCATCATCATGCCCAAGGTCGCACCCATGAGCAGGATGTAAAAGTCAGGCCCATCTTCGCGATCAGGAATACCGCTGAGCAGCGTCAGCCAGACAACGATGAACACCGCGGCCAGTAGCAGCAGCCGAAAGAATCCGGTGAAAGGATCGAAGACCAGCAATCCCGTGAACAATTCTTGAGAGTAAACGCCGTCCGCGTTGCTCATTAACTGCGATTGGGTCACGACCGAAAGGAAAATGGCGGTGACGATACCAATCATCGTCAACCCGGCCGGAGAGACGATCCCCCCCTTACGGTCCACGTTGAACAGTCGGGCGAACAACAGCAGCAAGATGGTGGCACAGACCGCCAACTCGGGAGAAAACGCCCACAGCGAATTCCCCGTGTCGGTGTAAATGTGGTTAACTAGATTTTCGATTTTGATATTCATGAATCACAAACTCAAGTCGATCGGTGGCTGTCGGCAGAGTGACATGCGATCAGACGTTATTTGATCAATTGAGTGACAGCTTCCACAGATGATTGCGCGGTGGCAGACAGGTTGTCGACCAACAACGTTGTCGAGGACCGCATGAGACCGAAAATCGACTCAGGATAGACACCCAACACAATGGCGAACACTAACAACGTCACAGCCACCGAAATCTCGCGCCCGTTCATGGGCGTAATTTCTTCGGCATGCGGACCTTTATATTCCGGGCCGAGGTAAACGCGTTGAATAGCCCACAGAATGTAGCCGGCCGTCAGGATCACCCCCGCGGCAGCGATGATTGCAATCAAGGGGCTGAAATTCCAGGCGCTCAACACGGTGAAGACTTCTCCCGGAAACCCGCACAGTCCGGGAAGTCCCAAACCAGCGAAGAAAATTCCCGCAGCTAGTCCACCGTACAGCGGCATCAAGGCCATCAGTCCGCCGAATTTGTTCAGATCCCTGTGGTGCACGCGATCGTAAATCACACCCACCATAAAGAACATACCGGCGGAGGAAACACCGTGGCCGATCATTTGGAACATCGCACCGTTGATGCCCATGTTCCAATAATCCTTGCCGATCGTGGTTCCGTCGGTGATTTTCCACACCGCGATTCCCAGGATCACATATCCCATGTGGCTGACCGAACTGTAAGCCACGAGTCGTTTGAAGTCGGTTTGGGCCATCGCAGCAAATGCCCCGTAGATGATGCTACCCGCACCAATTAATACCAGCGCATAAGCGGCGACCTGCGCCCCTTCGGGGCAAATCGGAAAGGCGATCCGCAAGATGCCGTAGCCACCCATTTTCAAAAGCACACCGGCCAAGATCATACTGATCGGCGTCGGAGCTTCGACGTGCGCGTCGGGCAACCAGGTGTGGAAGGGAATGGTGGGAACTTTGATCGCAAAGCCGACAAACAGCAACCAGAACGCAATCAACTGCATGGTCCCGTCGAATTCAATTCCGGCGATTTTGCCTTGGCCAATTTCCTGCAGACGCAAGATGTCGAAAGTCGATGCGTCTCCCCCGGCCGCACTGCCAAAGTAGAACATCAACATGGCGATGAACATCAACACGCCGCCGAAGAGTGTGTAGAGGAAAAACTTGATTGCCGCATACTCTCGCCGCGGCCCGCCCCACACACCGATCAAGAAGTACATCGGCAGCAACATGACTTCCCAGAAGACATAGAACAGGAAGAAGTCGAGCGCCATAAACACGCCCAACATGCCTGTTTCCAACAGCAGGAACAGAATCAAATAGCCTTTAACCTGCTTTTTGATGCTCCAGGAGGCCAACATCGCCAGCACGGAGATAAAGCTGGTCAACAGGACCAACGGCATACTGATGCCGTCGATTCCCAATTGATAATTGATATTCCACGCGCCAATCCAGGTCCTGTTAACCTGCATCTGCATTTCGCCAACGGCTGGATCAAAGTCTCTGAGTAAAAACAACGTGAGCACGAATGTGACGACCGTCACAATCAACGTGTACACCCGCATGCCCTCTTCGGCTTCCTTGGAAAAGAAACTCAAAAAGATTGCGCCCAATGCTGGTAGGAAAATGATTGCGCTCAGCAGGTATATTGGATCACTCATTGTTTCAATGAACTCAACTGTCGAAGAGAGGTTGTCACACTCTGTATTTGAAAAATGCCCAATACCGTTCGTGTTAGAACGAGAGCAAGTAGACAAGCATCAACACGCCGAACAATCCGCCGGCGATAAATACCACATATTGCCGCAACTGCCCGGTCTGTACCACGCTCAGCGAACGGCCGATGGCAAACGTCTTTTGGCCGACCCAGTTGACGATCCCGTCGATCACCGTTTCATCAAACCGGCGGTCGATTTCAGAAACGTCCATGGTCACTTTAGCGGTACCGTGCAGAAAACCGTCAATGACCACGCGATCAAAAGCGGAGATCCAACTCGATACTATATGCACCGGCCGGACGAACATGACATCATACAGTTCGTCGAACCGCCATTTTTCCACCAAGAATTCATGCACGCCCGACAATTGCCGTTTGACGTCACTCGGGTTCAACACACGGATGCCGTAAAAGAGATACGCTAAGACTCCACCCATCACCGCAATCGACAACGCATAGCGTCCCGCTTCGGCGTGCACCTCACCCACGTGGGCATGGCTAGGCAAGTTGATGTTCCCCGGCGGAATCGCTTCGGTACCATTCGCAACACCAACCGGTTCGCTGTGCACCAACATGCTCCACAGCGGACCTTCTTCGCCGCCGACGGCTACGAATGCGGCAAACACCGACAAGATCAACAACGGAGCGGTCATCACCCAAGGTGATTCGTGGGCATGATCGTGAACATGCTCGTCCCGCGGTTGACCGGCAAAGGTGTAGAACCAGAGACGGAACATATAGAACGCCGTGATCCCCGCACCGGCCAGCGGTAAGAAGAACAACAGCGGATGCGAACCATTCAGTCGTGCGTACGCCAGTGATGTCGCCAAGATGGCGTCTTTGGAGTGATAACCGGAGAAGGCCAAGACGCCGGGAATCGCTAAACCGGTAATCGCAATCACACCGATCAGCATCGTATAAGCTGTGATCGGCATCTTCTTGCGAAGCCCGCCCATTTTGGGCATTTCTTGTTCGTGATGGCAGCCGTGAATCACGCTGCCCGAGCAGAGGAACATTAACGATTTGAAAAACGCGTGTGTGATCAAGTGCAACAGTCCCGCTGCCCAACCGCCCACACCCAAGCCAAGCATCATGTAGCCCAACTGGCTGATCGTGGAATAAGCCAGGACCCGCTTAATGTCGGTTGCCACAATGGCAATCGTGGCCGCCATGAACAGCGTAATCCCACCGATATAGGCGATGGTGAGCAGAACTTCCGGCATGAACATCGGGTAGAAACGTCCGACGAGATACACGCCGGCAGCCACCATCGTCGCCGAGTGCACCAGTGCTGAAACAGGTGTCGGTCCTTCCATGGCATCGGGTAACCAGGTCTGTAGCGGGAATTGAGCACTCTTGCCCACACACCCGCAAAAAATCCCGATTCCAGCTGCGACCATGAGGTAATAAGGGATCGTCGACTCTTCACCCCCCGCTCCGTGCAGCACGACCAACTTCGATTCGTCCGGCGCCATTTGCGTCGTGATCTGACCTTGATCGTCACGCAGCATTTGGAACAGGCCGGGATCCGTCTTGGCCAGCGCTTCGTCCGGTTGCGTGAAGGTGAAGGTGCCGAAGGACGTCCACAGGATCATCAGTCCGATCAAAAACCCGAAGTCACCCACACGGTTGACGATGAATGCTTTATTCGCCGCCGTCGAGGCTGATTTGCGTTCGACATAAAACCCGATCAACAGGTAACTGCAGATACCGACCAATTCCCAGAACACGAACACCATGAACACATTGCCCGCGATGACCAGTCCCAGCATGGAAAAGCAGAACAGTGACAGAAATGCGAAGAAACGATAGAACCGCCCCGGCCGATGCAAATGCCCTTGGCCGACATGTACGAAGTGATCTTCGTAATCCTCGGTCAGTTCGTCACTCATATAGCCGATGGCAAACACGTGAATGCAGGTCGCAATCAACGTAACCATCGTGAACATCACCAGTGTTAAGCTGTCGATGTAGTAACCGATGTCGAGTTTCAATTTGCCGAAATGGGCAATCTGATAATACGTACCTGAGACAGCCGTCGGTCTGTCGTGCTCAGCTTCCGCGTCTTTCTCATCTGTGGCGACGGGATGGTCGTGGTCGGCAGCGGCATGTTTTTCCTCAGCATGACCCGACTCGTGGTGCTCACCGGCAGCATTTTCACCGTCACCATGGGCGACTTCGTCGTGGGCTGCGTGGTGTGGCTTGAGCGGATGCCAATTCGTGGCGTTCAACCAAATGATTGAGGCGAGGAGGCTACAGACAAATCCTGTACCGATACAACCGACGGCCAGATAGGCAGCGGTCTTTTTCAGCCGCGTGCTCCAGTATCCGGCAAAGATTTCGGCAACGAAACCGGCCAACGGCAGCAGCCAAGCGATTGTCAGCAAGCATTTGAGCCAATCGCCCGTTTGTTTATAGATTTCCGGATCCATACCACTCTCGGTCTACTATCGATGCCCGGGTTCAGCCGGCAAAATTTCCGTGAGACAATTTCCAGTACGCGTGGCCGGCAACATCAACCTTGCAAGTCGTTGGCGCGGTCGACGTCGATCGTCAGCTGGTTGTTGTAAAAATTCAATGCGATCGCCAAGGCCACCGCCGCCTCGGCAGCTGCCAACACAATCACGAACAGAGCAATCACCTGTCCGTCTAATCCCAATGCCGTATAGTTTGCGAACGCCACAAAATTCAAATTCGCGGCATTGAGTACCAACTCCACTCCCATCAACACGCCGATCGCGTTGCGTTTTGTGGCCATGCAGACCACACCCGCCACGAACAGCACGGCTGAGATGAAAATGCAAAAATTGAGTTCGCTTCCCATACGTTCACTTCCGTTGTTTCACCGCAGAACAAGCGGCGTTTAATTTAGCTCGCTGTCGTTTTTGCCAAAGGGTCGACTCGTCGCTTGGCCCGTGCCAAATACGCCGCACCGACCAGCACTACCAACAGATGCACTGAAACAATTTCAAACGGCAGCAAATACCCCACGCCTGTTGGTTCGCCGGGTTGATTCAGATCCTTGTCGGGCCGGACTCCCAGCAACGCGAAACCCAGCGGTCGAATCGTGCGGCCTTGTTGAGCGGTCGTGTAACCTTCAGGACGGTTTTCCGTTGAATGTCCGCTGACGACCCCGTCGACCGCGTGCCAATCCACACCAAAGGCAGAGACCGTGATCAATCCCAGCAGGGCCGAACTGACGATTGCCGCCACCACCCATTCGGTCGGTGAGGTTTTCATCGTGACATAAGGTCCGCTGGCGGTCAGCATGATCCCGAAAATTAACAGGACCAATGTCCCGCCGACATAGACCATCAGTTGCACCGCTCCGACAAAGTCGGCCTGTAGCAGAAAAAACAGCCCCGATGTCGAGCCGAGTGAAATAATCAGCCAAAAAGCCATTCGCACGATGTTTTGGCTCAGCACGACACCTAAAGCGCCGCCGCAAACTGCGATCCCAAACACCCAGAATAAGAACTCCTGAAACATTACCGCCCCTCCTCTTCAACGGCCGGCAACGGCGTGTCAGGTTGTGATTGCGTGGCGCTGGAATCCAATTGCGTCACCTTGTCCGCGATCGCTTCCCCGAAAAACTGTGTCCGCCCGTCGCCTTCATTGCCCCCTTTGATTTGATACATGGCCAATGGCCACAGCACCGCACCCAGGAACAACGCGCAACTCATCGGCAGCAGATACTTCAGGCAAGTCATCATCACCTGGTCGATCCGCAAACGGGGAAACGTCCAGCGAATCCAAATCTGCAAAAAGACGAGCAGGCTGCCCTTGGTGATGAACACAACCATAAAGAACAGATTGACAATGTAACTACTCAGCCCCCAGGGACCGGCGGATTGCAGCGAAACCAAGGTGTTGTCTAAAGGAGCGATCCCGGTGTACCAGCCGCCCAAGAACAGCAAGACGGCGATTCCACTGACCGCAAACATTCCCGCATATTCTGCCATGAAGAAATACGACCAGCGAATCCCGCTATATTCGGTATGAAAACCGGCAACCAATTCGCTCTCAGCTTCTGCCAAGTCAAAGGGAGCCCGTTTCACACTCGCCGTAGCCACGGTGAAATACACAAAGAACCCGAGGAACGTAAACGGATTGCGGAAGATGAGCCAATCGGAAAGAAACCAACCCGATTGCATTTGCCCAATCTCAACCAAGTTCAGCGACCCGACTGCCACAATCGGAATCAACGCACAGATTGCCATGGGAATTTCGTAGCTGACCATCTGGGCTGCTTCACGCATTCCGCCAAACAGGGCCCACTTCGAACCGCTCGCATACCCGGCCAGAATGATGCCGATCACTTCGAGCGACATCACCGCCAGTACGAAAAACAGGCCGATGTCGAGGTTCTGGGCGATCCAGCCGTTGCTAAACGGCAGGGCGATGAATGCGGCGAACGAGGCGACGAAGACAATATAAGGTGCCACACGGAACAGCATGCCGTCGGCAGCTTGTGGGCACAGGTCTTCCTTTTGGATCAACTTGATCCCGTCGGCCAACGTCTGCAACCAGCCGAACTTCCCGCCCACCCGGGTTGGGCCCAGGCGGTCTTGGATGCGACCGGAGACTTTTCGTTCCAACCAGATATAAAATAGCGGAGCAACAGCGAAAAAGTTAACGATGATCACCGCGTGAATCAGCGCTACTATCGCCCATTTCCACCAGGCATCGGTGAACATATCACCGATGCTATCAATTCCAAACAACGCAAATGTCACAAAAGTGCTCCCCACCGGAGGCAGAAACGGACCAACTTCGCAGAAGTTGATGCGTCCGGACATAACTGACAGCGGTTTGTGCAAAACCTCAAGCGACGTCCACGCCGCTCGCCACAACTGAAAGCCTCAGCGCATAACGCTTTCGGCGAATTCAGCAAAGCGTGAACTATGCCACAACTGTTGAGGCGATTCAAGCGACCGGCCGCGCAAGCTCTTCATTTCTCAAAATCGAGAAGCACCCGACGGTCCCGGTCGCCCTCTCGATCAATTGGAATTGGGACGTGTCGACCTATAGAAACACCCGTGCCATCCAAAGATTCGTGGAGCTCAGGGGGGCGCTTGTCAGTGTCGTACCCTCCACATGCACGTTGTTCACAGTTTCAGCCTAGGGGGGAAGCGTCGTGGAAATCTGAGTCACGGCAACCAGCTCGCAAAAAAGCCACCAGTCCATCAGGCTGGTGGCTTTTTGCACTTATTAAAAACGGCGAGTCCGCTAGCTGACCAGCGTGCGGTCAAGACAACGGGGATTGCAGCGAACCCGCCGGGTAGGTAGTCAGTCGTTCTCAATTTTCGCTTTGCTGTCTGTAATTCTGTCTCCCCGTCATTCCGGATCTATTAGTTCAGTTGGAATTGCCACTCTCGTTAGTCATGGTTCGTGTTGCTGCTCACACTGAAACATAACCGCGATTTCCGTGCCGTTGGGGTGAGACTCTCGCAGTTTTAAGACGCAACCCCATTTATAGGAGCATGTTGGGGTGAATCGGATCTCGCGCATGGTGATCCGCAGACATCTAAATCTGTCATCGATTGGACAACGTTTGTCGCGTATTAGCGGCGCTTTGGGGCCAGTGTGATTGACTTTGGACCATCGGATGGGCCGGTGGCCGTGCAGCGAACCTCTACATGCGGCCTTCGGCGATCAAGGCGACACCGGGGGAGCCATCGCGTTGGCATTCTTCGTAGAGCTCTACCAGTTCAGGGAGCTTGTCAGGAGCATCGATCAGGCGGTACTTCAACTGCCACGCTTGCAGGATTGGCTCTGTAAAAACACGGGCCGAGTCGTTGGGGATCGCGTCCTGATTTAGAAAGCTGCGATAACCGACCAGCGCGAAAAGCGGCAGCTGGTAGTCGTAAATCGCGTTGCGGAGCGCGTCGCCCGATTCAAACAGCCCTGTGCACTGGATAATCACCAGTGGCTGCGCGCCGCCCATATGGAGCCCGGCGGCAATCGACCAAGCTTCACCCTCGCGACAAACCCGGATGAGTTCCAAGCCTTCAGCATCGTTCAGTGCCGCTTCCCACGCGCCAAACGTGCTGTCCGGAAGCCACACGACATGCGTGATGCCGAGCGATTTCAAGGTGTCGACAATTTGTGGACCAGAAAACATACGGTGAACTCAACGGCAAGAGACAGCGGATTCTCCAACGCAGCTCAAGCATAGCCGATATCACCTCAATACCACAGCGTCGACATGCCAGATACCCAAGAGCGTGTTTTCAAACCGCGGCGCATTGCAATGCGTTGAAGGCTAAAGCCGTTGCATCGAGAACCCCCGTGAACGGGACTGTTTCAGGGACGCGTTCCATTGATCGGGAACGGTTCTGTGATTTGCCTCGAACCGCGCAGCCCATAAAGGATCGGGTGCTTCACTCACGACGTAACCGGGAGGGCGAGGCTCCGACCGAGCCGCGCTGAACCATATCGCCCCCCTTGGCCATTTCAATCTCCAGCTTTTCCCACACTAAACGTCACAATGTGGCTCAGCAGGAGCTTCGCCCTCCCGGGGCGCTGGGTGGCAGTTGTAAAACGTAATTTGAAAACACGTTCTAAGAAACCGCCCGGTCTGACCTCAAGCCTATCGCCTCAGGCCTCACTCCTTCTTCGCAGTCGGTTTGCGCTTGAACTCAATCGGTGTCAACCACACAAACGGTTTGCCGGCTTCGTCGATATACAGCTCCCGTCGCAGTCGCGATTGAAAGGCGATGCGCTGAATGGCTAAGCCCCAGGTGGTTCTTTTGCGCGGAAACGTGACCTGGATTTTGTCGTAATCGATATGCCATTCGTTCATACCGGCGTGGTCCACCAGGATAGGAATCCCAATGGCCGACGAGGCCGCTTCCACCACGTCTGCCAGTGGTCGATCTTCTAGATCGACAGTGACGTATTTGAAAAGATTCGGTGCTATGCTCGAGCGAGACTTATCGTCCGGCCAAGGCCAACCGACTTTCCAAGGTTGTTTGGTCTTTGTGATATCGCGCACCGAAAGTTCCAAATCCCCGGTGGGAGTTCGTTGTGGCGTAAAGCAAAGTCCATAATGCCGCAACAGAATCGCCAATGCCGTACCCCGACTCAGCCCGGCTAACGATTGTGGAAACAATTCTTTGCTGCGCGGGTGGGCCATAATTTCCTTGGCATCAGGGGTGACGTGAATCGGCAAATCCCCCTGTTCCATATCAGGTGCGAACAAGACCATCGCCGCCAACAGATCTTTGCCCTTCGGGTCGATGGTGAGAGGACGTTTCAGCGGCAGGAGCACTTGGTCCAATTGTTTTTTGGTCAAACCCCAAGCAGGCTGCCCCTCCGGAGAACCTTGTGCTCCGTAGGTGCGCAGTTCGTCTAACCATTCCGCGAGTCTGCCGCCTTGCGAGAGTGAGAACATCCGCCCGGGAAGAATCAGGCGGCCTTGGCGGTCCATTCCGGCGATGACGATGACCCGCCGCACTGAGTTGCCAATATTTTTTTCCGTCACTCCCGGTTTATCACGCGGCGTTGCGCGGCGGATGCGAACAGCAACATTCATTTTCTGAAAGTACTCCGACCAGCGCTGCGCGGTCCGATTCGCGCCGCCATTGCCGGTGAGCAATTGGATCTCCAGATGCGTATCGGGCAGTTTGCTTGTGCGAGATGTTGTGCTGCGCGGGCGAGAATTCTGCGCGTAAGTTGCTGCAATCGGGGTGAAATACAGGCAGATGAGGCCCCAAATCAATCGACTGGATAAAATGCGGTGCATAGTGAAGATCTCCGTCGTGGGTGGGCGTCGCTGGCTGAGGTGGCTTTATCGGTTGTGCTTTCGGGTCGACCGCGGGTTGTGTGACGTCTTCTGTAATATAGTACGCAAAGTGTCAGTAGGAGTTTTCGGCAATTCAGTCGATGCAGCTTGTGCATTGTCCGAATTTGCGAAGATGCGCGGAAAGCGATAAATTTGCCGTCGTTGTCTTGCCCGCAAATTCCCCCCGGTTATACTCAGCGCCAGTGATCGCCGTGGTTTCACCCAGGGGACGTCTGGGTGGCGGCGAACGAGACCGGCTTAAGCCTGCAGGATTCGCATAAAACGGCTATACGGCAGTTCCGGGATCATGGATTCACACAGTTGAGACTCATATGGAGGGTGTCTGACAATGATGCGAAAAATGATTGTGACTTCGGTGATGGTAGTGATGGCGTTGGCGTTCATGTCCAGCGACGCGGAAGCGAAGAACCGGTGTCGTAAAGTCAAATGCAAGAAGGCACGGTATTCTTCTTGCTGCAAGACCGAGCGTCGATCCAAGCGATGCCGTAAGCAAACCAGCTGCTGCCAACAAACTTCTTGCTACACGCAAACCGAATGCTGCACGCAAACCAGCTGCCAGCCGACGGTGATCACGCAAGCTTGCTGCACCCCCGCCCCGACCTGCTGCGTCACGCAATGCTCGACTCAGAGCTGCGGTAGCTGCCAGCAGTCGGCTTGTGGTTCTTCTTGCGGATCCTGTGGATCCTCCTGCGGTTCTTCCTGTGGATCATGCGGCTCCTCCTGTGCTCCTTCGGCACCGGCAGCAGCTCCCACCGAAGCACCCGCTCCGGAACCCGCCCCCGCTCCCAGCACGGCCAGCACGAAGTAATTGCGACACTTTTCGTCGTAAGCAAAACCAGACACCCGGAGATGATTCATTTCATCACCGGGTGTTTTTTATGCGCTCATTGGGATGCACTAAAAGTGCAGACCGATGAGTGTTCGCTTGGCTCCGACACAACGTCCACCAATCGTGGTCTTGGAATCCGACGATTGGACTGTGTATGCTGAATGTCCGCCATACATTTGATCAACTCTGTTTTCCAATCTAGGAATGGATCGCTGCTATGTCGTCTCAATTACCAACGCTCGGCCGTCGCGATTTCCTCCTCACTGCCGCGGCGGCTGCAGCTGTTGCCGGCACAACCATGAACAGCGCCGTTGCCGCTAATAAGGTCCTGCCGCGCGTGCACACCGTGCTCGGACCGGTTCCACCCGAGAAACTGGGACTGACGCTCATGCACGAACATGCGCCGTTGGTCGATTGGTCAGAGTTGTACGAATTCAAACCCGCGCCGCTCGTCCCAGCCGTGCGCAACGAAATGCTCAAAAAGATGACAGCCATGTTGCAGGCCTTCGAGGCGACGCTTACCGACAAGCAAAGTCCGGGCGCAATTGTCGAGTGCACGCCGATTCGTGTGGGGCGCGACCCGAGACTGTTGGTCGATTTGGCCCGACGGGTCAAATGTCACCTGATCGCCGCCACCGGATTTTGGTGCGAGGCCTTCGCGCCGCAGCATCCCTGGGCGATTCAAATGGGGCTGGAGAGGGGGGGCATCGACAAGATCGCACAGCTTTACATCCGCGAAATCCGTGAAGGGATGGAAGACCCCACCGGTCAGTGGGGCGAGAAGTTTACAAACGTCAAAGCAGGCGTGATCAAAATCGGCACCAGTGCCTACATGACCCCCAGCGAACGCCGCTGCAATACAGCCGCCGCCATCGCCAGTTCTGAAACGGGTTGCCCCATCACCACGCACACCACCGACGGCGGCGGATTGGAACAAGCCCGGTTGCTCTTGGCCGCCGGCGCGAAACCGCAACGTGTCATCATCGGCCACATGGGCAACAAGGACGACCGCAAACAAGACGAAGCGTACGAATATCAACGTCAACTGGTCGAGTTGGGCTGTTACGTGCAGTTCGACCGCGTGGGGCATGATAGCTATGCCGTCGACAAGTGCGCCCGGCAAATCCGCCGACTGGTCGAAGCAGGCTTCGCCCAACAAATCCTGGTCGGCCACGATTGGGCGCCATACTTTTATCGCGGCCAGTTCGATTCCAACGTACCGAACAACACGATCGACGCTTGGACGTTCAAAGATTCCGACTACACGATCGTGACGAAACAACTGCTACCGCAACTCGCAGCGGCGGGGGTTTCGGCGAAAGATATCCAAGCGATCACAATCGGCAATCCGGCACGGGTGTTGGCGTTTTGATGGACGGAGGCCAGTCCCAATATCAGATTTGGAAGACGGAGATTTATAATGAGTGAAAAGATTTGGAAGATCGCGAAAACTACCACAATGGTAAGTTCCTGCACGCTAGCTGGTCTCCTTTTCACAGCCTGTCTTTTTCCACCGTCAGCAGAGAACTCGCCTGGCGTTTTTCGCATGTTTCTGGCGATTGCGATTATCAATTATGTCAGCATCTGCGTAATGACGATGCGGAGATTCGCGCCCGCAGGCTGGCAAGATCGCTGTGATGGAAACGGTGACGAGAAAACCACACCAGACAAAAACGCCCTTCCCGCATATCCATTAAGTCGTAGGGCAGGCTCCCGCCTGCCGTGATATACGTTGGACGACAATTGGAATCGGCGGCAGGCGGGAGCCTGCCCTACACGCGCGGGTGCCACTGCTGGCTTGTCCCAATCCTGTTCGGCACGGAATTTGCGCCATGGGATATGGTAGTCGATAAAACTGCCAATTTGACGGGGAGGCGCCCTGTGGCCAGGAAGAAAGCGAAGCGGGTTTCCGATGCGGATTTGACCGGACTGAAATATCTGAAACGAATCTCTTCGCTGCTCAAACGCTTGCGGCCCGTCGGCTGCGAACGGGACAAAGCCGGCAATCGTGACTTGTTTTTTGATCAGTATTGCGGGTTGATGCTGCTGTCTATGTTCAACCCGATCGTCACTTCGCTGCGCGGCATGCAACAAACCAGCCAGCTCAAAAAAGTGCAACGCTTGCTCGGTTGCCAACGGGCTTCGCTGGGTTCGTTGTCCGAAGCGGCACGTGTGTTTGACCCGGAATTGCTGCGGGAAATCGCCGGTGAACTGCTCCAGCGCGCTCCGCAACGCGCCGACTGCGACCCGCGGCTGAAAGACTTTGCGCAGACCTTGACCGCCGTCGACGGCAGTCTGCTGAAGAAGCTGCCGCAAATCACGCAGGCCTGTTTCGCCACCCGCAACGATCGCGGTTTTAAGCTGCACGCGCACTTTGAAATCCTTAAAGGCGTGCCTGTCAAATCGGCAGTCACTGACGCCAGCGGCCAAGGACCGGCCAATGAAAAAAATGTGTTGCGCAGCCAATTGGAACCGGATCGCTGCTACGTGATCGATCGCGGTTACGAACAATTTTCGCTGTTCAACGCGATCGTCGATGTCGGCAGCAGCTACGTTTGCCGCATCCGCAACGACCGCGCGTTTACGGCTGACGAGGTTCGCGAACTGGACGAGGAGGCGCGGGCGGCGGGCGTGTTGGAAGACGCCATCGGCCAACTCGGTTCGCCCAAATCGCGACGGATTGAGCATCCGCAGCATCGCGTGCGGCGGGTGGTGATTCGCGCCGAAACGCATCCCAAGCGAGGCGGACGCAAGCGGGCCGCTGCCACGCACGACGTCGTGCTGGTGACGAACTTGCTGGACGTGCCGGCGGAAATCATCGCGTTGATTTATCGCAGTCGCTGGATGATCGAATTGTACTTTCGGTTTTTGAAACATGTGCTGGGCTGCCGCAAGTTATTAAGCGACTGTGACAACGGAATCGAAATTCAAACGTACTGTGCGATCATCGCTTGCCTGCTGATCAGCCTAGTGACCGGCCGCAAGCCGACGCTGCGGACGTATGAAATGCTTTGTTATTACTTCCAAGGTTTGGCGGATGAAGAAGAACTACTGGCCCACATAAACCGTTTGCCGCCGCACGCCACGACAAGCGTCTAACCCCACTCGCTCCGCGACTCCCCGCAGATGACGAGCCGCTCAACGCTGCGCTGAGACAACTCCCCACCCCACCAACCGCAGCCCTTGCAGCCACGCCCTCCCCCAAAAAACAAGCAAACACACCGCCACCTTGCCATCACGCCCAACAATAGCAACAATCGAGCCGAACAGGATTGGGCTTGTCCAGCAGTGCTTCGTTTGGGGAGCTTGTTGGAATGGACCAACCACATCGAAAACGGGTGAAACATTTTCAGGAACGGGGGCACGTTCACGAGCTGACGTTTTCCTGCTACCGGCGGATGCCGTTATTGACGAATGATTCGTGGAAGACCTTGCTAGCACAAAGTGTTGTGCGGGCAGCAGAGCGGCATCAATATCGGCTGGTGGCATTTGTCTTCATGCCGGAACACGTGCATCTGCTTGTGCTGCCTGAACGAGATGCGTCGACAATCTCAGCTTTGTTGAATGCGATCAAAAGGCCTTATTCTTATCGCATCAAACAATTGCTCCTCAGTTCCCAATGTAACCTGCTTGAGAAACTGACGATTCGTCAGCGGCCCGGGGTAACGACGTTTCGGTATTGGCAAGAAGGCCCTGGATACGATCGAAATCTAATTGAGCCGGAATCTATCATTGCCGCGATTGACTATATCCACGAGAATCCAGTGAAAAGTGGCCTCTGTGAACGTGCAATTGACTGGCGATGGTCAAGTGCGCGGCGATTTTTAGAACCCGAAAGTCCGCTTGACCCGGACTTACCGAGATTAAAGCCGTTGCCTACTGAGTTCGCGATCAAGGAATTGTGAGCCGCTCATCAGCACTGCTGGACAAGCCAGCAGTGGCACCCGCCTGCCCTACACGCTGTCGCTCACCCGCTTGCCCGACGCTACCACTCACTCGCTTGGCTTGCGTAATCACTCACCCGCCGACGGCTTCGCCGACGATCGCTTTGGCTTCGGCGCATAACGCTTCGCCCGTCGATTGTTCCGGCGCTTCGGCGATGATGCGTACGATCGGTTCGGTGTTGCTGGCTCGCACTTGCACCCAACGGTCGGGCCAATCCAGCCGCAGGCCGTCCCCTTCGGTGGCTTCGGCATCGGCGTATTTTGCCTTTAAGGCTGCGCAAGCTTGATCGACCTTGTCTCGCTCGCAGGTGATCTTGTCTTTGACGATCGTGTATTGCGGCAGCGAGTCGGCCCAGGCGGACAGGGTGGTTTTGCGGTCGGTCAAACCGGCCAAGACATAGGCCATGCCGGCGAAGCTGTCGCGAACGAAACCAACTCGTGGTTCAATCACACCGCCGTTCCCCTCACCACCGATGATCGCGCCTACCTCGTTCATTTTGGCCACGACATGCGCTTCGCCGACTTTGGAACGATGAAACGCACAGCCATACTTTTCCGCAATATCAGCCGTCACGCGGCTGGTCGAGCCGTTGACGACAATCGGGCCGGGTGTCCGTGCCAGAATGAAATCGGCGCACAGAGCGAGCGTCAATTCTTCGCCGATGTAGCGGCCCTTTTCGTCGACAATCGCCAACCGGTCGGCGTCGGGGTCTTGGGCGAATCCAATATCCGCGCCACGGGCACGGACTTCGTCGCACAGTCCCCCTAGATTTTGTGCCAATGGTTCGGGCGTGTGTGCGAATTGACCGTCGGGCGTCCGGCCCATCACATGCACTTCACAGCCGAGTGATTCCAGCAACCACGGTCCCAGCACGCCGCCCGAGCCATGATTGCAATCAAGTACCACATTCAGTTTTCGTTGCCGCACCGGGGCGACATCGACCAACTTGAAGACTCGCCCGAGATGAATTCCACCCGGATCTTCCAATTGGCGAACCGTTCCAATTCCTGCATGATCCTTCCAGGCAAAATCGCGGCTTTCCAGAATGCTCAGCAGCCGCGCGCCGGCTGCTTCATCCAACACCGAACCGGTCGGCTGGAACGGTTTCAGCCCGTTCCACTGCACGGGATTGTGGCTGGCCGTGATTTGCAACCCGCCGGCGGCTTCTAACTCTGTGACCAACACGCCGCACGTGGGGGTCGAGGCAATATCGATATCGACGACGTCGCAGCCTGTGGCCAGCAGTGCGGACATGACCGCGTGTTTGACCATCACGCCCGTTGCTCTCCCGTCGCGGGAGAGCACGATCGTGCCCCCGTCACACATGGTTCCCAAAGCGGCGGCGAAATTGACGAGGAACTCTGGGTCGAGCCCGTCCCCCACCACGCCCCGCAATCCCGATATGCTCAAAATCCGTTGTGTCACGTCTGTGATCCTTCCACATTAAGGTTTGCCGGACTTTTCTATCCGGGGCCATTCCTCAGCAGCACGGCGGCAGTCCCGCAATCGCTGTTCGATGAGTTCTAACATTTCCCCTTGTCGTTCCTTGGTACTTAGCCGCGCGACTTCTTCGGCATCGAGCGGTTCGCCGATGACAACGCGGACGCGAAACGGCTTGGGGAAAAAATCGCCGTACGCCATTGCTTTGCGCGTGCCGGCAATCCCCATCGGAATAATCGGCACGGGAGCACGTCGCGTAATTGCCAGGAACCCCCCCTTGATTTCTCCCAATTCGCCATCTTCGGTGCGGGCTCCTTCGGGAAAGATCCCCACCAGAAAGCCTTGATCCAGTCGTTGGATCGTCGCCCGCATGGCAGCGGAACTGCCTTTGAGGCGATTGATGGGCATCACGTATGTCCGCCGCAATATCCAGCCGACCACGGGAACGTCAAACAGGTCGTGGCGGGCGAGGTAACTGACAGGTCGCTTGATCCAAACTGCCGCCACCAAGGGATCGAGGAAACTTTCGTGATTCATCAAAATCAGGCCCGGCCCTTCTTTGGGCAGGTTTTCCAGGCCCCGCGTTCGTGCACGAAACCAAATGGTGAACAGCACCTGCGCGACCATTTGAAAGCCGAACCAAACCCAATTGCGCCGCAACGGCGACTCATGGGGCGGTGGCGCCGGCTGAGGCTGATCTTGCTGAGTTTGGGATTGAACTTCGGACATGAATAGAGTCACTCGGAGGGGCGGGTCTCGCTGAAACGGCAGGATAGCCAATGCAGCGTCCGGTATCCACACATGCTGCCGATTTTTGAAAAGAGTCTGGAAATCCAACCACACTTTCTTCTGCTCAGAAAGACGTCATAATTCGTAGGAGTCCCGACTGCAGGAGAAAACAAATCTGAGCGCGCAAGCTGGTCACAACTCCCCCCCCAAAAAACTGAACCACGAAAAAAACGAAAGACACGAAAAAATTACAGAGTCTATTTCTCGCAACGTATTTCTCAGAAATCTGAGCAAGGCGGGTTTGTCTCTTCTCCGATTAGATCGTTTTCGTGTTTTTCGCGTCTTTCGTGGTTTCTCTTTACTGAACACCATTAAGATTCTGCACATTCGTAGCACAAAGCAATCAAAGGCCGATTATGGAACTCTATCCGGCACCGGAACACACGATCCTCGGCACCGCCCGGCGGTTACGCGCGGGCGAGATGACCTGTGTGCGAATCGTTGAGCAATGCCTGCAACGTATTGACGAACAAGAATCACGGATTCACGCCTGGGTGCTTGTCGATCGCGAGGGCAGTTTGGCCCGCGCGCGGGAATTGGATGCGGAGTTGGCCGCTGGGACCGATCGCGGACCGTTGCATGGTATTCCAGTGGGAATCAAAGATATTGTCGACGTCGCTGGCTGGCCGACGGCGGCTGGTTCGCCGGGATGGAAAGACAAAATTGCCGGGGGCGACGCCGAAGTCGTTGCCCGTCTAAAAGCGGCCGGTGCGATTCTGTTGGGTAAAACCGTCACCACGCAATACGCCTCGTTTGACCCGCCTCCTACATGCAATCCTTGGAATCTCGACCACACGCCGGGCGGGTCCTCTAGTGGATCAGCAGCCGCCGTCGCTGCTGGGATGTGCTTGGGCGCGATTGGTTCGCAAACCGGGGGATCGATCACCCGTCCCGCATCGTTCTGCGGTGTCGCCGGCTGCAAACCGACGCACGGCCGGGTTAGCCTGCGGGGCATCCTGCCACTCGCGCCGAATCTGGATCACCCTGGTCCCATTGCCCGCACAGTCGACGATTTGGCCGTGATGCTGGACGTCATTGCCGGTTACGACGCGGGGGACCCCTATAGCATTGATCGGCCGCCGGAACCGACAGCGACAACACTTGACCCCGAAGGCATAGCCGCTCCGCGCTTGGGCCAATTGGAAGGTCTATTCGCTGACATGGCGGATGAGACCGTGAAAACGGCATTCGCTGCGGCTCTCAAAAAACTACGCGGCGGCGGTGCAGCGATTTCCAGTACTCCGTTGCCCGCGGACTTCAGCGACGTACTCGCGCCGCACGCTCTGGTGATGGCCGCCGAGGCCGCAGCGGTGCATGAACAACGCTTCACCGCTGAGCCGCAAGAGTACGACCCCTGCATCACGAAATTGATCACCGACGGACTGGCAGCTTCGGTGACCGATTACATTCGTGCCCGCGATCTTCAAGTCCACCTGAAACGGCAAATGCTGGATTGCTTTGCGGAGGTCGATGCCTTGATTTGCCCCGCCACGACCAGCGCAGCACCGGACCGCTCGACGACTGGAAATCCGGCATTCAATTCTTCTTGGAGTTTCACCGGACTGCCGACCGTCTCGTTTCCGATGGGACTCTCAAGCGCGGGGTTGCCGCTGGCGATCCAAATCGTCGGACGACCCTTTGAAGAGGCGGCGCTGTTCCAAGTCGCACGGTGGTGCGAACGCGTGATTTCACAATAATCTCAGGCCGGAAATCGCGTTTGCAGCCACTGTCGCATGTTGGTCATCGAAGCCCAATCGGGTTCGTTGCTCACACCATATCCCGGACATTGCAGACTCGCGCAACGGACTTTGCCGTCGACGATGTTCAAGAACCATTCATCCCCCCGCTTCACATAGAGGTCTCGGTGGTGCTTGGTGACGTTGGTTTTGTCTTGATCGGATAACAACGACAGCCCATAATTGTAGTGATGGCCGTTGCGTTCGCAGTCGTTCAATCCCAGGATCGATGCCGAGACGAAATCTTGATGCAACGGCACGACCGGTAGATTTTGCAGGTCCTCGCCGCTGAGATAATTCGACTCCCCTTCCAGTCCGTAATGCGCAATGAGCGCATAATTCATCAACGATTTGAAGAACCCCTTGCAGTTCTTGTGGGAGGTTCCGGAATAGCCGACCGCGTGGGCGTCCTTGAAGGAATGCAACGTGCCATCCGCTTCGTCGATAATGACCGGTTTGCTTTCGCCAATCTCGCGCAAGATCTTCGCATCAGCGGGCGTTACCTTGAGCGAACGCAGCAACGGTTGCTCGATGTAGGAAATATGTTGAAAGCAGCCTGGATTTTGTGTTTCCAAGTTCTGCACAAAATCGCGAAATCGCCCCATGTCGGTGTAGGCTTCGTTGGCGTCGAGCGTGATGACGGTTTCTTCGGTCTTGGGAATGAGATCCCACAACCGCTCCAGCCGCGCAAGATCGTGATCCGGTTGGCCCGAAATCTTGACCTTGAAATGCACCACACCATCGGTCTGGATGTACTCTGCTAATGTTTCGGGCAGCCCATCATTGACGCGGTCCTTTTCTGGCAAGTCGTCGGCCGTCAATGGGTCGGCCAGTCCGACTGTGTGGCGGATGTAAAATTCGCTCGCTGGAGTCGGGGGGAGGATTTTGGGCAGCGGCAGGTCGTGCAATTCCGGATGCACCTGTGCCGGGCGAATTCCCAATCGGTCTGCATGAATCATTTCAAACAACGATCGGCCTTCTAACCGGGCGACACCATCCAGCAACGCACGTTCAAAGAGCGCTGAGGCAAACGCCGCCGTGAGGTCTTCCTGCTTGCGGCGGCGACCTTCGCGCATGATGGTTTTGTGGCATTGCTGCCACTGAGCAAACGGGGTCTCGAACTGCGGCGATTGCAAGTAGGTCTCGCGCGCGAATTCAATTAGATCAACCAACTCGCGCAGTTTCAGGCCCCGTTCGCGCCCCGGACGTTTATCGAGCCAGCGAACCGACAACCGGTCTCCCGCACACCCGAACGTCGTGTCGCCGCGGTCATTTTCCAATTCCAGTCGTACATGCCCCAGCGGGCTGGTCAATCGTTGCTGCGGTCCCTTGGCCGACTGTTTGCCAATGGCAAACGCCATCCGTCCCGGCGGGGTTTCTCGGACGTACAACTCAATGTTTTTGATGCGGTAAGTCATGGGCGGGAATGGGTTCCGATTTCGGTGACAACGATGGCCAGCAACAGCGCTGAAAATTCACTGTAACCGTCGGCAAACTGTATCTGCAAGTCTGCCCAGCCTCTGTGATTTTGTGACGGATCACAATCACTATGCATAAACCGAGGCAAGTTGAACGGTTTTGCTGGACCGGCAAGCATCTCAATTCCGATGCGGAATAAGAGCAACCCCGCGCGCTGCTGACGGGGTTTCGCCATCATCTCAAAGCCGGGATCAACCATGCACCAACGCGGAATCATGATTGCGCTGATGATTCTGGGATCGTTTGCCGTTTGTTGTATCCAATTGCACCGCGCTCAGGCGACACCACCTACAGGGATCACAACGCTCGATGCGGGAATCCCCTACGCCATAGGAACCGAAGATGGTGCAGCGACGTTCGATCTCGAAATCGGCAACGGTGACCGGTATTTGCTGATCATCGGCAGCTTAGCCGCGAGCGATGTGGAGTTCCCGCTCTCGCTCAACGCTCATCCGATTGCGGCGGTCACCAAGCAACCCATCAAGCGCATCGCCCCGCTTGCTGTTCGCCCCATTACGACACCGGCAGCGCCTCTGCCGCTCACAGACAGAACACCGTCGCAGGATACCCGCGCATCTCGCGACTTTTCTATCCACGTCACAGACGGAGCCTTAGACGATCCGCGCAGCTATCACAAAGTCCGCGGGCGATTGATTGCCGAAGGGCGACATGTGCGGGTCTATCTTGACGGCGATCAAACTGAGCGAGAATTGTATCCCGACATTGCAGCGGAAGTGATTCGTCTGTTCGACGACGAAGTCTATCCCACGAGCTTGCAGCATTGCGGCGATTATTGCGATGTCGATGGCGACGGGAAATTTGCGATTCTGTTGTCGCATTGGCTGGGCAAACTCCAAGGAGGGCAGACCTCTGTGGGAGGATTTGTCCGCGGCAGTGATTTTCGCAAAACCATCGCCCCGCCATTTGGAAATCAAGCGGACGTGTTGTATTTGAATTCCAATATCGCCGCCGGGCCGCGGCTCAAAACGTTGTTGGCGCACGAATATACGCATGCTGTGCTCTTCAGCGCTCGTCGACGGTTGGCGGATTCGATGGCCGTCGACACGGATGAGGAGGATTGGCTCAATGAAGCGATCGCGCATGTCGCCGAAAATATGCACAGCAGCGATTGGTCCAATCTCGATCACCGCATCGACGCATTTTTACAAAACCCGGCTGAGTGCCCGCTGGTTGTCGCCGATTATTATCGAGCGGGCCGTTGGCGGGACCACGGTTGTCGCGGCGCGACCTATCTGTTATTGCGATGGTGTACTGATACCTATGGCGACCAATTGATCCGCCGCCTCATCCATTCCCGACAGCGCGGCCGCATCAATCTGCAGCAGGCGACTGGTCAATCATTTGAGGACTTATTCCGCTACTGGACCATCGCCCTCGCTGGGGCGCCAGTCGAGAACTCAACGGTTGCAAATCAATCGCCCGCTGGATTGCAATACCTTTCGCTCAACGGCCACATTGGAGAGCACGACCTACAAGGCATCGCTCGCGATGAATGGAACATCAACAGCGCAGCTCCGACTCTGTCGCTCAACGGCACATCTAGCCGGTTCGTGGAAATCTCCGCCGCAGATTCGCCGGGGATAGTTCGGCTCTGCGTTTCCAGCCAATCATCGGCCCAGTTGCAAATCACGTTGATCAAATTACCGTCCGCTGCTCCGGATCAAAACGGACGGCAACCGCATTTAGCCGCACGGTGAATACGCAAACGCCGGGTGCCACTGGCGGCTTGTCCGCCAGTGCAAACCGTGTGACCGGCAAACAGACTGCTGGACAAGCCAGCAGTGGCACCCGATTTCTCTGACTGTGGGTGTTTAACTGAAACAGCCTACGCCTCACATTCGACGATCATCGCCACCGCATTTCCGCCGCCTAAACAGAGACTCGCCAATCCACGGCGCAAGCCACGGCGTTTCAGGGCCGCTATCAGCGTGACCAAGATGCGTGCGCCGCTGGCACCGATGGGATGACCCAATGCGATTGCTCCGCCGTTGACGTTCACCCGCTGCGGATCGAGCTCCAATTGTTTCATGCAGGCCAGCATCTGTGCGGCGAAGGCTTCATTGAGTTCGAAAAGATCGATGTCATCGGGCGACAAACCGGCCTTGTTCAACACGCCGCGCACAGCTGCCACGGGGGCGATGAAAATGTCGCGCGGTTCCACGCCACTGGTGAACGAGGCGACGATGCGCGCCTTGTATGGAGCAGGGGACGCATCGGCGATTTGTTTGTTGGCCACGACCACCGCCGAGGCGCCATCACTGAGCATCGACGAATTTCCCGCCGTGACCGTTCCCTCGGCGCTGAATGCGGGGCGTAATTTGCTCAGCACCTCTGCCGTTGTTTCCGGGCGTGGCCCTTCGTCCGCTGTAATTTGAATTTCGTTACGTTTCACGCGAACCGTAACGGGGACGATTTCGTCGTCGAATTCATTTTCCGCGGCGGCTCGGGCGGCGCGTTGTTGGCTGGCGGCGGAGAATTCATCCTGATCCGCGCGGCTGACATCGTTTTGGTTAGAGGTCGCTTCGGCGTGTTCTCCCATGCCGCAGTCATGGAACGTGCACCACAATCCGTCATACAGCATGGAGTCGACCAGTTGACCGTTGCCGAATTTCAATCCTTCGCGCATTCCTGGAATGAGATGCGGCGCGCGGGTCATGTTTTCCATCCCGCCGGCGACAATCACGTTGGCATCCCCCAGACGAATCGCCTGATCGGCCAGCATCACCGCTTTGAGGCCCGACCCGCACATCTTGTTGATGGTCAGCGCCGCCACACCGGCCGGTATGCCGGCTTTGAGTGCCGCCTGTCGCGCCGGAGCTTGTCCCAGACCTGCGGAGAGAATGTTGCCCATGATCACTTCATCGACGGTTGCAGGGTCAATCTCGCCGCGGCGCAGCGCTTCGCGTATACAAATCGCTCCCAATTCCGGCGCGGGAATATCTCGAAACGCACCCAAAAATTTCCCAATCGGTGTCCGGCAACCGGCGATCACATAGGCATCTGTCGTCATCTTTATTTACTCCTGAATATTAAGTCGGTGTCATCATATTCCATTTCAAGATACCTCCGCACCCTAAAAACGAAAGACATCTCGATCATGCCGCCCTTGATGACTTACCCGCAGACGGGAATTCGAGTGAAGCAGTCCTGGAAAACCTGCCGATTATAGGAATTGTAGGGGGCGGCTGTGCAGCGCGATATCCGTTGGGCCGCAGGATCATCGCGCCGGCGCGAGCAGATGTTGTCTCAGTCGGGTTCGCCCTCGGATTGGAGTGGAGGAATCGGGTGATGAACATACGGCTAATCGGAAAACTCTTGATCGTAGCAGCCACGGTGCTGCCGGTGAATGCGATCCTCGCTGCCGATGCGAATGTGACTCCCATTCCGGCCGAAAATGGTCCGGCGCCGAATACCGCCGTCTGTTACGTGATTGGCGATGTTCAGTTTCCCGGTGCGTTTGAATTTCAGTCGTCGCCGCTGGTGATCGACACTCTGTTAAAACGTGCGGGGGGCCTTGATTCGCCCGAGGGAAGTTGCGAGATCCAAATCGTCCGGGCCGGCCGGGTGGTGCACCACGCCGATTACCAATTCACAAAAAACGCAACGCATTGCCGATTGAAATCAGGCGATGTGGTCATTGCCACAAAAAAAGAAGCTCAATTTCCCTCTGCAGCGGCACGGAAAAAAACTTCGTCCGCCAATGCCAACTACGTTGGTCTCGTGGGAATTTTAGAGACACCGATCATTCTGCCCATTTTTAGCTCCGACGTGACTGTCGGCCGATTGCTGGCGGAGTTACGGCAATCCCCCGGAATGGCCAATCAAATTCGCATCATCACCAGTGGTGAAGAGAACTCGCGACGTCCCATCGGACAGGCCTTGCGCAGCCTGACGAATGGCATGGTCCTGGTCTTCGATCCGCAGAACATTGACTTTGCAACTCTTCCCAAGATTCCCGCTGTTGCTGCAATGCCCGACAGCGCCGACAGGGGCGTGCAATTGGTGTCGCAGGAAACCGCCGAGCCGGTCACTGGTCCCGAGCTGTTCGCCGAACCAGTCGCACCGTTAGATCACCAAGCAGGTGACGATGTAAATCTGATGGATGAACAACCTGCTGTCGCGGAATTGGCAGTAGAAAGCGGACCTGAAATTGCCATCGCCGCACCGACCGCTGCTGAGGCTACGACCACTGAAACGTCCAGCACCCCAGCTGAGAACAATTGGACGCCGGTGATTGGTGCGTTGTTGATTGTCATTGGGCTGATTTGGATGTTGCGCGATCATCGCGAGCGTGTTTCACGCTGGCTGACTGTCGTCCCCGGAAAAACCGCAATCGCCGGCACGGCGCGCAGGCTGCCGGTGTTGATGACGGTAGCCCGCGGCAAACTACCCAGCGTTCGTCTACTGCCCAAGAAACGTAGCACGGCTAAGCAGGACGCCATCACGATGAACCGTGCGGGAAAACTCGTGCACCGCGTGCTCTTTCGGGTCGCTCGCCAGCGCGATTAACGGCAGGGACTTAAAAATCACCGCATCGGCCTAAGCTTCAGGGTTCGTCGTGGTTATCACTTTCCGCGTTGATCCCCTGAGGGAACACGCATACCTCGATGGCCGGTTTATCTAACAACACAATCGAGGAGCTGTCTTCCACGGACACAGTTTTATGTGTAATGTAATCACTGCCATTCCAGTACTTAATTACATAATTACACGTGTCACCACCCGGGGCGGTACGGACATGCTCCCAATTCAACTTAAACATCTCTTTCATATCTTCAGCATACGTTAGTGACCCTTCAGGCAACTTTCCGATCGGCAGCGTTTTACGCCAGGCCATCGTACCAGGCAATCGCCAAGCGATTTGCACAACCGCATCAGAAATACGGTCGGCACTTCTTGCCTCGCTATCTGCTTTTGACAATTCAGCCTGAAACAGTCCTGGAAAAAACACAAACAAGACTGCGATGACAAGCAGGCCCAGGACAAGCAATGCTATGACTACTACGCGCCATTGAATTCCCCTCACTTTGCCTGGCGATTCGATCACTAGACTTCCTACCTTTCTAATCGCGTTTGACGATCTGTGGAAATCTTATCGCATATTACGTGCCCATCTAAGAAGCACTTCGCTGAGACGGAAAACGCCGAACACACATGATCCTGAGACATGGTTCTCGGTATTCTACGCCAGGATCTCTTTGACGACCCGGCAGGGACGACCATCGGTTAGGCTTCGTTCTTGGCCGTTGAGTTGGAATGTCAACTTTTCGTGATCGAAGCCGAACAGGTGCATCAAGGTCGCTTGGTAGTCATTGGCAGCGACGCGATCGACGACGGCGCTATGGCCGAATTCATCGGTCTCTCCAAACGCTAAACCCGCTTTGACTCCGCCGCCGGCCAGCCAGCTGCTAAAGCCTTGTCCGTTGTGATCGCGACCACCGGTCTTGGGATCCCCTTCGGTGACAGGCAGTCGGCCGATTTCGCCGCCCCAATGCACGAGCGTCGTATCCAACAGACCTCGCGCTTTGAGATCCTTGACCAGCGCCGCCGTCGGTTGATCGGTCCGCTTACAGACCTTGGGCAATTGCGTGCGGATGCTGTTGTGCATGTCCCATGGTTGGCCACCCAGGAACAGTTGCACGAATCGCACTCCGCGTTCAACCAACCGCCGCGCGATCAAACATCGTGTGCCGTATTCCTGAGTCGCCGGATCGTCCAAGCCGTACATTTCTTGCGTGGCTTTGGTCTCCTGACTAATGTCGAGCGCCTCTTTGGCAGCACCTTGCATCCGGGCTGCCAATTCGTAACTGCTGATCCGCGCCTCAAGATCGTTCTCGCCGGGGTGGTTTTCTAGGTGTCGCCGGTTGAGTTTGCCGAGGAATTTTAGATTCTGTTCTTGCAGCGTCCCGGCCAGCCGGGCAGGGGGCTCGAGATTCAAAATCCGTGGTTCGCGGGGACGGATTACGGTTCCTTGATAAATCGACGGCATCCAACCGTTGGACCAATTGCGAACGCCGTCGACCGGATGTCCGCCTGGATCAGTCATCACCACATACGCCGGCAGGCTGTCGCTTTCCGCTCCCAGGCCGTACGTCAGCCACGACCCCAGTGCGGGACGACCGGGGATTGAAATTCCCGTATTCAAATACCGGATCGAGGATTCATGCCCGTTGATCCCGGTGTGCATCGAGCGGATCAGGGTGATATCGTCGACGATTTCCGCCAAGTGCGGCAACAATTCCGACAACTCCGTGCCACACTCGCCATGTTTTTGAAACTTAAACGGACTGCCCATCAGTTTCTTGCTGGCGCGATTGATAAAGCTAAACTTGATGTCGCCGGAAAAGTCCTGTCCGTCGCGTTTCGTCAACTCCGGCTTGGGGTCGGTCAGATCGATATGACTCGGACCACCATGCATGAATAGCGAAATCATCGCTTGGGCTTTGGGTTCAAAGTGCGGTTTTCTCGCCGCCAGATCGAACGAGGTCCGCGGCTTGGGGGCGATGCCTTCTTTCCCCAGCAGGCCATCCTGTTTCAGCAACGATGCCAGCGCCAAACTTCCCATGCCGGCGATGCTGTTGAACAGAAAACGGCGGCGGCCCGATTGCCAATCCGGGGCTTGCGAGCGAGCAGTGGAGGATGATCGATGCATGGTGTGAGACTTTCCGTCTTGCCGAATGTGAATGTAGGGAGGTCGTGATCTGGGTGAGCTTGCCGGATCTTATTCCATGTACAGAAATTCGTTGGAGTTCAACAACACTTGGCACAAATTCGCCAAGGCTTCAAACTGGGGAGTCGGTGGGGCCGGCGGATCGGCTTCCCCTTTTTTCTTGGGCGGTGCGGGCGGCGGGTTTTGTTTTAAGTAGACAATCTGTTCATCGAGGAACTGCACTGCATCGTCTAATTCGGTTTGGGTGGCGGGTCGCGAATAGGCCAGTTGCCAGGCAATCTGCACCTGTCGTCGCACGTTGTCCCCCGCTTCACGTTGCAAACGTTCGGCGAATTTCTTGGCATGCGCGAGCATAAATTCGCCGTTCATCAGCATCAACGATTGTGTTGCCGCGGTCGAAATTGGTCGGAGTTCACAATTCGTTTCCATGACCGGCGCGTCAAACGCCGTGAGCAAGGCCATCGGCTGACTTCGCCGTTGCTGGATATAAACACTCCGCCGCGTATCATCGCCCCCCACGACGATTTGTCCCACAAAATCTTCCTTCACCGGCACCGGGGGACCATACATCTTGCTGCTCAATGTGCCGGCTGTTGCCAACACATGATCGCGGATGACTTCCGCATCCAGCCGGACGACCGGTTTTTTCCAATAATAAAAATTCGAGCTATCGATCTGTTGTTTGCTTGCATCTGTCTCAGACGATTGCCGATAAGCGGTCGACAGCATGATCGTGCGATGCAGTTGTTTCAGGCTCCAGCCTTGCGCCATGAATTCGTCCGCCAGCCAGTCGAGCAATTTCGGGTGCGTCGGCGGTTGACCGGCGGTTCCGAAATCGGCCGGCGTCGGGACGATGCCGCGGCCAAAATGATGCAGCCAGACACGATTGGCAATCACCCGCGCCAACAACGGATGCCGTCCATTGGTCAGCCAGCGTGCATACGCCAGACGACGCCCTGTGGTAGGTAACGCTTCATCATTCTTGGGGATTTCAAACGGCTGGCCTTCCGGAGCAGCGACTGTCAGAGCAGCGGGAATCACTTCGTGTTTCGGTTGTTGGTGGTCACCACGATGAAACAAAAAGGTTTCCGGAACGCGGCCGGGGACTTCTGTCAGGATGCGTACGAAATCTTCGACCGGTTTCTTTTTGCGGATTTCTCCGATCCGGTCATCGAATTTCTTCAACTCCTCGCGCGACGTGCTGATGTATTGATAGAGATTGCCCGGCGAGATATTGAAGTTCGGATGCATTTTGAACAAGGCAACATCCTCCGGCGTGCGCTTTGCTGCCGGTGTGCGATAAATGGTTCGCAGTTTCTCGCCCAGTTCTTTGTCTTCGATTTTCGCAACTTCCGCGTCCAGCGCTTGCGCCATCAATTCGTCTTGCCGTTTTTTCCGTTCGGCGGCAACTTCGGCGACCTCAGCTTCGACAGCAGCCGCAGCGGCGCGTTCTTCGACGGTATACAGCGAGAGTCGGCGTTGCGATGGTGTTCGCCAGTTCTTCCAATCGTAGGCCGGTTCGAAGATCGCTCGTAGTTGATAATAGTCGTCGTGCGAAATCGGATCGTAACGGTGGTCGTGACATTGCGCGCAACCGACCGACATGCCCAACAAAGAGGTGGAGACGATCTTGATCGTTTCGGCCAGCGCTTGATTGCGGGCCAAATCTATATCGTCGGCGCCGCCGTCTGTCCCATCGGCTCCCATGCGTAAGAAACCGGTCGCTACCAATTTTTCGAGATTTTCCGGACTCAAATTCGCATGTGGCAACGGCACCAGTTCGTCGCCGGCGAGTTGTTCGACGATAAACTCATCAAACGGTTTGTCGGCGTTCAATGCGCGGATTACATAGTCGCGATATTTGTAGGCGTAATTTCGTACGTTGTCGCGCACAGTATAACCTTCGGAGTCGGCATACCCCGCGACATCCAACCAATGTCGCCCCCAGCGCTCGCCGTACTGTGGCGATTCCAATAGCAGGTCGATCAGCCGTTCATAAGCGTCGAGCGAATCGTCGGCCAGGAATTGCACGATCTCATCCATCGTCGGCGGAATTCCAGTCAAATCCAAATGCGCCCGCCGCAGCAATGTCAGCTTTGAAGCATCGTTGGAAAACGACAATCCTTTTTCACGCATCTTCGCCAACAGCAACGCATCGATCGGACTCCGCACGCTATTTTGGGGAGCAAAGACCGGCACGTCGGGTCGCACAATCGGTTGAAAGGCCCAATAGGCGCGTTCTTCGGGAGTGATGCCCAAACCGCGTCCTAATTTTTCCGGTTCCGAGCGAATTGTCGGCGCTCCGGCCGCAATCCATTTTTCAATCGTCGAAATATCTTCAGCAGAGAGTTTCTTCTCCCCAGGCGGCATGTCGCCGTCCCGTAGGCGGTCCATCAGATAACTGCTATCCGGTTCGCCCGGTTCGAGCACCGACCCGCTTTCGCCACCGGTGATCATAAACCGCCGCAACCGCAGGTCCAATCCGCCCGCATGTTCCTCGCCGCTGCCGTGGCAATCGTAGCAATACGTGCGGAAAATTGGCCGTATCTGCTTTTCAAAAGAGACTGCTGCGTCGGGCTGTACCAATTCATCGGCGGATGCAAGACCGCTCAGGGCGACAAGACACAAACAGCCCCAGGGCAGTGTGCGAAACATAAACAACTCCACAGGCAGGAAAGTGGGGGAGTGAATTTTAGGTGGGAGGGACCTCGAAAACCGGCTTCCAACCGATCTGCCAAGACCCATAACCGATTATCCCGTTTCCCGAGGTTCATGGCAAGCCAAAAGCGGCGGCATGCGGCGGCACAGCCGCTTTGTGCGAGCTTCCGCTCGAGATGCTGGGTGTCGCTCCCGTTGGTCGCTGGGGCGCAGTGAGGGGCGAAATCTCGAGATCTTGTACGCCCTCAATGAATCATTGCTAATCTATTGAAGATTTACGCTTCCGCAACGGCCCGCATTTTATCCAAACCCGTTTTCGCAACTTCCAACGGATCCTGCTGCCACAGTTCTTCATTGAACAATTCCAACGACAACCAACCGTCATAGCCGATTTGTTTGAGCAGCGCGATCATTCGTTTTAGATCGACGCTGCCGTCGCCCGGATAGACGCGGTCGCGGTCGGCTTGTTGCTCGCGTGGTGGCTGGGCCGGGGCGTCGTTGAAGTGGCAGATGGCGATTTGTGCGGGGCTGAGTTGCGCAATGCTTTCTATCGAACCGCCACCGCGGAAGATGTGAAAGGGGTCGAGCACAATCGTGCCGTCAGGATGCTCGGCGTGCGTGATGATTTCCAGCGCGTCTTCGATGCTGTTGATGTCCTCGACGAAACCCAAAAATTCCATCGCTGGTTTGATGCCGATTTCGTGGCCGATTTCTAATAGCTCGCGGTAGTTCTTGGCCCCCAGCGTACGATCAGCGGTTTCCCGCGGCGGACCGGCAATGATGTAAGCTGCGCCGACCGCTTCGGCCTGCTCCATCTTCCATTTACACGCGTCCATGTTGGCTGTGTGTTCGTCTCCCGCCGATTCGAACCAGCCCTTCATGTGAATCGTCGTCGGCACGCGGAGGTTGTGCTCGTCGAGGGCGACGACAATATCGTGCAGTTGGCCCCCTTGGGTGAGATGAGCTTCAATATCATCGTGCCACAATTCAATCCCCGCATAACCCGCCTCCCCAGCAATGCGGATTTTTTCCAATAACGGCACCGGTCGGATTGTGCTACTGTTGAGTGCGTATTTGAAATCCGACATGATCGACATCCGCCATTTGGTGTGGAAACCAGTTTTCGAACTTCTCTGAGAATATCGTGGGACCGGCGGTGAATCAAATCACCGTGGAAGCGTTCACTGTCTATGAGCATTGATGTTTTTCCAGAGGTGTGGTGCATCCAGGATGGGCAATTGGCCAATGAATGAAACAATGCTACGGCGCTTGAACGAGAAGCGAAGACAAATCGCGGTGTGGCTGTTGCTGCCGATACTGGTCGGCGGTTGTGGTGGCGCTGAGGATGCGGCGAATGATTCTCCCGCGCCGTCGGTCGCGTCCCCAGTTCGTCCGCCGGAGGATAACAATAATCGTCCCGACGGCGCACAACAAAAAACGCCAAAGCAGCCTCCCCAATCACAACGCGTTTATCGTCCCGATGATCAACGGCCGCAGCATGATGATACACGTTTGGCTGAAGTGGGGATTCAGCGGTATGAATCGCAGCGATTGATTCTTTATACCGACATCGATCCGGAAGTAGCGAAACCGCTTCCGGGCTTGATGGATGAAGCGTATCGGGCCTGGGAAGAGTATTTCGGTCCGTTGCCGCCGAATCGCGCAGGGAGCGATTTTCAGATGACCGGTTATCTGATGGGGGACAAGCGGTTGTTCGTTGAGACAGGTTTGCTCCCCGAGGATTTGCCCGATTTTCCGCACGGCCGGAATCGCGGGATCGAGTTTTGGATGAACGATCAGGAGCACGATTATTATCGGCGGCATCTGATGATCCATGAAGGAACGCATTGCTTCATGACGGCCATGCCGGGCGTGTTGGCGCCGAGTTCGTATATGGAGGGGATGGCGGAATTGTTTGGAACGCATCGCACCGATGCGCAAGGACGCACAACGTTCCGCATCATGCCCACCGAATCGCTCGAGGTCCGAGGGTGGGGGCGTCTGCAAATTATCGCCGCGGAATGCGCCGCCGGCCGCCCGCAATCTGTGATGGACATTTTCAACTATGGACACAACTCATTTCTGAAGACGGAGTCCTATGCTTGGTCGTGGGCGCTGTGCAAGTTTTTGGATGCACACCCGCGATACCGAGATCGGTTTCGGGAATTGGGAGGCTATCTGCAGGGGACGCAATTCAGCAGAAAGTTTCAAGAATTCTACCGAACGGACCTGTCGGAATTGAACCGGGAATGGGCGTTGTTTACCTCCGGTCTGAATTACGACTATGACGTGGAGCGGGCTGCGATCAAGTTTCCAGCAACGCAAGCCTTGGCGGCCGGTCGCGAAACTAGTGTGGAGATCCAAGCCAATCGTGGATGGCAATCGAGCGGTGTCGAGGTCGAGGCGGGGGCTGCTTATGAAATCACAGCTGAGGGAATGGTGACTCTAGCGCAAACCCCACGGCCTTGGGAAGCGACCGCTGAGGGAATCACGATTCGGTATCATGACGGCCAACCGTTGGGAAGGCTGCTGGCGGTTGTGGTGCCGAAAAATGCGACCGCTGCCTTAGCGGATGGCATTGAACCGGTGGGCGCAGCTGCCACGCTGCGCCCCAGAGTATCCGGGACACTGTTTTTGCGCGTGAACGATGCGTGGGGCGAGTTGTCCGACAATGGGGGGACGTATCGCGTACGCGTCACCCGACGCGCGGGCGACTCATGAGTTCATCGGTTTCGACAACTTAATGTTTCGAAGCAACCAACAAACGATTGATGACGCGATCCACACCAGCGACCGTTTTCACGAGCGAACAGATATCGTGATTCGCTTCCTGGGATTCGATGACCCCTTGCAGACAAATGCCTTGATCGACACGTCGCACGACGAGTGATTCAATTTTCAGGCGGGGGGTCGCCATCAGTCGACGTCGGACTTCTTGTTCGACTTGATGGGCAGATTCGTCTGGCACCGCGGTGCCGGCTTCTTGTCGCGGTGAGGGGGCTGTTGCCTCAATCGTTTGGCCCGGGAGGCGTTCTGCCAGCTTGCTCATTGTGTGGTTCCTTGTGCCACGGGAAAAATACGATCCTTCATTTCGCGGCGAAGACCAATAGCCTTCTCAATCGCAAGCTCCGGTCACCATCGCTGGAGCACGTCTTCACCGTGGTCCTGCCGACCATCGTGCGTTCGACACTAAGAAAAATGGCGGCAAGAAAAAAGATAACGATCTCAATCCATTCTGTGTAGGTCAATAATTGGTTTTTGCCCATATCGCAGTCATTTGCTTTGAATGCTGACCATGTATTGGGCAGACAAATGAGGAGTAAGCAATTGCCGCGCCAACCTATGTTGTGCGCTGGCCCTGCGAGTGGATTTTGCCCCGCCGCGACGATTAACTCTGTCGTTTTCGCCCAAAAATCAACAGAGAGCCGGTGGCGAGACCTTTTAGAAATCTTTGCGAATGGCTGCAGCCCATCGTATTGGCAACGTAAGAATTACAATTCGCGGCGGCGCGCATTGTAAACGTGGCGTGCGGAGAGAGGCGTTTTAGCGGGTGGTGAGAAGCCGCATGACAGCCGTTTTGATTTCAGTGTGGATACGCGGGTCCCATTCAGCGGCGACATGCGCTTGGAAATCGAAAGCTGAGCTGTAATTGGGGGTGCCATCCTTGGAGTACCCCAGTTGGGGGTCGCCCAAGTCGATGGCCTGGAGACGATTCTCGCTCCACTGGCCCCAACAAAAGACGTTGTGCGTGTAGTAATGCAGGGCGTTGTTGATGTTGATCGGCAATTCTTTAGGATGCCGGTCCACCGCTCGTCCGGTGGATGAGGCATCCAGAAAAATGACTTGCTTGATCGCTAAAGGGTGGTCGCTGCGGGCGATTTCATCGGCGACTTGCCAAGCGGTGTGACCGCCCCAACTGTTGCCCACAAGGACGATGCGGCTGCGGGGAAACTGGCGAATGTGCTCGTGGATCCTGTCGACAATCGACGCGGTCATCGGCGGAGGACTGGTTTGGATTTTTCCGGCACGGGTGCCGTTCCAGTTGAAATACTCGCACACCAAACGCTCGTCGTCCAACTGGTTGCAGAGTTGGAACATGCCGCTATTGCCCTGGTTGGCGCGTGCCGTGCCGGCAATTTCAGCCGGAGTCGGATCGGAATCCATGCCCCCGATGAACACCACTAGGAGTTCGGGAGTCACCCGGTTCACGCCCACTTTCTCGGCAGCGTCGATGTCAAGCACGCCGTTCAACAGCATACCGACAGTCGCTGTACCGACCATCAACAACGGGAACCAAGTTTTAAGAAATGGTCGACGGGATTTATGAGGCATGAATACGCCAGGAAATGCAGGTGGAATCGGCCATCATGAACATGACGGCGCAGCAGCGGATGCACAGACTGTATTGTCGTCGCAGAGGCGAGATGGGATCAAGACCAAAGTCGATCCGGAGACGCCCCGTCAGGGCAAACTGTGAAGCTGTTCTCAACAATTCAGCACATCAAAACAGTCGCTGCTACTCCCAGGCATCCATGATTTCCTGGAGTTGTGAATTGTCAGCACTGGGTGTGTTAACGGTCTCGGGCAATTCGGCGGCCGCTGGGGGGGAATTTTCTCGGGGGGGAATGGGCGTGGCAGGGGGGACGCGCCGGACGTGCGACCAAGCTTCTTCAAGGCGTCGTCGCGAGGGCCGGTCCAGGGCGCGGTCGCGCGCGGTTTCGATCAGCCGCGTCAATTTGCTGTGAAACTCTTTTCTGGTAAAGCTGGTTTTGATCAGGTAGTCGGTGGCGCCTGAATGAATCGCGGCAATAACGGTTTCACGGCTGGCATCGCTGGAGAGGATCATCACCGGCAATTCCGCCAGGAGTTCATTGCGGCGAATGGTCCGCAACGTTTTTAAACCATCCCACCCCGGCATCCGGATATCGAGAATGATGGCATGGGGGGGATGGGCCAGCGCCTTGCGGTATCCTTCTTCTCCGTCGGCTGCGACGAACACGATGTATTTTTCGCGCATGACCGAAGCCAGCATGCTGCGGAAGAGCGGGTCGTCGTCGATAATGAGTACTTTGGACCGGCGGGCCCCAATTTCATTAACCATTAGGTGATCAGCCTCAAACAACCGCAAGGACCCGGAAGATCGGCACGCTCTCCGACCGGCACGGCGATCGGCTACTTTTGAGTGAACTGTACAATGATGGGTTGGTCGGAACCCTCAGGCTGATTCTCGGTCGCTAAATCAATGATCTCATTGATTTTGTGCAACAGTTCCACACCGCGCTCGGAGATGCCCAACGTCGTTTCCGGATCGGTCGTCTCTTCAGACGCAAGAAGCAGTGTCTCTTCAGGTGCAAGGAAATCTGTGTCCGCAAATCGGGGACCATTCATAAGGGCCACGCAGCTAGTCCTTCGTCAGTTTTGTAGGTCATCTCTGGTGAATTTCGCGCGCGGTGGCACGAGAACTTGCATCAACAAACCACGGCTCCGTCTGGCCGAGACGGTCGTTGACAACGTAGTGAAGTATAGGTTGCTAATTGCCAGCATTGCCCAATCGATTGAGTTTACCTAGCCCCGATACGACAGCCACGGTGACTCGGCCGGTGCAATCCGCACAATCGTTGCCACAGCCAGAGGCATTGTGTCGAACCAACTGGCTATTTACTGGGCAGTTTGACGATGCCGTCCCAATCGCCCGGGGCTTGACGATTGTGCTGGGCAATCAGGACGTTGAGAAAGTCCTGTGCCCGGTCGCTGGGCGGGATGTCGTGCAGCGCCCGATACGACTGTTCCCAATCCCCGGCCAGAAAATTGGTCACCGCATGTTCATACGATTCCAGATGCGCCGCGGTGAGTTCCGGAAAGGCGGCTTCGGAGGGGAGCAATTCACTGACCGTCACCGGGGTCTGCATCCCGTAGGGTAACACGCGGGCCAATTTGCGAATGCGGCCCTCTTCGGGAGTCAATTCGTCTTGGATTCGCTCTACCAATGCTTCATCCAACAGAATCGGAACGCGGAGCTGTTTGGTCATCCCTTCCAGCCGGCTGGCGAGGTTGACGACCGGCCCAAAAACGGTGACTTTGACATGGTTGGTGGTCCCGATTTTCCCCGCCACCGCTCTGCCGTGTGCGATGCCGATCCCCATCTGGAAATCGGCCAACGCGTGATCTTTTTTCCCGGCAGTCGCAGCAAAGGCAGCGCGAATTCCCAAAGCGGCGCGGCAGGCATCCAGTGCCGCCGAATCCGTGGCGACCGGCCAGCCCCAAAATCCCATCGCCGCATCGCCCTGATAATCGCCGATCACACCGCCATGTTCGGAAATATGATGCGTCATCACGCCCAAGGCTTGGCTGACGCGATCGAGGAGATGGATCAATTCATCGCGGGCTCCTTCGGCCTGTTTGCTAAAACCGCGAAGGTCACAAAATAACACGGTGACGTCGCACTCGCGCGGATCGAGGCTTTTTGTGTCGAAACCGTCTCCCAACGATGACAAAATTCGCGGCGCGAAGAATTGTCGCAAACCGGCCTGTTGCCGTTCCAGGCGATTGACCTGCCGCACTGCGCTGATAATTTCCGCCATCAACTCGGCAAATTTGACATCACCGCGCAACTGCTGTTCGCTGGTATCCAATTGTCCGGCGGGATTGGCGGCGCGATCAAAACGACCGGCTAGATAAAGCCCCCAACCTTGCGTGGCAGCGCCACGGACCGGTGTGCAAAACGCCCAATCAAATTCCTGTGTGATGGTGTAATCCGCCTGATGGTGCTCTTCGCTTTCCCAGACGTGCAGGATGCTTTGCTCTTTCTCCAACACGGCCGCCTTGATCAGTCGCGTGCTGGGACGAAATTCTCCGGCGACTTCCAGACGACGCTCCCAATGTTCAATCACCGGCGGTTCATCGCCCGCAATCGAAACGACCGCAGCCGCTTCAGCTCCGGCAATGCCTGCCAGGAGGGTGGTTGTCAGGCGGACGAACAATTCTTCATCGGTCCGCGCGCCCCAAATTACATCGGGCAGGTGTGTTAATACTTCAATGCGTCGGTCGGCATCGAGAAATTGAATCCGCCGCAAGTCGTCGCGTGAAAAGGCGACCTCTTCCACCGGTTGTGTGGGAGTCGAGAGCCGTGGGGTCCGTGCGTCGCTGAATAGGAATGTGGTGTGTCCCAGTACAAAATGGTCGCCCGGTTCCAATTCACAAGACTCGACCTGCGCACCACGATGGAACAGTGGATTGGCAGCGACAGCGAACCTGCGGACGCGGAGGCACTCGCCGACGAGGCGCACTTCGACATGTTTCCGTGAGATCGATTTATCCCAGGGAATAGCAAAGTCACATTGCTCATCGCGACCAACCGCAAGCGGCTTGTCTGATTCGATCACGACCGTCGCACGGTTTTGGGATTCGGCACATTCGGCCATTAGCTCAGTCAAATGACGAACTCCTCCCGCTGCCGGACAATGCTTCGGTTTCGGTATTGCGACCGCGGCGGGATCGCGACAAGCCGAGACGGACTGTCCGGTTGCTTACGCCGCGTAATAAGAAGTACCACAGTGCGCCAATCAGCGCAAAAAACGCCGACAGTCCGATCATGCCATAGAACATTAATTCCGATTGGACTTTATGCACGGGTTGAATCGCTTCGGTGTGCCGCTCCTGGGCAACGGTCCACCAGTCGGTTCCGGGGACCCGGGCAAAGGCGGCTAACCAGCGCTGCTGGTCGTCGCCGCGTTTCACGGCTTCTGGATCAAGTCGGTCCGCAGGATCGCGATGTTGGTTTTCGATGATCACATCCATCTCACCCGCATCTTGTGTCCGGTGTTCTGAATGCTGGTACTGTGCGAGTTTTTCGCGGATCGCAGGACTCAGTTCCAAGTCTTCAATGGTGGCCGTGACTTCATCGTCGTCGAGGCCTTCAAATCGCGTGGGAGACATCAAAGGGTGATCCAAAAATTTGCCGTTGCGTCCATCAATCATTGCAACCCGTCGCACTCCTCCCAGCGTTTTTTCGGAGAGCAATTTTCCCAAGTCAATGGTGCGGGCGAGTACGCCCAGCGGTTGCGAGGTCTCTTTATCACGGACGACGACCGAGATGGCCACCATGTAGCTATTCGTCTCTTCACTGACGAAGGGAGAGGAGATGTGAAATGTTTTCTCATCCCAATGGGTTTTTACATCTTTGACGTCCACGGTTTTAGGAAGCTGTTTGCCGCCCCAGTGAAAATAATCGCGCCAATGATATTCACCGTCGATGGTCTCGCCATGCGGATCACGCCACAGTTGAACGCCTTGGGCATTGGTGAGAAACCAACTGCGATCCAACAGATAGTCGATTTCGTCGTCTTTGGCGACTGTGGTCCGTGACCGGGCTTTCAGCGTTCGCGGGACACTGTATCGGCGGCGGAAATTTATTAGCAATTCTTCCAGCTGGGAACGTTTGTCTTGGGGCAATTCCCCTTCACGATAGATCGCCTCGGCCAATTCTGGATTACTCGCCGCGCCGTGCAATTGGCCGATCAAGCCGACCAGTTCGCTTTCCAACATCCGTGCGGTTGCCTTGGCCGCCAGTTTGTTGTTCTCTGAGGCCTGAAAAACCACTGCCGATTCAGAGGTGGCCACCGCCTTGTCGCCTGCCTGAAATCCCAAAGGCACCAGCGCTATCAGCAGCAGCAAAGGGGCAATGATGCCCATCACAATCGCCGGTCGACGGGCACGCTGTTTGGCGCGGACTTTGAATGCTTCCAAGGCGGCCTGCGCATTGGGATAACGCCGCGCGGGATTCATTTCCAGGCAGCGATCCACGATATGCACCAAGCGTTTATCCACGCCCGCGACCCGACGATGTGCCGAGGGCCGCTCGGCGGATTGTAACGTTCCCCGGTAAACCGCCAATCGTTCACGCAGGCTATCCGCTGCGAGGATTTTTTGTTCGACTTCGGGGGTGCGAAACGGTGGGTGTCCGCACAAGCAATGGTACAACAGCGCGCCGAGCGCGTAGACGTCCCAGCGCGCATCAGGCACCGCCGCCAGATCCGCCTGATCCGGCGCCATGTAAAACAAAGTCCCCAGCGCCGGGTCCTGAGAGTTTGACAGCCGCGACTGACCAAAATCTGCCAAGCGAGGTTGCATGTCACCGTCGAGCAGCACGTTGGCCGGTTTGATATCGCAATGCAAAATCCCGCTGCCATGGGCATGGACCAGCGCCCGCAACACCGCTTCGGCAATACGGACCGATTCGGTCACTGACAACGGTCCTTCCCGAAGAAGCGCTGCCAACGAGCCGTTTTCCAAGTACTCCATGACATAGTAAGGAGGTTGCGCATCCCAGCCGACTTCATAGAGCCGCACAATATCGCGGCTCGTATACAGCATGGCCAGTTTTTCGACTTCACGATTCAGCAGCGACCAATCCAGTCCGCCGCGGTGCGTGTAGAATTTGATGGCAACCTGCTTGCCGGTGTTTTGCTCCCCAGCTAGCCAGACCGATCCGTAGGCTCCTTCACCCAGGCAGAGGTTGATTTTGTAACCCGGCACGTCTCCCGGCGGACGCAATTTCCGCCGACTGAGTCGCGCGGACCGATCGGAACTCTCAGCATCCTGCCGGAGCGTATCATCGGGCTCGGTTGAGATCGGTCGGCTGGGGCTATCGGTCATGAACAAATTGACATCATTGCGGGTTTCACAAAATCGAACGCGTTGGTTGAGGATAGGTCGAGCACAGCCGGGATTCTAGCCAACAGCCTGCTATTCTAGCCAAAACAAAATCAAGTTGTCGTTGCTAGACCAGTTTCAAAACCCGGTTGCGCCTGTTCAGGGGTCCATAATACAATTGGTTGCGTGACACGTCAGAGGGTTTTGAAACGACTTGTAGACAGAATTCCCACGCCGCTGTCAGTGAATTGTCGGTCGTCTGCGACAATGGTCAAGTGAACGAGCAACGTTCTTTGGAGCGCACGAGCCTCTGGCGCTCCTGGGGTGTCTTTAGCGGTTGGGGTCTCTATGATTTCGATAAGGACAGATTGGATTTTGTGACAAACTACGGTGCGATCTGGGTGGGAGATGACTTTACAGCCATTAAAAACTGTCGCATGTTGAGAAAATCGGGTAAACTGTTGGTATCCAGAAACGGCCTCTGAGAGGGACTCGGATGCGGCACACAAGCGGGGAGCAAACGTATCCATGTTGAGCTTGTTCGCGGATCAGCCCAAGTTGGCACGGCGGAAGTGTTTACAAATCGGCGGGCTGAGCCTGCTTGGTTTGAATACACCACAGTTGCAACAACTGCGTGCCGCGACGCTCGCACAAACGCCGACCACACAAGCACGGGCCAAATCCTGTGTGTTTATCTTTCTCTTCGGCGGGCCGAGCCACATCGATATGTGGGATATGAAGCCCGAGGCTCCGCTGGAAGTGCGCGGCGAATTCCAATCGATTGCCACGAACGTACCGGATATCCGCATCGGCGAACACCTGCCGCTGTTGTCGCAACAGATGGATAAATTCTGTCTGCTGCGTTCGATGACTCACAAAATGAGCGTGCATGGACCGGCCTGCAGCGAAATCTATTCCGGTCGTCCCTACTTTGGTCCCCCCATCACCGATCAAGCCCTCCCGGAAGACTGGCCGTCCATTGCGTCGATGGTCGCCCGTTATGGACAGTCCACAACGGGGCTTCCTGCTTCGGTGGTTCTGCCTTGGTACACACAGTTCGTAGGGCAAGACAAACGGATCGCCGGCCAAACTGGGGGGCGAATGGGTGAACATTGGAATCCGTTTCTCATCCGTGGAGACCCGCGAAAGCAAGATTTCCAAGTCGAGGGGGTTCGCTTTCCTCAGGAGGTCACGCGTTCGCGTTTTGACCGGCGGCGAGAACTACGGCAACAATTGGGGAAATTGGCCGACCGTCGGACCGATGCCGGGGAATTGGCCGAATTGGTCGATACGAATTACGCCGGCGCCCTGCGACTAGTCGAAACATCGCAGGCCACGAATGCGTTTTCCTTGTCCGAAGAACCGACGGCGATTCGCGACCTGTATGGCCGGACGAAATTCGGGCAAAGCTTACTACTAGCGCGTCGACTCGTTGAAAACGATATCCCGTTGGTGACCGTCAACTGGGATGACGAAACGAAATACGATAAGGTCTCGCCGCATTGGGACACGCATCATCAAAATTTCCCCAAGCTGAAAAACGACCTTTGCCCATTGTTTGATCACGCCTTTGGGGGATTCCTGCAGGACTTGGATCAGCGCGGGCTCTTGGAAACCACGATGGTGGTCGCGCTGGGCGAATTCGGACGCACGCCCAAGATCGGACTGGTCACGCAAAACGGCATGACGGAAAAAACGGGCCGCGATCATTGGCCACACGCATTTACCGCATTGGTTGCTGGAGGCGGAGTGCGCGGGGGGCAGGCTTACGGAGCGACAACTTCCAACGGCGGCTATATCGCCGACAAACCGGTGACTCCCGCCGACCTGACCGCGACGGTTTTCAAGCATCTTGGCATCGACAGTTCGCTGACCTATTACGATGAATTCCAACGTGGGCAACAGCAATTGTGCGTGGGACGCGCGGTGAGCGATTTGGGGTGAGCGATTGCGGCGTTTCGTTGATCAGATGGATCAAATTCAAACGGGCTCGACGTGCGAGTCGCTCAACTCCGCGAACGAATTTTCGCCATCGATGGCCTGGGAGTCAACTTCATCGTCTGAGTCTTCGACAATGTCATATTCCTCGGCGCTGGCACGTTCGATCACCAGTGGAGTTTCCGATGAATCGAGCCCCTTCATCTTTTTGACCGGTGCGGAGCTTCCGTTCCCGTTCGATTTGTCGTGCTTCGACTGCCGATTTTCTGAGCCGTCGCCGACAAAGAATTTCAAGTCGCCGATCACAACGTCGTCACCCAGGTGGATTTCCGATTCTTCAACGTTTGCACCGTTGACCGTAACGCCATTGGTGCTGCCCAGGTCACGGATCAACAGACGGTTCCCCGCCTGTGCGATGCAACAATGAATACGGGAAACCTTACGGCTCGACACCAAGATAATGTCGCAACTGGGATGCCGACCGACTAACAGGATCGCTTTATCCAGTTTGATCGGGTCTCCGTCGAGATGCGGAGTAAGACAGATTGGCATAGACCGGCTCCAACAAAATGATTCGCTCTTTTTCATCTTATCGACTGTTTGAGGCAAAGGGAATCATTTTTCGAGCAATTCGCAGCGTCGAAACCCCGAACAAATGACGTTTTGAGCCAGTTTTGGCGGGATTTAAGATGTCTGGGGGCCGAATTCCGCATGACGAATGTTCAGATTTCGCCTCAATCGACCGCTGTATCGCTGGTGAAATGGCCGAATTGTCCCGGATCCATCCGCTTTGATTGCCAGTCCAGTCGCTACAGCCGTATGATGTCCGGCTCATGAGCCGGGAGAAGTGTTGTACGAGAAAACTGTTTTTCACGCGCGCCCCGAATTGCCGTACACGAACGGCACAATAACGACGTTGGAACAAACCAGGAGTTGACTGATGCATTTGGCCACTTTGCGAACAAACGCCGGCAACCGCGCCGTCGCCGTGATCGAAAACCAATACGTAGATTTGCAGGCGGCCGACCCGACACTTGCGAATGACATGGCTGGCCTGTTGGCCGAGCTTCCCCAGAACCTGAAAAAAATCGAAGACGCAGCCGAGCGAGCTTCGGCGGCGGGTGAGTTTGTCACGGGAGAACTTCTGGCGCCGATAACCCGTCCCGGCAAGGTGATTTGCATTGGTCTCAATTACCGCGACCACGCCGTGGAGAGCAACGCGCCGATTCCCGATGAGCCGATTTGCTTCAGCAAGTTTTCCAGTTCCGTGATTGGCCCCGAAGAAACCATCGAACTTCCAGCGGCCTGTAAGACTGTGGATTATGAGGCGGAGTTGGTCGTCGTCATCGGCCGCGGGGGACGGAATATTTCGCGTGAAGACGCCTTCGCTCACGTTGCCGGATACACGGTCGGCAACGACGTCTCGGCCCGCGACTGGCAAATCGGACGCCCCGGCGGTCAATGGCTGTTGGGAAAAACTCCCGATACCTTTGCACCGATCGGACCGTACGTCGTGACGGCCGATAAAATCGAGAACCCGAGCGACCTGGCGATTTCGCTGCGGCTCAACGGCGAGACGATGCAAGACTCCTCGACCAAAGAACTAATCTTCGGCGTCGACGAAATCATTGCCCATATTTCGCAACTGTTCAGTTTGGAACCAGGCGATATCATCTTCACCGGCACTCCCCCAGGAGTCGGCATGGCCCGCAAACCGCCGGTGTTTCTCAAAGATGGCGACGTCACCGAAGTCGAAATCGAAGGCCTCGGCGTCCTCAAAAACTCCGTGAAGCAACTCTAGTCTTCCCAGCAGCGAAGCCGTCGCACAGTTCCCAAACCGACGGCTTCGCCGTCGTTCCGAGCGATAAATTCACAACCCCATTTCGCCACAAACCCAACAACGTCACAAACCCCAAGGCCCCCCAACATGCAAGCAGTGGTTCTCAACCAATTCGGCGAACCGGCCGACGTCTTGCGGATCGAATCGCGCGACCAGCCGGTCCCGGCTTCCGGACACGTCCGCGTGCGGATGCTGGCCAGCCCGATCAATCCGTCGGATTTGATGATGATCCGCGGCCAATACGGCATTCTGCCCGAACTTCCGGCGACGCCCGGATTCGAAGGGGTCGGCATCGTCGAAGCCAGTGGCGGCGGACTGTTGGGCAAATTCTTGGTCGGCAAACGGGTCGCCGTGCTGAACGGCACGACCGGCAATTGGCAACAGCAAACCACCGTCCCTGCCAAACAAGCGGTTCCCTTGGGTAAGGAGTTATCCGTCGAGCAAGCCGCCATGTTTTTCGTCAATCCGGCAACCGCCTACGTCATGACCCGCCAAGTACTCAAAGTACCGCGCGGAGCATGGCTGCTGCAAACTGCTGCCGGTTCGGCGCTGGGCAAGATGGTCATCCGTTTGGGACGCAAGTACGGCTTTCGCACGCTCAACGTCGTTCGCCGTGAAGAACAAGTCGCTGAGCTCAAGTCGCTCGGCGGCGATGCCGTGATTGCCGCGAGCCCCGCAGAGTTACCCGCTGCCGTTTCCGAAATCACCAGCGGACAGGGCGTGCCTTATGCCATCGACCCCGTGGGCGGCGCACTTGGCACGGCTGTGGTGCAATCGTTGGGCAAAGGGGGCCGCATGTTGGTCTTCGGCACGCTTTCGGGGGAACCACTCTCGTTTTCCCCCCGCGACATCATGACGCCCGACGCCAATATCGCCGGGTTCTGGCTGTCGAATCATATGAACTCTCTGAATTTGATCGGCAAACTGAAGCTGGTCAAAATGGTGAAAACCTTGCTCCGCGACGGAACCCTCACAGCTGATGTGGGCGAGACATTCCCGTTGGATAAAGTTTGCGACGCCGTACGGGCCGCCGAACAATCGGGGCGTGCGGGAAAGGTGTTGTTGTCCATCAGCGAATGACCCCGAATCGGGACAACAAAAATTGATTGGGGCACTGTGGTGCTCAGTGGTCGCCTTCATTCGTTCAGGGGTGGCAGATACCAAGCTTAGTGGGTGGGGGTGAATTTTATTTCGCGCGGCTCAGCAGGAGCTTCGCCCTCCCTTGTTGCGGGGTTTTCGTCGTGAAAATGAAACTTGCCACGCGTGCTTACGGTAACTCGCCGGGGCGGAGCACTGCGACGATGTCTTCGAAGACTGTGTCGAGATTTAACGGCAGGGTCTTGACCAGCGGCAGATAGGCCGACCGTCCGTCTGCGATACGGAGGCGATTGCCCGTAAAGGCTTTCAATTGTTGGATCTTTTTCGGGTCGCGGTAACAGAACACGGCATAACGATCTTCGAGATGAATGTCGTCGATCTGCCAAAAATGTGCCATCAATTGCAAGCCGCGCAATTCCAGAAGACGTTTGGCCTCCACGGGCATCGGGCCAAAACGGTCGATCACTTCCGCCTCGAATTCGGCAAGCTGTTGGAAGTCCTGTGTGCGTGATAAACGGCGGTAGACTTCGATCTTGGCCCGCCCCGGCGGTACGTAGGATCCCGGCAAGTACGCCGAGATCGGCAGGTCGATCGCCACGTTGGCCATTTGCCGCAACGGTTGGTTGGTCATCGTGCGGACACAGTTTTCCAGCAGCTGGCAATACAGCTCGTAACCGACGCTGGCGATGTGCCCGCTCTGTTCGTTGCCCAAGATGTTTCCCGAGCCGCGAATCTCCAGGTCGCGCATGGCGATTTTGAAGCCCGCTCCCAGTTCGCTGAATTCTTCAATCGCCTTGAGGCGTTTCGCTGCTGTGCTGGAGAGCGAGCGGCCTTCTTCGAGAACCAAATAACAATAGGCGCGATTCTTATAACGGCCAACGCGTCCACGCAGTTGATGCAAATCGGCGAGACCGTAATTGTCCGCTTGATGGATGAAGATCGTATTCGCGTTGGGGATATCCAATCCGCTTTCGATGATCGTCGTCGCCACCAGCACATCGGTTTCGCGACGGACGAACGAGAGCATTGCCGGTTCGAGTTCACCTTCCTTCATCTGCCCATGCACGATGCCGATGCGCGCTTCGGGGACCAGCGATTGAATTTGATCGGCGATACTTTGAATGTTGTACACACGGTTATGCACAAAATAAATCTGCCCGCCGCGATTCATTTCGCGAATGATCGCCTGCCGGATCAATTCGCCGTCAAAGCGGCAAATGCGGGTTTCCACGGCTTGACGGTCACGGGGCGGGGTCTCCAGGTTTGAGATATCCCGAATGCCGACCAACGACATGTGGAGCGTGCGGGGAATAGGGGTCGCACTCATCGTGAGCACATCGACTTCCAGTCGCAGCCGCTTGAGCATCTCCTTGGCAGCGACGCCGAAGCGTTGTTCTTCATCGATGATCAGCAGGCCCAGATCGTTGAACTCGATATCCTTTTGCACCAGCCGGTGCGTACCGATCACCAAATCGACCGCGCCCGATTTGAGCTTCGCCAACGTCTCGCGTTGTTCGCGTTTGGTTTTGAAACGGGAGAGCACATCGACGTTGAACGGATACTCCGCCATGCGTTCGCTGAAAGTACGGTAGTGCTGTTCGGCCAGCACCGTGGTGGGAACAAGCACCGCGACTTGTTTTCCGGAGTCGACCGCCTTAAAGGCGGCGCGGATTGCCATTTCCGTTTTACCGTAACCAACATCGCCACAAATGAGCCGGTCCATCGGCTGTGCGCCCTGCATGTCACCGCGAATCGACTCCATGGTCGTCAACTGATCGGGCGTTTCTGTATAGGGAAATGAAGCTTCAAATTCACGCTGCCATTGGCTGTCGACTGGAAATGTGTGTCCCGATTTTGTCTTCCGTGCCGCTTGCAGTTGAATCATCTCCGCTGCCAGATCGCGAACCGCTTCTTCAACCGCCTGTTTTTTGCGTTCCCAACTCTTGGATCCCAACCGGGACAGCACCGGCGCCGACTTGGCACCGCCGACATATTTTTGCACCAAGTGAATCAGTGAAACCGGCACGTAGACCCGTGTCTTGCCGTGGAATTCTAATTCCAGATGCTCTTCTTTTTGGTCGCCTTTCTCTAGCAACTTGATCCCGCGAAACCGGGCGATCCCTTTGGAGAGGTGGACGACCAAATCCCCTTCGCTCAATTCCAGAAAACTATCGATTGCCCGCGATTCGACAGCCGCCTTTTTATTCACTGCCCGGCGGACTTCCTTGCGGTGGAACAATTCGTGATCGCTGACAACAATCACCCGCTCGGAAACCATGCGAAATCCAGCCGTCAACCGCCCCACACACAGGGAAATACGTGAGGCTCCCGGGATTTTGCTTTCAGCAATCAACTCGCTCAGCCGTTCGCGTTCCCCTTCGTTGTGGCAAGCAATCACCGCGCGTTCGTCGCTGGCCAGCAATGTGCCCAATTCCGCTATTGCTTCACCCGCGCGACCATTGAAGCGTTCCACCGATTCAATCCGCAAATGGCAAGTCGCCTCGAAGCTGTCTCCCGCCAGGGCGGAGATCGTCACCGTGGGATGCTGCATGCATCGTGCTAACGTGGCATCCACTTGGTAGAAACCGCGCGGGTCATCCAGCCGCTCCAGGTAGTGCTTTCCTTCGCCGACTAGTTCTTCCGGTTCGATGAGCGCGATCCAAGGTTGTGGCGGAATGAAGTCGAGAAAATGTTCGCCTGCCAAGCGATCACCGTTCGACTCGTCGTCGCGCCCCGGGGGAGTGACGAGCGTAATGGCGGCTTCGTTGAGGTCCTCTAATTTGCGCTGCGTCTCGACATCGAATGTACGGATCGATTCCAACTCATCGCCAAAGAATTCCAGCCGCAGCGGGTTTTCGGCATCGGGCGAGAAGATGTCGACAATCCCCCCATGCATGCTGAATTCACCCGGCATTTCGATACCGGTGACATGCTCGAGTCCGAGATCGACCAAGTCCCGCACCAGTTCTTCGGGGTCGATTTCGTCACCGGCCGAAAAGGTCCGCGTGCCACGTATTAATTCGTCGCGACTGGGGACCGGCTGCAAGAGGGCCGGAATGCTGGTGACAATAATCTTTGGCGGGTTTGTGGAAGTCAGGGCCCGCAGAACGCGGAGGCGGGCCCCAAACGTCACATCGGTAATGCGGTGATCCTTGGGGAGTGAATCCCAGGCGGGAAACAGAACGGGATCGAATCCACACAGCCCGGCGACATCGTCGGCGAAATCATCGACTTCACTAATCCGAGGCAACACGACCAGCAGCGTGCCGGGCGCCTTGTCAGCCAATGCGGCTGTGGTCAGCGCGCACGCTGAGCCCCAGGCTCCGCCGATCGTCCCGCTATCGCCCTGTTGGAGCGCCGCAAGCACCTCGCCGAACCCGTCAGACCACAACAACAGCGGCACCAAGTCACCCAAATGCCGCACTGGAGCACGCGTTTTCTTAGGCATACTTTTAGCTGGGGCAAATTGTAGCGGGCGAGTGGAATTTGGCCAATGACTTTTTAGTAGGCAGTAGGCAGTAGGCAGTCGGCAGTAGGCAGTAGGCAGTCAGGCGAGCCGCAGAGTTTAGGGCATGGGTAGTATCTGGACGTGTGTCGGCAAATTCCTCAAGCCTGTCCCCTCATGCCTCACGCCTTCCAGGTCGTTGACAAACCGCTGACGGCCTTCATAATGGCGCGTGCTAGCGGCCATTTCGCGAACGGATTGTTCAGCGACGTGTCCTATGAGAAGTCTTGGAGATTAGTGTAATTGGTAACACGAGTGACTCTGACTCACTTATTCTGGGTTCAAGTCCCAGGTCCCCAACTTGATTTTTGTTGAACAAAGCGCTCTTGAGGAGGCTTGGGGTCGGAAGAACTTCGTCCGACGCCGGTTTCTGCGTAATCCTCGCTAGGCTTGACCACTAGCCAACTTGCGATGCGCGTGTCCCTTGCCAAATGGACTGTGAAACGCTGTAATATCAGCGTCGGCGGGGAATGACCCACTGAAACCACGGTATCTCCACGTCGCGCCGGTGTGGAGCCGCAGTCAGTTACATGCATTAAACTGTTACACTCAGGAAAGTTACGTCAAAATGGGTTGTGTCGAACGTGATCGGGAAATGAAACGCCGCCGCAAACGTCGTGAAAAGTTGCAGAAGCTTCGCAAAGTCTATGCCAACGCTGCTAGCGAAGGTGAAAAGGCCGAATTGCTGGCCAAAGCACGGAAAATCAGCCCGTTGTTTACATTTGATGAGTAGGCGCGATTCGCCGCCCCAAACTCCCTCGATTGGTAACGAGCCTGCAACGATGAATACTCTTCCAGCGGTTGAGGCGTCTCAACCGCTGTTTGTCGTTGAACACGCACTGAAAATCAAAGGCCGCGGACTTGCCCTGATTGGGTTTACCGCCGACCAGCATGGTCTCTTTGCTAAGGGCCAATTGCTTGAATTGACCCGCCCAGATGGTTCGGATCGCCTTGTCCGAGTGCTCGGAGCCGAATATCCCCCGTCGGTCGAATTGCCCGATCCGCCTCCTGAGACCCCACGATACGGTCTGCTGGTTGGCCCCAAAATCGGCATCTCCCACGTTCCGCCGGGTACCGAAGTCCGATTCGCTGCCGGACAAGAACCGGCAAAGCGGATTCAATTCTCCCTGCCGGACGCCGATTAGCGCGAATTTCAATCGCCCGTCAGCTGCGCAGTTCCTCTTTCGGGGATTCCAGTGAGCGATTACACTCCCGGCCCTGAAATCCTTGGGGTGGTTGGGAGTGCGGCACCTGTCTCGCCGCGCGACTGGATCGTATTTTTTCGACTCTTCTGCAAATCCTGTTCTATGTACCGTTGCGGCTCAGCAGGAGCTTCGCCCTCCCATGATGCCGCATTCGCATTGGAACCGGTTTCAAAACCCGGTTGTGCTTGTTCCCGAAACTTAATGATTGATCTCAGTGGGACGCGTCAGAGGGTTTTGAAACAACTTATAGAGAAACCGGCATGGATGCCTCGTCTGCTCAAATTCGCCAACGCCTAATTCTTATCGCTGCGATTGCTGTCGGCGGCATTGTGATCACGGTGCGGACTGAGCGTTCCAGCAGCGACTTGCGGGGGTTTCATGCCGTTTGGGTGGCAAACTGGCAGCAGCCGTCGGTGGAGAATCGCCCCGACCCCGAAGACCCCTACGCTCCTTCGTTCTATGTGCTGTTCGCTCCGCTGGGCGCGCTGCCGTTGTGGGGGGCGGCGCTGGTGATTTATTTGATCAATATTGGCTGCGCGTGGGGCATTGTGCGGCTGACGATCGGGTTGTTGAATCTCCCGCCGCCGGATTACGCGCAGCTGTGGATCCCGGTGGTCGGCGTTGCTCCGTTTTTTCTGGGGACGTTAACGCTGGGGCAAAACACCCTGATTTTGATGTGTTTGGTGCTGGGAGCATATACCTTTGCGCGGCAAGGACGCGAGTTTCGTGGCGGTTGCTTGATCGGGTTGGCGACGGCGATCAAGGTGTATCCGGTGCTGTTTTTGGTGCCGTTTGCATTGCGGTTGCGGTGGAAGGTGTGCGCCGGTTTTCTCGCGACGATTGTTTTCGTGGCGGGCGGGCTGGGGACGTTGTTTTTTGGCTACGAAACCAACGTGGGTTGGTACCACAGTTGGGGCCGGTTCGTCACGCGTGCGGATCAGGATCGACTCGAGGATCCGGCGTTTCCGCGGTCGATGCGCTGCACCGCGCGGTACAACAACCAAGCTGTGCATGCTGTCTTGGCACGGGTGATGATGGATGTGCCGGCCAAGTGGTATGGCGATCGATTTCAAGTGAACCTACTGAAGTGTGATGCGGCAACGTGGCGACGGGCACGGACTGGAGCGACGCTGTTTTTCGCCGGTCTGGGAATTGCCGCACTGTGTGGCTTGCGCCTCAACCGACGACGGCAATTGCCGCGTTTGCTGCCTGTGGCGGAGACCGGGGGCGGTATTTCCCGCGATGCCCGGGAGTTGGGAATGGTTTGCAGTTGGTTTTTTCTGACAAGCCCCATGGTCTGGACACACTATTTGGTGTGGGCATTTTTTCCGTTGGCGTGCGTTGTGCGGCAACGGCCGCATCGTCCGCGGATGGCGATGTTTGTCATCGGTGCATGGTTCGCGGCGGAGTGTTTGATCGGTAGCAAATTCAGCCGGGCGATCGGCGTGAATTTGTGGGCGGGGTTATTGCTGTTCAGCTGGTTCGCCGTGCCGGCGCTGCATGCGATGACGATGCGGTTCGTGAATTATCGACGGAACCTCGATGACGGTCCGATCCCGTTGTCGACACGGTCTGGTGACAAAAACAAGCGCCGCGCGGCCTAAGCAATGGTCTGCAGCGGCCTGCAAGACACGTCCGGCGTACTGATCAATCGTCGACGTCGTCGTCGCCACCGTCGTCGTTGTCAAAATCCTCGGCGACTTTGTGTTTGACGATCGTGACTTCGTTGCCGCATTCGTTATACGTGACTTCATCCATGATCGTCCGCATCAACACGATGCCGCGGCCGCGGAATTGTTCCTGTTCGACGATGTCGCCTGCATCAAGCAGTTGCGCGAAGTCGAAACCAGGGCCTTCGTCGCGGATGACGAACGTGGCTTTTTCGCGCGAGATCTCCGCACGGACGTAGATTTTGCGATCACGATACGGGTGGGTAAAACTGCGGGTCTGCGCGAGTTCGGCATATTTTCGCCGATCGACTTCCGTGATCGTGCCACCGACTTCAAGATTGCCGTGGAAGTACGCATTGTTCAGTGCCTCTTCGATCGCCACACCGACGCGCAGTCGTTCGGACTGATCGCCCAACGGCAAACAACGCAGCAATTGTTGGAAGTAACCGGCCAGCAAGCGGATTTGCGCCAGGTCATTCCGTAATACAAACACGGAATCGCTTTGGGCCAGATAATGCATCAACCGGGAATGCACACGGTCTTCGCGGGCAGCGGTTAACAAATGGTGTACGGTTTCGCGGAGGTCTTCGGCCAGACGGCTTTTGGGAACGTAACTCGAAGCCCCTTGTTTGAGAACTTGGGCGGCAATTTGTTCGCTGCCTTTGCCAGTCATCAGCACGACCGGAATCAACGGGTGGTCGTCTTTGATCGATTCGATCAGTTCCAACCCGGTCATTCCCGGCATCACCAAGTCGGTCACAACAATGTCCGGCAGATCCGCAGCGATACTACTGAGGGCTTCGCCGCCATCTTTGGCATACAGAATATCCCAGCCTTCGACTTTGCCCAACAGTCCCCCCGCCAACCGTCGATCCATTTCGGAATCGTCGACAACGAGGACTTTTGTTGAGACAGCTGTGGACATGCGGCTCGCCTCCTGCTCCTAGATTTGCAACCGTGCTGCTGATTTCGGGTTCAACCTATAGCATACCGTCGAACGTGCAGACTGCCAATTGGGGATTTTTGCTATTGTCTCCAGTGTGGCTTCTGTCGGCATCCGGCGGTCAACTGCTGGAGTTTCGACTCTAGCGGATAAGCGGACAATCTGACCGTTGCATTCAACAATGCATTGCGATCCAAATAAGGAGGTTTCGCCGATGCGGCGGAAATCTTGGCGGCAAAACCGCTCGTGTCAATTCGGCGGCCGATTGTCAGACAGCCGCGTCGATTTTTACCGCGCAGAACTTGAATTCCGGGATCTTGCCGTAGGGATCCAACGCGTCAGTCGTAAGTACATTCGCAGCCGCTTCGCGGAAATGGAAGGGGATGAAGATCGTCCCGGGAGAGACCGTATTGTCGCTACGGGCGGCTAGGACAATCGTCCCCCGCCGTGAGGAGACGCGGACCAGTTCCTCACCGCTGATTCCCAGTTGTGATAAATCCTGGGGATGCACGACGACAAAGGCGTCGGGCTGGAGTGCATTGAGTGCCCGACTGCGACGCGTCATCGTGCCGGTATGCCAGTGCTCCAGCACGCGTCCAGTGGTGAGTACAAATGGGTATTCGTCATTGGGTAACTCATCGGCCGGCAAAAACGGGCAAGGGACAAATTTGCCCCGTCCATTGGGCGTGGGGAATTTATCGCCAAACAGAATCTGCGCGCCGTCTTCGGTTTCGGGATGCGTGCAGGGCCAAAGTTTGCCGGTTGCTCCTAAACGTTCGTGTGTTAGCCTCTGATAGTTTTTCGTCAGCCCGGCGAACTCCTCAAAGATTTCGGCCGGCGAGGCGTAGTCCATCGGATAACCCATGCGGCTGGCGATTTCGGCGGTGATCTGCCAATCGGCGCGGGCTTCCCCAGGCGGATCCAAGACCTGTCGGCCGACTTGAACGCGGCGGTCGGTGTTGGTGAACGTGCCGGTCTTTTCGAAATAACTTGAGGCCGGCAGAATCACATCGGCGAACTCAGCGGTTTCGGTCAGAAAGATATCCTGCACCACCAAAAAGTCGAGGTTCGCCAGCGCGCCGCGGACCTTGTTGGTGTTGGGGTCAGAGACGAAGGGATTTTCGCCCAGGACATACATCCCGGCAATGTCACCTTGCAGCGCCGCGTGCGTAATCTCCACGACCGTCAAACCGGGATCGGGACTGAGTTCCACGCCCCACGCTTGTTCAAATTTCTGGCGGATGTCCTTGTTCGTCACCGGCTGGTAGTCGGGATACACCATGGGAATCAAGCCAGCATCACTGGCGCCTTGGACATTGTTTTGCCCCCGGAGCGGATGTAGCCCGGTCCCCGGTCGGCCCATGTTGCCGGTCATCAGACACAACGAAATCAAGCAGCGGGCATTGTCGGTGCCAGTGGTATGTTGCGCAATTCCCATGCCCCAAAAGACCAGCATGCTTCCCGCACGTCCAATGGTGCGGGCGATCTCGCGGATCTCTTCAGCTGCAACACCACACATCGGTTCGGTTTGTTCCGGGGAAAAGTCACGGAGGACCAATTCTCGTAGCTCGGGAAAACCTTCGGTGCGGGCCTTGATGAAATCGTGGTCGACCAAGTCTTCGGTGATCAACACGTGCATCACCGCGTTGTAGAAGGCGACGTCCGAACCGGAGTGAATCTGTGCGAAATGCGTGGCGAAGTCGACCAGGTCATGGCGACGGACGTCGACCACAATCAGCTTGGTCCCATTTTTGACCGCTTCTTTCATGAAAGTCGCCGCCACGGGATGATTGGCGCCCGCATGTGAACCGGTCAGCAGAGCAACATCGGCGCGGGCTACGTCGGCGAAGACGTTCGTGACGGCTCCCGAACCAATCGTCTCCATCAGTGCGGCCACCGATGAGGCATGGCACAACCGGGTGCAATGGTCGACGTTGTTCGTGCGGAACACGGCGCGAATCAGTTTTTGAAACAGATACGCTTCTTCGTTGGAACACTTAGCAGAACCAAATCCAGCTAGGGCGTCTCCCCCACGTTCATCGCGGATGGCTTTAAATCGGCTGGCAACGAGATCCAAGGCTTCGTCCCACGTTGCTTCACGAAATGCTGGCAGCACGGTGTCATAATCGACGATGCCGCCCGGCTTGGATTTCGACTTGGTGCGGGAATCGGAGTCTTGTACTTCCGGCGATAGCGGGCCTTTGGGATAATACTCTTCACGGCGGATCAACGGTTTTGTCAAACGTTGAGGATGCAGCGCATAGTCCCAGCCGTAACGGCCCTTCACGCACAATCGTTCGTGGTTGACGGGGCTTTCGCGTCCGCTCACGGCCAGGATTGTATCGTCCGTCGCATGAACTGTGACCGCACAACCGACGCCGCAATAGGGACAGACTGAGTCGACATCCCGCACATCAACAGCATCGACAATCGGTAAGGTGACCGGCTTGTGGGTCAGGGCGTTTGTGGGGCAGACGGCCGCGCATTCCCCGCAGGAAACACAGGTACTCTCTCCCATAGGAACGTCGAGATCAAAGGCAATTCGCGCCGAGTGTCCCTTGCCGGTGCGGCCGATGACCTCGTTCGACTGGATGTCATCGCAGGCGCGAATGCAGCGGTCGCACAGTATGCACGCGTGGTGGTCGACGGCAATCACCGGCGAGGAATGGTCCTGAAAACGGTTGTCATGGAAATGGGCGTTTTGCGGCGGATCGGCAGCGATTTTGTATTTGTTTGCCAATGCTGTTACGTCGCAATGTTTTTTGGAAAACGTTGTCGGATCGGCTTCAGCAATCTCTTCGACAAGCAATTGCGTGAGCATGCGGCGATGTTTTTCGACCTTGGGGCTCGACGTTTCAACCTGCATGCCGGCTTCGCAAGGGCGAGCGCAGGAGGGGGTCAAGGTGCGGGCGCCGACGTCGACGACACACATGCGGCAGACACCAACCGGATCCATGCGGGGCGAATGACACAGCGCGGGAATCTCGATGCCGAGACCGGTTGCGGCTTCATAGATGGATGTGCCGTGCGGAACCGATACGGATTGCCCGTCGATCGTGAGTTCAATTTGATCTGCGGTGGTTGTATGACTCATGGCGTCTCCTTCCCTGCCGGAACGTCTTGCGGAAATCGCTCCAAGACGGAGTTCATCGGTCCCAAGGCGACTTGTCCCAATCCGCAAATCGAGGTTTGCAACAACGTCTCTGACAACTCCGGCATGATATCCAAGCTGGCCGCATCCAGTGCTCCGGACTGCACCTGTTCCAACATCCGCACCGCCTTTTCACTACCGATGCGACAAGGGACGCATTTGCCGCACGATTCGTTGCGAAAGAAACGTGTGATGCTTAGCCCCAGGTCAAACAAATTGCGGCCTTCAGCGATTACAACGACGGCGCCCGATCCCAACATACTGCCAACGTTGCGTAGGGCGTCGAAGTCGAGTGGTGTATCGATGTGCTCGGCGGGAAGAAAATTAGAACTCGCCCCACCCGGTAGGACTGCTTTGAGAGGGCGGTCGTCTTTTATGCCCCCGGCGCGGGCAATCAGTTCGGCGATGGGGATGCCGTGGGGAACTTCGTAAACGCCCGGTTCAGCAACGTCGCCGGAGATGGAGAAGAACTTCAGTCCCGCATAGTCGCCCGCGCCTTGTGCCTGCCACCAGTCGTTGCCTTGGGCGATGATTGACGTGGCGAGTGCGAAGGTTTCGACATTATTGATCAACGTTGGCTTACCCCACAGTCCGTGCGTGCCGGGGTAGGGGGGGCGGATCCGTGGTTCGCCCCGTTTGTCCTCCAGGGCTTCCAGCAGCGCGGTTTCTTCACCCAGAATATAGCCGCCCGGCGATACAAATATCTCGATGTCAAACTTCCGACCGCTACCCGCGGCGTTGGCACCAAGTATTCCGCAGTTGTAGGCATCGTTAATGGCCGTTTGCAGCTTCTCGCGCTCCGGGCCGTATTCGTGCCGGATATAGACAATGCCTTGCTCCGCACCGATCGTCAGCGCTGCCAGCAACATGCCTTCGATGATCAGGTGCGGCAGTTGTTCTAAGATCACGCGATCCTTGAACGTGCCCGGTTCGCTTTCATCGGCATTGCAGATGACGTATTTGACCGGTTCGGTTTCTTGCGAGACGAGTTCCCACTTGAGTCCGGTCGGAAAGCCCGCGCCCCCCATGCCTTTGAGTTTCGATTGTTTCAAGCGTTCAATGCAGATCCGCGGAATATCTTCCGCGTCGCTCAAGAAACGTTGCACGGTGCCATAGCGATGAGTTGCATCTGGATAGGGATCGCATTTCCAGTCACGCGCTGCGGTTGTGACTGGCGAGCGGTCGGGCAAGGGACTACCGGCAAAGTCTTCTAAAAACGCGTCGAGATCGGAATTGCTGATGGGGGCGTCATTCAGCGAAGCCGCCGGCGCGCGTTCGCAGCGGCCCAGGCAAGAGACTTCGTGAATCTCGAGGTCGTCCTGTGCGTCGCAGGCCGATTTGAGTTGAGCGAACCGTTCAACGCCTCCGGCCATCCGACAGGAGAGGTCGCGACAGACATGCACAGCGGCGCGGGGAGGGGGTGTCCGGCGAAAGTGTGGATAAAACGAGACCAATCCTTGCAGTCGATACAGCGGTATATTTTCGCGGCGCGCGAGATCCCGCAGGCAATCTTCGTCGAGATAGCCCCGCTCCGCCTGCAACCGACTTAGCTCACGCAGAAGTTTCAATTGCTTTGCCTCCGTATCCCACGACAGCAAAATTCGTCCGTGTCATTCCTGTCCCACGGCGGGAAATACGGCGCGGTGCATAGATTAACGGACAATCACCTCCGTTAAAAGTAACGCATCCCGACCTGATACACCAGTAACGCGGCGACATAGGCCAATGCTGTCATGTAGACAAAGGTAAAGACCGGCCAAAACCAGCTATTGGTTTCACGGCGAATCACCATCAACGTCGCTCCGCACTGAGCACACAAGGCAAAGAAAACCATGATAGACAGCGCAACCGGGACATTATAGACGTTTCGCCCGTCGGGCCAACGGGCTTGTTGCAGTGATTCTTTCAGGCCTTCGCTCTCCTCGTCGACATCGCCCCCCATGCTGTAGATCGTTCCCAATGTCGAGATGATCACTTCTCGTGCGGGAAACGATGCGACCGCTCCCACGCCGATCCGCCAATCCCAGCCAAGCGGCTTGACCGCCGGTTCGATCGCGTGTCCCACGCGACCTAGAAAACTGGTTTCAATGAGTTGGGCGGAGACGGCGTTGTGTTGGCTGACGAGTTGTTCGAGTTGGGCCTCGTTTTCCGGAGTATCGTCGAGCGCCTCAATTTGCGTTTCGAGTTTGTGTTGGGCTGTATGGTCGCCCGGAAAGTATCCTGCTGCCCAGACAATGATGGTCGTCGCAAAGATTAACGTCCCGGCTCGCATCACAAAGGCTTTGGCCCGATCGTAGACACGATGAAACACGATGCGCGGCGACGGCCATTTGTAACTCGGCAACTCCATAATGAACGGCGGAGTTTCACCACGAAACATCGTCTTTTTCAATATCCACGCGACCGGCACGGCAATCACCGCCCCCAGTGACGACATCGCTAACAAAACCACTCCGGGCAGCGTCACTTGGCCTGACCACAAAACGAAATCACCAATGCTCAGTTCCGGCCCGACCTGGAACAACGTGACGGCGGGGATAAAGGCGGCGATCAGTAAGATGTAGACCGGCAAACGCGCCGAACAACTCATCAAGGGGGCCACCAGAATCGTCACCATGCGGTCGCGGCGATTCTCAATCACCCGCGTCGCCATCACACCCGGAATCGCGCAGGCGAACGACGACATCAACGGAACAAACGACTTGCCGCTCAGACCGACTTTGGTCATCAAACGATCCATCAAAAAGGCAGCGCGCGCCATATAGCCGCAGTCTTCCAGGATGGCGATGAACAGAAACAAAAACACAATTTGGGGCAGGAACACGATCACGCCCCCCACGCCGGCAATCACGCCGTCATTGATCAAACTGCGCAACGGTCCCGGGGCCAATGTCATCGCGACGAGATCGGCAAGCCAACCTTGCGCTGTTTCGATGACCTCCATAAACGGACCGGCCCAGGCATAAATTGCTTGGAAGACGACAAACATCAAGGCGATAAAAATCCCCACGCCGATAAGTTTGTGCGTCAGCACGCGGTCCAGTTTGTCGCTAAACGTCACTGACCGCGTGGTGGGCCGCGTGTGAATTCCGTCGAGTACTTCGCGAATCCAGGCATACCGCTGCCGCGCCTCGATGGCTGGTACGGCTTGCCCGGCGGATTTCAGCCGTTCGCGGCATTCGGCCAGGGCTTGGGGGAGATTGTTGCCGCACTTCTTCGTATATTCCGCTTCGACGCAACCACCCGGATCGAGAATCATCCGTTGAATCAAAAACTCCGGAACGTCCGCTGCGCCACCTGCATTGAGGTGCGCCGCCAACTGATCGCACTCGCTGTAGAACTCTGCAGGGAAAACCTTTTTCCTCGCTTCTGAGGGCGAAGACTTCGCGGCGGCGGCGATGGCGTTTCGAATATCGTCGATCCCGACCGCGCGATGCGCCTCAGCCTTGACCACCGGCACTCCCAGGCGCTGCGACAGTTCCGTCGCATCAATCGTTGTCCCCCGCGCCAGGGCGACGTCGCACATGTTTAGTACGACAACGACCGGCAACTGCATGTCTAAAACTTGGCTGACCAGATACAGGTTCCGTTCCAGATTCGACGAATCGACGATGCAGACAACGGCGTCGGGATGTCCCACGTCCTTTTGCCGACCCAGCAGGACGTCGACGGAAACCATTTCGTCCAACGTGCGCGGGGAGAGGCTGTAGGTTCCGGGCAAATCGATGACATTGAATTGTTGGCCCTGCCATTTGACGTGGCCGATTTTTTTCTCAACCGTTACACCGGGAAAATTGCCGACGCGGGATTGCAAACCGCACAGCAAATTGAACAGCGTGCTTTTGCCGGTATTGGGATTGCCAATCAGGGCGACGTTGAACGAACGCGTCTCTTTGGCGGGAGTGGGTGGGGGGGAGGAGGCAGGAACAGGAGCGTCCATGATCTATCAAATTCTTCGATGATTTCACGATTGATACCCCCAGCAAGACCAGGGGAGGGAGGGGCAGCGGAGTCGACTGAAGGCTTAGGCTTGAGGCAACGGTTCGATTGTGACCCGCCGGGCTTCGTTTTTTCGGAGTGACAATCGGTAACCCCGCAACTCAAACTCGATGGGATCGCCGAGCGGCGCAAAGCCCAAAAGCTCGATTTCTTCACCATCGATCAGCCCCATTTCCATGAGACGAATCGCGATACCGTCATCGCCGGAAACCTCAACAATCCGCGCCCGCTCGCCCAGTTTCAGTCCATCGAGTGTGGTCATGCGTGACTCAATCTTCTCTTGCCCCGGTCACGGTCGCCGACGGGTGGGGGGGATGGCTGAGTAGGTTGACGAAAATGTGCGCCGTCTCATTGCCACGAAAGGTCAATCGGTGATTGCCGACAGCCACGATGCACGGCTCTCCGGAACGGACCATGTGGACCACCTCGCCTTCACGAAATCCCATTTCGTTCAGCCGAGTGACCAGCGAGGTCTCCCCGCCGATCATGGCGATATCTGCGGTTTCCCCGGCGTTTAGTAACTGAAGTGGAATCATCCGCGATTTGCCTGGGAATAGAGAGAGACGCCAAAGGGAAAGACGGACAGCATCGGTATCAATCATAAGCCTAGAAGGATTGAGACTCGATGTCAATTGCGGCGGCGGGATTGTCCACCTGTTCGCGGCGGCACAAATTCGACTCGCAGGGTGTGTTTGGTCGTAGGAGGGAGACATCGTATTTGTGCGTATACATGCGAACAGGTTTGGCGGCAGCCCAGGCTTGCCGGGTCGAGCAAATTGGAAAAATAGCTACAACCCGTTCGAACACGGTCAAGGCACTCCGCCGGCTCTGTCGAAGAAAATAGGGTGCACTCGGCGTTTCGCTGAGGGTCCGTGAATTGTGACGTTTGGAGATAGGAACAAGATGGCGGCTGCAGTCAACTTACAAAGCCCATCGCTTCCTGGAATTTCACCGTTCGGTGCGAATTCGCTCGGGCAGGCCGCTACGGGGAACCCGACCGCCTTTGGAGCGACTTTGGAGAAATTCCTCGCTCAGTCGACGACGAACAAGAAAGAGGCCGACCCGACGGATAAGACCAACCCGATGCAAGCGTTAAATCAACTTCTGCAAATGGGAGGTGCCGGTGCGCAAAGCGGGTTGGCTGCACTGCAAAACTTGGCAGGCCTGCGTTCTGAGACGGAACAGTTGCAGTCCCAATTCGAAGCGGGCTTTAAGCAGTTGATGTCGGCACAGGGGCTTGATCTGCGCTCCGGTGTGAGCCTACAAGCGGATGCGAATGGCGAGATTCGTGTCAGCAACGACCATCCGGACAAACTGTTTATTGAATCGGCCTTGAAGAACAATCCGGAACTGAGCGATGTGTTCCGCAAGCTGGCCACGAAGTCGAGCGAGTTGCATGCGTCCGAAATGGCGCAGAAGTTCCAACAGGCTTATGGCATCGATCCCCAAAAGGCGTTGGAACAATTCGGACAAATGCTCGGCAAACAGGCAGAGCAAACGTTTAGTTTGACCATCACCAACGAAGGCGCGCAAAACTCGTTTACAGCTCCTCCGGCAAACGCCGCGAATCCGGTCTTGTAGGACCGGATTGTTGTTGAGGTCAGTAATCGTAGGGCATGCTTAAAGCCCCTGGGCGGTTTCTAGCCGGCGACCGATGGCAGCATACAGCAGACCTGACACGATGGTTGCTGCGATCGCATTATACGCCGCCATCGCCGCCGATCCGGTTTCCGAGCCATTGATCAGCAGTCCCGCGAGCATGGCTGCCAAGCAGGACATGCTGAGGGCGACATAGGTGGCGAATACGACCACGGCCAACGGCAATGCGCCCCAGCGCACGACCAACGACAGGTACGCTGTGATGTGCAGAAACAAAACGAATTCCGCCAGACCACAGACGAACCACATTCCTTCGGACAAACCGTAGAGATTCCGCAGAATCTCGTAGTGAGATCCCGCGATTCCGATGCTCAGCCAAAGGATGGCGGGGATACAGCCGAGCAGGCAGCCACGTAGCTTATCACGGGCCGATGCTCCGATGGGTTGTGGTAACAGGGCGATGTTCCCCAATGTTTTCCATTTGACTTCTTCGTGAAATATTCGCGAGGATTGCACGAGAAGTTCGGCGGCCAATACGACCAGCGAAACGCCCACGAGATTCTGCATATTGAGATCCCACCAATTCCCCCAGGTATTCGCGACCAACTGCGAAAAATAAACCCCCAGCGTGAGTAGCGGAATCAACAGCAGTCGGACGAGAATCAGCATCTTGCCGCCGGTGAGGAAGTGAAAGTCCTTCCAAGCCAAGGCATTTTTCCAGGGGCGGGCGGGGGCGAGAAACCGTAGCAGGCGGTCCGGACGCGACACCCAGCCCCGCGACGGCGCGGAGTGGGAGACGCCGGCGTTGAACCAATTGAACAGCAGCCACGCGGTGACAAACAGCCCAACTCCGGCAGCTAAGTTACTCTGAACCTGAAAGCCGATCGCTGGACTATTAAACGCGGTCTGCAGAATGGCATCCATGCGCGTGGTGATCGACGCGTCGTGCAAAACTTGCGACAGAGTGGTAGCGGATTGCGCGATCGTTCCGCCGCTGGTCAGAAAGCCACGGGCGATCAGCGCGGTCATGAATTTGCCGATCAATGCCGGGCCGTTGAGCAACAAGCCGATCGTGATCACGGTGTAAGCCATGGCGTGTCCGGTGCGGCGGCAGAGGACGGAATAGAACAATCCGATATTGGCCACGAGAAACAAAAAGGCCGCCAACGCGACATAGGCGGCCAAAATTTGCCGCGCCTTCACGCCGCCCAACGTGACGGCAATCATCGTAAACGGAATCTGCACGACCAACACCGACAGCGCAGCGGTCAGCCGATTGACCCCTTTGCCGATCATAATCGCCAGCGGACCGATGCCGGCGATCATGAAGAGCTCTAAGGTCATCTCCTCCTTTTCTTCGGTGATGGCCGAGGCAAAAAAACCGATGCCGGAGATTGCGATTAAGGAGATATTCAGCCAGGCGATCGTGCGAAAAAATGAAAGCCCTGGAGCGGCTAACGACCAACTGCGACCTTGTGCCATCAACAGCAAGACAAACAGCACACTGACGACGATCAACCGCAAGAGATGAAACCGCCGTCGCCGGACATCCAGGCGGAGCGAACGATTCATTAAGGCGAAGGTCGGTCGAAGCATGATCGATGACGATGGAATGGGAGGAAGAGCGAATTAAGCGGCGGCTTGTTTTTTGAGTTGCGTGCCGATCCCCACATGCAGCAGTGCGGTGATCAGCAGTTGTCCGGCAGTCAATGCCACCGGGAGTAGGTATTCTATTAATTCGCCATTGGCGAATGCGTTACGCGATGGAGAGTTAATGAGAAAAATTACGGTCATGATCACGACTTGAGTGATGAAGTCTCCGAACAGCACGATAGCAATTGCCAGCGGCAGTGCCCCCCATTTGATCTGCAATGAACCCCAGGCGATGAGATGCCAGAACATGATCAATTGGGCTATCCAGACCCAATGCCAGGGTTGCGTGATGATTTCGGCGAGTGCCGAGCCGAAATTTTCGGGCGCACAGACTGCTCCGGCAAAGAACAGAGTCGCCGCTGGGAACAATCCCCACAGGCAGCCGGCGATTTTCTCGTACGCCATCCGGGGGATAGAAATGGGCAGCATGACCAAATTCGAAAGCGTGTGCCATTTCGTTTCATCGTGAAACACGCGCGACGCCATCAGGCTGGTTTCTAGACAGATGCCGAACAATGAGACGAAGATCAACAACCCCGCGATTTCCTCGCGTTCAAAACTCGGGTTGGGAGCCGTGATGGCGGCAAAACCGGTGATCATCCCGCAAATCGCAAGATAGGCAATGAATTTCGCGATCGCCAACCGTCGTCCCCCGGCGATGAAGTGATAGTCCTTCCAGGCCAGCGGGTGTTTCCAGGGACGGGGCATGCCGGTCCGTTTTCCTCCCGGTTTGCGCGAGAAACGTGGGAGTAGTCCGCGCGGAGGGGCGGCCGAGATTTCCTCGCGGTTGAACCAGTCGAAAGAGACCCAGGAGGCCAAAAACAACAAGGCCGCTGCCAAGCAATCAACAATGACCTGTGTGCTGAAAGGGGAATCATTGAAACCAGACCGGGAAATCGTGCCCAGCCGATTCCATACGGAGATTTCAGTCAGCCATAGAAAGATAGTATCGACGGTAGAGGGAAGTGACGAATCGTCAGGAAGCACATCAATCGCGAGCACAACGTTCCACAGCGCATCCAATAGGAAGGGGCCAAAGAACATCAATGCGAGGCAAATGGTCGTTAGCAAAGCGGCACGGCTCGACCGGCTGCAGAAGACCGAACTGAATAGGCCGAGATTGGCGATTAGCAGTATATACGCCAATAAAGCGATGTAGGTGGCGAACACTTGGTTGCGGGTGATGCCCCCGAGTGTGACGGCCAACAATGTGAACGGAAACTGCACCGAGAGGATCAACACGGCTGTGAAAAGTCGGGATGTCCCTTTTCCCAGGAGTAACGCCAGCGGACTGATGCCGGCCATGCGTAATAAGCCGAGTGTCATCTCCTCTTTTTCTTCAGTGATGGCCGACGAAAACAGGCTGATGCCGGCCAGGGAGATCAATACGAAATTCAGATAGGTCAGCGGCTTAAAGAAAAACAGGCCCGGCGCCCCAATTGAGCTTCCCACTGTTGCAGCCAAGTAAATAAATAAGATCACCGGAATGATGAACGCCGCGCGCAGGAGATGCGTGCGTGCGTTTCGCATGTCGTATCGCAAGGCACGAGTCAATAGTGCGAGTGTTCCCTGCAAGTCGGCTTACCTTTGTTTGAGATTGTTATCGATTGAAATGTTTAAGGTATCGCTATGAATCAACGCGTGGCCATGACCTGCATGCGAAAGATCACAGCCAGATGCAAAATGACGGTTACGACCATACTTCCCATACACCCCAGGATGGCGAATTCGTCCCCCTCCCCCCCCCTAAACCCGGAGGTCAGTGCTCCGATCGTGAAAATCAACAACACATTGCCCACGAAAACCAATGCGATCGCCAGGGCTACACCGCCGTACTTGATGAACATCGAGAACAGCGTGCACAAGTGGAAGCCGACCACGAATTGCAGGATGGTATAAAACAACCAAAGTGCCTCAGAGGCGTCGATGAAGTCAAAAAAATCGTCGGGATACAGAACGACCCCCGCGAAGAAATAGCCGACCGCCGGCAACGTCGCTAGCAGGCAGCCGGCCCATTTGGAATAGACGATTGCAGGAATTGAAATCGGCAGCGTGACGAGACCCGACAACGTGCGGTTGCGGATTTCGTCACGAAATATCCGCGAGCAGTAGAAGCATAACTCCGCGAACAGCATCAACATCGAGACCCAAATCGCCGAATTTCCCAAGGTTTCAGCCGATAGAGTGAACGATGGAGCTATGTCTGTCACCTCCAGAAATATCGTAAAGGCAACGATCATCGCGCCGTAGAGGAAAATTTTGACGACCATCATCTGCCAGCCGCCGGTGGCATAGAAAAAGTCTTTCCACAATAGCGCGTTTCGCCACGTTCGCGGAACGGCGATCCACCGTGTTTTCCCCACGCGACGCCCGAACAGCGGGCGTTCGGCTGCCGCTGCGCGTTCCTCGCGGTTAAAGACATCAAACAACAGCCACGCCAGCACAAACAAGACTAACGCCGCAATTGTGTGGAAGACGACCTGAAAACTGATTAACGACTCGTTGAAACTGCTGTGGAGAATCACAGTGATCCGCTGAAAGATGTTGGCCTCACCGACTTTGAGCAACAGGGCGTCGGCATTCACGGCAAACACACCCTCGGGAGCAACGGTGCCGGCGTTGATCGCTGCCGAGAGGATTGCACCTAACACCCATGGTCCAAAGAAAAATACCAGCAGGAGCATCGTCATGGAAAAACTAGCCAAGCGCGATGTCCGGCAGATCACAGACATCAACAATCCAGCGTTTCCGATCATTAACAGATACGCACAGATCGCTAGGTAGGCGGCCCAAACCTGATGAATCAACACGCCCCCCAATGTGATCGCCAATAGCATGAAGGGGAATTGTGCGGCCAGGATCAGCAGGGCGATCACAATTCGAGTGACCCCTTTGCCCAACAACAACGACGCCGGTCCCACACCCGCCATCCGCAGTAGGCCGAGCGTCATTTCTTCTTTTTCTTCAGTGATCGCCGTCGCAAACAAGCTGACTCCCCCGAGCGTGATCAACAGCAACGTGATCATCAGCATCGGTATCAGGAAATCCAGACCCGGCGCAGAGGTGCCCCAGGCCTGCATCTCGGACAGCATCAGACACCACACGATCATGCCCACGAACAAAAAGCGGATGAGATGCGCGCGGAGTGACCGCGAATCGACGCGCAAGGCGCGGTCCATCATCGCCATGGTCCCGCGAATCATGTTCGCACTCCTTGTTCGGTGAGATCCATGAAAGCTTGGTTTAAATGTTTGCGGTCTTCGCTAAACGACGCGAGCGGTAACCCTAAATCCAACACACCGCGCAACAGCGTATTGGTGTCGGTCAGCTCCCGGTCAAAACTGACCGACCATGCCGGCTTGCCTTCCACGGCCGTGGCGGACAATACTCCCGGTAACGACTGAAGTTGTTCACCCGCGTCCATGCGTTCTCGCAAGGTAACCACATAGGTGGGATGCGCAGCGGCGTCAATCAACAGCCCATCCATATCTCCGGAGTATTTCACCAAGCCGCGATCGATAATCGTCACACTGTCGCACAGTTCGGCCAACTCGCTCAAAATATGTGAGCTGATGAAAATCGTTTTTCCCATCCGCCGCAGTTCCTGCAGGATTTCCATCAATTCGATCCGTGCCCGCGGATCAAGTCCCGAGGCGGGTTCATCAAGCAACAACAGATCGGGATCATTGACCAGTACGCGGGCCAAGCTCACCCGTTGCTGCATGCCGCGGGAGAGTCCGTTGATCAGGCTGTCCTTGCGACCGTCCATGTCGGTCAGCGCCAGAACATCGGCGATAATCCGGTCCCGTTCTTTTTGGTCCAACCCGTAGGCGGCGCCAAAGAAGTCGAGATATTCAAAAACCGTCATTTGCCGGTACATGCTAAAGTGATCCGGCATAAACCCAATCCGGCGACGGACCTCTTTGACATCGTTGACAACATCCATGCCGAAGACATTCACGCGTCCTGTTTGTGGTTTCAATAACGTGCAAATGATTTTCAATGTCGTTGTTTTGCCCGCGCCGTTGGGACCGACAAATCCATGCAAGGATTGCGGTTGGACTTGGAAATTGACATTCACCAGCGCGCGGTGGTTCTTGAAGGAGTAACTCAACCGTTGCACATCCAGTACCGGCGTGGTTTCGAAGATGTCAGCCATGGCGTTAACTTTCCAATCGGGAGGTCCCCTGGCCGCGCCAGAAGTTTCAAAAGGGAAATCAATGGGAGGTTATTTAAACACATCAAAGCAATACAGCACGCGGCCGTTTTGTTCGCCGAGGACTTCGCTGGACATTTGGAACTCCGTCGGAAGCGTCGTGATCAGCAGGAGTCGCGCGCGATCGGTCGGTAGTTGGAATTTAGGCACCTGTTTTGTTTGAGTGAAATCGAAGCTGCGTGTGATCAACTGCTGGAACGTATACTGGTAACTTTCCTCGATATCGATTTCATCTTTGTTATTTAGCGGACTGAATGGAGCGGCGTTCATTCCGTAACCGGGTTGAAAAACCGTATTGACGAATGCATTGATTTTCTGACCGCGGCGGTCTGCGGTCAGCCGGCCTTTTTCGCCTCGCAGGCGATAGATCATGTTTCCGTACACGACATAACCTTGCTCCAGGGACTTTTGCAATTCGGGACCAAGGGTGACCGTGAAGGACTCCAACAGATTTCCCCCGACGAACGAGTCGACTTGAACGTCGAGCGGTTGGCCCGCGGCTTTGGTGCGATGGGCAAACGTCCGGGACGAGTAGGGGGGAATGTCGACGGCGAAAAATCGCTCAGCGGGATCTTCATTCACAAACCCCGCCACGCCCTCATGCGATTGGCATGTGGAATACAACCGACCCTGGCCCGGATGCACGATCAAGTAATCGTCTCCCCGAGTCACGAATGCATTGGACCACGCGGCGATGTCATAAAAACCGCCGGGTAAGGGGCGGGCGATGGCTACGGTGTTGACCGCCGTGGCTTCGTTGTAACCCCGGGCACCCACGATGGAGAAGCCCACGCTGAAGAGTGTGATCGTTCCCAATAACGCAGCGATCATGATCCGATAATCGATTCGTCGTCGCCCAAGTAAATATCCACCCGGAAAGATCAACAAAAGGTAAGCGAACGACATCAAATAAATCACCGCCCAATTATGATCGGGATGAGTCATCGCCTTCAGGGTTTGCAACATGCTTGAATCAAATTGTGAATCATAAGCGTCATTCAGATTGTTCGTCTGTACGCCATATTGGACTTCGATCTTCTGGTCCCCATCGCGAGGCTTTTCGCCGCGATGAGTGATGCTTTGCTTGACGAATTCCGCCGTCATTTCCGCGCGCGTGCGATCATGCCGATAAATGTGTCCTTGGCCGAGATTTTGTACCGGCAGCGGCGCGTTGAGGTCGGCCAACGGAGCGGGAAACTGAGGATATGTGCCGTCGTCCATTTTTAGGAGATGCAATTCACCGCCACGGTGCAGCCAATCTAAAAATGCTGTGCGTCGCGGTCGTTGCCAGCGGGGACTGTGATCGAGCACAATTCCTTTCAGCCCATCCGTGGCGGTGACGATCGGCGGAAACAGGTTTTCGTCCATCCCCTTCAGCCCGGTCCCTTTGCCGCGGTGCAATAATTCATCCGGTGCATTGAGGATCACATAAGCGGCCGGGCCGAGACGCGGTTTGTTGACATCGTACCGTTCCTCTTTGGAACGCCCCCAACGCCGCGGATCCCTGCCTTCACCCCACTCCAGTTTCCACTCGGAGAAACCGTAATCAATAAAGGGATGGAATTGGACCCACTTTTTGGCAAACGGCGAGAGAAACACCGGTTGCCGCAGTACGACGCCGACCGAACCGCTGCCGCTGAACTGCGATTTCTCCAGGGACATCCCGCCGTCAAAGGCTTCGGCTGAGGGATTTGAAACCAAGACCGACAACAGATTGAAACGATTCTGCAAAACCTGTCCGTCGAAACCCCATTGCACCTCTTCGATTTCCAAGGCCTGCGCCGCGTCGACACACAAGCCTGCCGCCAAACAGACTGCTGCGGTCCGCGTGAATAGTGTGAATCGGCTCACGGCAAATACCTCATGGTTCAGGAGATTCCGTTGATTCGGACGGGCGATGCCTTGGTTAAGACGCTTGTGCAGAAGATTATCGTGAATCGCGGCTCAGCAGGAGCTTCGCCCTTCCGGGATGCGGATTCGTTGGTCGAGACTTTATTGAGAGGAGGAAGCAGCCAGTATGTTTTCGGAATACGGAGATGTTGTTGATTGTGGGGGAAAGTGTGTTTCCCACTGTTCGTCCCGCCGCCCCAAGTAGCGATCCGCGTATCGCAGCGATAATCCGCGAAACACCAGCACCCAGCCACCGTACCAGGCGTAATTGACGAAGACGACAACCCACTCCAGAATCGCCTGTGTTCCCATCGCATTCGAATACTTGGGAAAGTCGTTCAATTCGTTAACCACAATCATCGCGAATGGGGCGAGGAATAAGATGGGAGAATATTCAGAACCTGTGAGCTCAGCGAACAAAATAAACACACCAAACGGGATCAGGCACCAAGCGGCGATGGTGGCCAATGAAAGCAAAATTGCCCGTGTCTGCGATTTGGTTTTCAAACCGATCCACATCGACAACCAGATCACAAGCGGAAGATAGACCAGGAGCGACAACACCGATCCAACCAAATACCGAGTCCGGGAATATCCGAACCAAGAATTGTGGCCGACCGAACCGTTCCACCAAACTTCGAAGAGATAGGCCGTCACAAAACAAGCTGAGATCACCCAGATCAACCGCCGCAGGCCTTGGACTTTTTCCAAGATGATTTCTCGACCTGAGAGCGGCGTGACTAATAGGACATCGAGCGTTTGTCGCGAGCGCTCCCCGCTCACTAAACTCGAGGATTGGACAGAAAGAATCATCGTGACGAATATCCAGATCGTAAACAGCAACATGGACAAATACTCCATTTGAGCATTTGCGCCTTGGATAATAATCGTGGTGGTGCCGACAACGATCACTGGAATCTCTAATGCCAGAAAAACCCGCAGCAAATAGCGAAATCGCCCCAAGTTTTTTTTCTCGGCTTCACGCCAAGCGACGGGGTTGAACAAGGGTAGGGACGAAACTTCCTTGACGACGACAATCCCTTTTGTAATGCGATTCTCGTTGGCCGCCACAAACACGCGGTCCAGCCATTTGAAGAAATTGCGCAGCAGGTGCCGCGGTTGAGCGAACGCGCGGCGGATTAAAAAGAATCGGGCGAGACCGAGAAAAACAGCGGTCGACACCACAAAAGGAATCAGCCGCAGAGACAATTCCTGCCACAGGTTTCCACCGGCCCCAGACTGAAAGGTCACGTCGTAGACGTACGGCGCTACGAGCATCAGCGCAACGTCAGCGTCCAAGCGGACGACGAATAGATCGACCAGGATGGGAAGGCCTGGGAACAGGGCCGCTCCAATACAATAGACGGCGATAAAGGCGCCGACCGTGGTGCGGAAATAGGCCGAGCACATGATGCACAGCGCAGCGACCTGAATGCTGGCGACTGCCAACATCAAAATCGCCCCCCAGATCTGCTGTTGCTGGATGCCGCCAAATGTATAAGCGAACGCCATCAACGGTAGCGCCAACAACAAGAATGTGAACATCGGGATCAACCGGCTGGCGAGCTTTTCGAGAATGATCGTCCAGGGCCCCAGCCGCGTGAGTAGCAGCAACGGCAGCGCGTCGCGTTCCTTTTCACTGGTGATGGCCGGACAGGTCATCGCCGGCAAAAACAGGTAAACGCCGGCAAATTGCAGCAGGACCAGCATCTGAAACATATCATCGCCGCGGCCTAACACGGACAGTGGACTGCCGCTGCTGTCAAACCCGTCAAACAGCTGCGCCCAAAACAGTGTCAGCGCCGTAGCGAACAACACCACGGCATAGAGCACACGAAGTTGATAGGTCCGCTTCCGCGCCGCCAACTCGGTGAGTTCCTTCACCAACAGCGGACAACCGAGTGCGAGCTTTTTGGTTTTCATGGCGGACTGAGTAGGGTTTTAGGGGACTAAGGAGTTTCACCATGGAGACACGGAGAAAATAAACTCAAAACACGGCTTTCAAAATCCTAAACAAATTCTAAATACGACAAGACAAAGACCAGAACGTTTCAATTATCTGTCCCCCCAAAAAGGGAACCACGAAAAACACGAAAGGCACGAAAAGAATTTACGCATTTCATCGAACAGTTGTTTTGAATTCCGCGTCAGCGCCACAATTCTTTGTCGTTATCTTTGGGTGTTTTTACGGTGTGTTTTCGTGTATTTCGCTTTTTTCGTGGTTTATCTTTTCTTGGTCATTTTTGTCGCCACTTGGCTTCGCATCATAGAAATTAGCCACAGAGGCCACAGAGTTCACAGAGATATTTTATAATCCGCAATCACCACTCATTTCAGCCTTTCTCTGTGCTCTCTGTGGCTTTTTCATTTCTAATGTTTGGATGCGGCACAACTGCGCGATGTCTGCTCTCGGCTTCTGTGATGGAATACGTTCATCATCGTTCCTATAAACGCTCCGGATCAATTCGTGGTCGCCACCCGCAGGTCGGCGGGGGAGGGTGGGGGTGGGGTTGAAGTTTGGATGCCTGCTGGTTGTTCTTCACGGCGTCCCATGTAACGGTCGGCTAATCTCAGACAGCGACTGCGGATGAGGTACAGGATTAATCCGTAGAACGCAAAATTGAGCAGGACCACCACCCAGCGAAACAGATGCCCGCGGACGATGCCAGGAAACAGTCCACCGTCCGGCCCGAACGCATTGAATTCATTACACAGAATCATCGTCACAGGACTGAACAAACCGGTAAGAACATCCTTTCTGTCGGTGAACAAATCCGAGAGCGACAAGAGGATGCCCCAGGGGACCGCACACCACAAAAACAGCACGGCCAACGAACCCAGGATCGCCCGTGTTTGGGTTTTTGCAATCAAGCCAATCCACAGGGCCAACCAACCAATCAAGGGTATGTAGATAGCAATGGATTGCAGCGATGCCACGAGATACCGCCAAGTGGAATAGTAGGCCAGCGCATTACCGCTACCGCCGTATGAAGCCATATCCAGGCCCCGCCGCATCCAAGCCTCGCAGAAGAAGATCGTGAGAAAACAAACCGATAAGCCAATGACCAACCGCCGCATGCCTTGCATTTTTTGCAAGACGATTTCTCGACCGGAAAGGGGCGTGGTGAGTAAGACGTCCAACGTCTGCCGCGAACGCTCACTGGTAATCAAATTGGCGGCTTGGACCGTCAGTATCAACGCTGTCAGTATCCACAACATGATGAGTAGAAACGATAGCGGGGTGTAGGCACGGTTGCCCGGCATGTGCGTGCCTAACATCAGCAGGGCAACCACCACGATCGGGATTTCGAAGAGCAGACAAATCCGCAGCACATAGCGGAACTGGCTGAGATTCTTTTTCATCGTCTCCCGCCAGGCAACCGGATTGTCGGTGGGGAGACGCGTCTGTTCTTTGACCAGCACCACCCCTTTGGTGATCGGATTTTTGTTGATCGTCTCGAAGATCCCGTCCAGTCCTTTGAAGATTTTCCGCACCAAATGCCGCGGCTGTGCGAAAGCGCGTCGAACTAAGTAGTATCGAGCGAGTCCCAGAAACATCAACGTTGAAAAGACCAACGGAACGCTGCGCAGTGCCAACTCGCCCCAAGGATTCAGTCCACCGCCCCAGTCAAAAATTTCGAAGTACATGGCCGGTCCGACAAAATACATCAACTTATGTTCGGGAAGGCGTGCTAGGTCCGCAGCTAGCCCTGGAATGGCGAACAGGAAAATGAAATAGAACAAATTGGTCGCCAAATACGCCCCAACGGTTGTGCGGCAATAGGCCGAGAACATCAGACAAAGTGCTGCCAGCTGCACGGCGGTGAGACCCAGCAGCCAGATTGCGCCCCAGATTTGTTCCGACTGAACGCCGCCGTAGGTATAGGCAAAGGCCATTAGCGGCAGCGCCAATAGCATGAAGGTGAACATCGGCACCAACCGACCGGTTAGCTTTTCAAAGAGGATCGTCCACGGCCCCAAACGTGTTAGCAAAAGTAATGCAAACGAGTCCCGTTCTTTTTCTGAGGTGATCGCCGAGCAAGCCATGGCTGGCAGAAACAAATAGATCCCGCCGAATTGCAGGGCGACGATCATCAGGAACATGTTCTCACCCTGGCCGAGCAATGCCAGTGGAGTTGTGTAGCGCGAGAAAACAATGTCGGAGAACATCAGTATGGCGCCGACAAACAGCAACACCGCATATGCCACACGGATGATGTAGGTCCGCCGGCGTGCAGCCAATTCGGTCAATTCCTTGACCAATAACGGAAATCCCATTACGAATGCGGGGCGTTTCATGGAGCTGGTATTACCGTGGTCGAGTGAGGGGGTTTGGTGAGCGACGAGAGCCGGTTTTCGTTCAATTGGTTTTGCCGTGAGTCAGTTTCATAAAGGCCGTTTCCATATCCATCGCTTCGGGTTGGAACATATGAATCCGTCCGCCCAGTTTGCAGATCTCGTCGTGCAGGTCTTCGACAGAGGTTTGGTCTTCGTGCAATCGAATCGACATGCGATCGACCTGTTGCTCGACCGATTCAACACCGGGGATCCCTTGAATCTGTTCCAAGATTCCGTTGGGTTTCCCCGCCAATTGCACGTGCACCACCCGCATCAGGCTGAGTTGTTGATAGATCTCTTCCAGCGAGCCTTGGGCCACCATCTGGCCTTGTTCGATGATTCCGATTTGCGAGCAGAGTTGGCCGAGTTCGTGCAAAATGTGGCTGGAAATTAAAATCGTTTTGCCCATGTTTTTCAGTTCCTTGAGCAATTCACGCACTTCGATGCGCGCTCTGGGATCCAGACCGCTAGCCGGTTCGTCCAACAGCAGCAGATCGGGATCGTGTAGCAGAACCCGCGCCAGCGCCAGCCGCTGTTTCATCCCTCGCGACAGCGAATCGACCGGCGAGTTGATCTTGTGGGTCAAATCGGTCAGCTCTAAGACGTCGTGGATGATGCCTTTGCGTTTCGAAATCGGCAGCCGATAGGCGGCGGCGAAAAAGTGCAGGTACTCCATCGCTGTCAGGTCGTCATACACACCAAAAAAGTCGGGCATGTAACCGATGGAGTCGCGAATCGCCCGGGGATAGCGGGAGACATCAACGCCGTTGACCCACACCATGCCGCGATCATGTTTGAGCAACGTCGCCAGGACTTTGATCGTGGTCGACTTGCCGGCGCCGTTGGGGCCGATGAAGCCGAACACTTCGCCACGAGGAATATCGATGGAGATTCCCCGCACGGCATCCAGCGACCCATAACTCACCCACAGGTTTTCAATTTTGACGACGGACATAGTGGTAACTCGCCTTGCGGAATTGAGTGCTTGAGAAATTTACGGTCTGTTTGATGTCTCTGGTTACGCATCCGGGCGCCGATAAAGTTTGCGATAGATCATGATGTCATCACCCCGAGGCTGGGCAATGATCAGTAGCCATTCGTTGGGATTGTTGATGTCCAGGATGGCCAGATCATCAAAACTCCACCCTCCCGCAGGCGAAACCTGCGACACGTAGTTGAAGGCGCTGATACCCGTCGGCGCGCTGATCAAGCGAATGAATTCATCGCCGCTTGCCCTTCTAACATTTAAGTGTTGCGAGTTCGGTCCTGTATAGTTGACCCTTGGGGATGAGTTGTTTCCATACGTGTCGCCTACGAGCGGATTGCTGAACAATGCACTGTTACTCACTAACGTATGGACTCGCTGGTTGTTCAGGCAAAAGATCGAGCATTGCTGGCCGAAGGCCGACTGTAACTTGATCGCGAGTTGAGCGCGGCTTTGCGGCGATTCTAAATCGGCGATCGTTACTGTTGCGAAATCAAACTTCGGTGGTGTGGCCACTTTTTTGCTGGGGGCGATCCAGAAGCGGCGACTGAGACGCGGCGTCCATTGCGGGATGTCCTGCACGACCGTCACCTGTTGTGGGATGCGTCCAATCAGTACCGGCAATTCTTCTTCTTGCATGTTCCGGTGTTGATAAAAAGCAGTGGCGGACGTGTCCAGCGGGGTGAACAAGGCGTCGGTGAGTTCGGTTTCGGAATGTTCCGCAGCCCCGTTGTAGTGCAGCTCCAAACGGTTGGCTCTTAGGACATTTCCGTCGTCGCCCATGTCGAGGATTTCGTAAGCGTGTGTTTCGTTGGTGACCCCCATATAGGCGTTCGCCGCTGCTACGGTGATGTAGGCAAACAAAAACGAGGTGAGGGGAAAAAGTATCCACGTCATTTTGCGCATCTTGAACGCGCCGAGCAGAAAATAATCGAGCGGGCCGATCGCCAAGAGAAAGACGAACAATAAACCGCACATCAACCACAACGGTACAAAACGAAAAGTTTTGGGCATCAATTGCCCGACGAGACTCTCACTCCAGTCGGACGCACGTGATGTTGCCAGTGATTCGGCCAGCGGGAGCGATAGCTGGTAATCCTCTTCAAACACGCGGGGCTGTCCCTGATTGTTGGGGACTTGCGAAATTTGATTCTTGCGGAACGTGCCGGATTCTCGAATGGAGTTCAGTTGTTCCGTTTTGATTTTCCACAAAAAGGCCGCCATTTCGCGGAACTGCGTGGAACCGGGATTGCGATCCGATTTGTCCGGCAACAATCCGATAGCGACGCGTCCCAGACCGACGCGCAGCAACGCAAACTCCGCCTGTGCGTCGGCCCCAGAGGCCGAAAGCCGTCCGTCGGCATCGGTGACAAAGATGATGTCGGAATCCGCTGATTTTGCGAGCTGATTGAGGAACTCCAAATGCGGAGCCCCGAGTGAGGTTCTCGGGACCACACACAAACTGCCGCCGGCGGCAACCCATTTGGCGATGGCTGCGCGTTGCGTGGCATCGGTTTCCACAAACCCTTCATCGGCCAGCAGCAACATATCGAATGAGCAGTAACCCAGCGGATCGTTCGGCAAATCGCGCGGTGCCACGTGCGCGGGGGCCGTCCCCAAACTGTTGTCGGCCGGATTCGGATTAAAACGTTCAAAAGCCAATTCTTGGGCGAGTTTTCGTTCGATGGCGGTTCCGCCCGCCATGTGCGGATCGGCGATGCAGATATTAAACGACTGCAGGCTCGGATTTCGAAACATGAGTTGCGCCGGTTCCGGCAGAAACTCTGTTCCGTCGTTGGCGACAAACTGCACCGACATTTCGACTTGTACGAGTTCTCGGTTTCCGAAATACGGGACGTCGATTGCCGGTAACATACCACGGAAACGGGTCGTCGTGCCGGGTGTGACGACAACATCGGTCAGCACAATCACCTGCTTGCCGTTGAGACCTTTGATGGTCAATCGCAGTTCGCCTTCCAGCAATTCGCTGCCACTGGAAATGACCTCCCAGATTCCAGAAACCGGCGCCGCCGCGCGAGCCCGCGGTGAGAGCGGAACGAAGCGGGTGCTGACTTGAGGGGGCGCAGCCTCAGCTGTGGTCGGTGACAGCGACATCAAACCCGCAACAGTAATGAACAGCAGCGCCACCAAGTTGCGCCGTATCATTCGCCTGCGATGGAATACAAAGCGCTCGTTCATGCCATCAATCCTCCACCGCGGCGTAGGAAATACCACCACTCCGCTAATAAGAATACCAGTGCAGCCAACGTCAATTGCGGCCACAATGGGCGGTCCATTTTGACTTTCTCATCGGTTGCCGAGACGGACAACTCGCTGAATTGAATCGCCTCGGTTCCCACCAATGAGGTCTCTTCAGCCGATAGCAAACTGGCGCCGATGCGGGCTTGCAGTTTGCCCCCTTCGCTGAGTGTATACTCACCCGCCAAGGGGGCTGAAATCCCCGAAACCATGCCGTCGTCGTTGCTGGTCGTTTCGCGAGAAATCCCACCGGGGCCTTGGATCTGATAAGTGCGACTGGTCAAGAGTTGTCGCGACGGGAGCACGCCAGTGGTCGTTCCCCGCACGTCGGACAACGACGACTGCCGCGTGGCGATTTGTACGGCATTGGTAACCAGAATGGGAAACCCTACCCGATACGGCAATGTCGAATTGTCGGTATGAAACAGCAGGTAAAATTTGGGACGTTCCCCGGAACGATCGGCCAGGATCAACGGCCCTGTCCGGCCATGTGCCAAGATTTCATAACCCGCTTCTTCATAATGCCGGTCCTGAACCTCTTCGCGCGATTTCGGTTCGTCGCTGGAAAAGACTTCAGTCAATTGCACATACTGCAAGAGCGGTGAAGTCTTATCCCAATCGACGACCTCCGCGCCGCCCGATTCGACCGTGACTAGGTCCTGTATATTGGGGGGGATCACGCCGACGAAGAGCGAGACCTGCGCCGGGGGAGATTCTTCTGCCGAGCGGTCGCTGATGAGTAGGTCGTATTCGCTCAAGTCGCTATTTCCGCTATCGGCGTCCGGTTCGACGATGACGTTTTCCATGCCACGCAGCGCGTGTCGATACGCTTTCATATCCAAGGGACAATAGACCGTCAAATCACGGCCCGCTGGGAGGTCCAAATAGGCGATGTTGTCCGAATCGAGTGCATCAAAACCTTCTGGTTTCAGTCGGACGCGGATCATCGAGGCGCGTTCGGCGTCGACACTGAAGACCAAGCGTTCCGATTGCCCCTGTTCCAAAATTACCTCTTCCTCACCCACGGGATTGCCGTCTTGCGCCCACTCCACGCGAGCGGCGGTCTGTTGATCTGTTGCCCCTTCCAAGCGGACAAAGATCTCCCATTTGGTAGCCCCCGCGCGGCGGGCATTTAAGGCGGTGATGCCGATGTTCTTTCCGCCGGGATCAATTTTTTGATAGGTCAATTCAAACGGAAGTTCGAAATTGGCTTCCGTGGGAAAGTTGCCGTCGGTCAAAAGCAGCACGTTATCGATTTCCACTCGACGCGCCATCGCTTGCGTCATCCGCAATGCTTCTTCGATTTTACTGGGGATGTCGGTGACGGTGATGTCGTTCAGTCCGTCGCGAAGCACCCGTTTGTTATTGGAAAAATCGGTGACACGACGCGCCGTTTTGTGAAATGCGATCAAAGAGAGTTCTTGATCGGGAAGCAGGTCTTCGATCATCTGCTCCACCTGTGCCTTGGCGACTTCCAGCCGCGTGGGACCGCCCGGTTTGTCTCGTGCGCCCATGCTTGCAGAGCAATCGATCAACACCGGAACGTAATTGGCCCGGTCGGCACCAGTCGGCCAAAAGGGTTGCATCGCTGCCAGAATCAAGCTGATCAGCAATAGCAGTTGCAACAACAACAGCATGTTGCGTTTGAATTTTTGGAAAGGGGAATTGACTCGCTGATCGTTGATGACTTGTTGCCACAACACCAACGACGTCACATCCATCTGTGGGCGGCGGAGTTTGAGAAAGTAGAAGATGATCAACGGTATCAGCAGCAGAAACAGCCACGCACTGCTGAGCGCATAAAATCCGGGCAGGTTCATCGAATCCACCCCCGCCTGCGCAGCAGGTCAAACAGCACCCAGGGCAACGGGTCGTGCGAACTGATCGAAAGAAAACGCCCATTACGACTGCGACACAACGACTCGATTCGCTCTTCCAGTGCCAGCCGATGTTCCTGATAGATGCCCAACAATTCCCCCGCCGAGGAGACATCGAGCGTCATCCCGTTTTCGCAATCGACGAATCGCAGGTCGCCGGTGACCTCCGGTGAGATTTCGGCCGGCGCCAAGATTTGAATGCCGAAGACTTCCAACCCGGCGCTAAACAGAAAATTCAACGGCCGTTCCATGCCGCCGAAGGTGAAAAAATCGGAGAGCAAAATGGCGATCCCGCGTCCTGTATGCTGCCGCAGCACGCTCTCGACCGCTTCGTCGATGGCAAAGTCACCGCCGGTTTCGATGTTTTCCAGAAAATCAAACAGTCGTCGCATGCTGATGCGACCGGTAATGCCCGACACGAATTGCAGTGCGGCCCCTTTGCGGTGGCAAGCGTATACGCTGACTCGTTCGAGGTTCATCAACCCCATCACCGCCAGTGCCGCCGCTAGTTGTTTGGCCCGTTCGAGCTTTCCGTCGTAAACCATCGAGGACGAAGCATCGATGATCACCACCACGTGCATTTCTTCCTCGTGGCGGAACTGTTTCATATACGGGCGATTGAGCCGCGAAAAGATATTCCAATCGATATACCGCACATCGTCGCCGGGAGAATAATCACGGTAGTCGACGAATTCGGTGCTTGCTCCTCCCTTGCCGGAGAGATGCTCGCCGCGACTGCGATTGGTCATCCGACGCGTCGGATTCAGCCGCATACGTTCCACGCGGGCCAGGACATCGTTGGCCAGCAATGTGGTCAGTTGCGTTTTTTGTGGTTTCTCAGTCGATTCCATCGCGTTTTCGTTTTGTTCACGGGTCACGACGCCCAGGCGGCGACGGGGAATGGATCAAACAGGGCCATCTTGGAGATGATCCATTGCGTTAGATTTCTTCGGCCACTTGCTGAAGAGAATCGGCAATCAATTCTGCGATCAAAATGTTCTCCGCTTGCCCGTCGTAATTCAGCAGTACGCGGTGTTGCAGCACTTCGATGGCGAAGTAGCGAATGTCTTCAAATGCCACATGCACACGGCCTTGGCTGAGAGCGCGGACCCGTGCTGCGCGAATCAGTCCTTGCGCGGCCCGCGGACTGGCTCCCCAACGGATGAAGCGTTTGATGTCTTCCGAGGCGAACTCCGTATCGGGGTGTGTCGATAAAATGAGCCGTACCGCATAGTCCCGCATCGGATCAGCGACAACGACTTTGTCCAACACGCCTCGCAATTCCATGATCTGCGCCGAATCAAGTAGCTTTTGCAGTTCGACCGGCCGTTTGAGAATCGTACGGCTGACGACTTCGTTGATCTCACTACGATTGGGAAACGGCACTTCGACCTTGAACATAAACCGGTCCAGTTGCGCCTCCGGCAGCGGATAAGTCCCTTCCTGCTCGATGGGGTTTTGTGTCGCCATCACGAAAAACGGTTGCTCCAAGTGATGCACCGTGCCGCCGGTCGTGACGGAGGCTTCCTGCATGGTTTCCAACAACGCTGATTGCGTTTTCGGAGAAGCGCGGTTGATTTCGTCGGCCAATAACAATTGCGTGAAGATCGGGCCGGGCCGAAATTCAAACCGATACTGCCCCGCTTCGTCACTGCTCATCATGCTGGTGCCGATGATGTCGGCCGGCATTAGGTCGGGGGTGAATTGGATGCGGCGAAATTCTAAATCAAGCACACGGGACATCGCCTTAACCAACTCGGTTTTCCCTAGACCGGGGACCCCTTCCAACAGCACGTTGCCGCCGGAAAATAGAGCGGTCAATGTCGCTTCGACCACGCGCTGTTGGCCGACGATCATTTTCCCAACTTCCGCTTGCGCGGCGGCATAGTCGTCCTTGAAGCGGTCCGCTTCGTGCTGCAGCATGTCGGACGTTTCGGTGGTGATATCTTGGCTCATGGTTGTTATTTCCCGTTGCTGGGATAAAGAATTCGGGGCGGTTTCAGATGACTAAGCAAGCGATACGTGAAACGCGACATTCACCATTGCTCAACTTGATTATTGTTCCAAACGGATTAACCACGAAATAACCAAATGCTATTGAGGCATCCGGCCGTAACTAAAGAAAAACCAAACCACGAAAGAAGCGAAAGACACGAAAAAGAAGCTTACCGTTTTCATCCATACTTTTCTTTTGAGTTCTGCGTCAGCGTTACAAGTCCTCGTCTTTTTCTCGGTGAGATTTCGTGTTTTTCGCTTCTTTCGTGGTTCTCTCTCAGTCCATTCAATAAAAGGCATCAAGGTCTGCTGATCACGTCGGTTCCTCGTCGTCCGATCGTTGCCGCTTCATTCGCAACAGTCGTTCGGTCGTGCTCATGTTTTCTGGCGATGTTTCTTGTTGTGGCGGTTTCGCGGCGGTATCCGGTTTCTTGGCCGCTTGCCGCGCTGCGGTCGTGGGACGTGTTTGAGTTTGCGGGCGTGACTTGCTGGAGGTGGTCGCCCGCTGAGAATCGAGTGCGCTGCCCACGGTCCGTTTGCGTTCCAACAATGCGCCCATCAACTGGCCCGAGGCTCCGGCCTTTTTGTTCAATCCCAGCAGGCCTTTGATCACGTGCTTGTCGATTTGAATACGGCGAATGGCAACATCCAAGGGAATCAAACAGGCCAGGGCAATGAGAAACCAGAAGAAAATCGGCAACGAACTCATGCGTGGTTTGCGGCGGGTTTCGTAGATGGTTTTGACCGGATCCTTTTGATCGGCAAGACTCTCCCCGGCGGTCTTGCGACTGAGGCTGTTCAGGACAGTCGGGTTAGATCGAAACCGTAAGTATTCCGGCGAATAGGGAACCAGAAATCCGCCGTGCGTTTCGTCCTTACGTCCTTCGCCGACACCGACCGCCCGGACTTGATAACGGCCCTTGGCTCGCAGTGGCATGGTGGCTTGATAACGCCGCGGTCCGACCTGCTTGAGGGCCAATGTTTCCTCAATTCCATTCGGACCGGAAACGACTGCTTGCACTTCCAGAAATGTTTCATTCTCGTGAAAGTCCTCAACCTGCAGGACCCCCTGACTTCCGGAAGCGAAGCTGCGCATTCGCAAGTTGCCCGTTTTTTCCACACGAGAAACCCGGGTCAGCAATTGTTCGACAAATGTGCGGTACTTGTCCCAATCCATCCAATCCGCTGCCCAGTTGGGAGACAGATCCGAAGTAAAAGCGGCTGTGGTTCCCAGACCGTACCGCCAGATCGAGAGGATCGGTTCTAGTTCATCCTCTTCGTTGGGAGCTTTGAGAATCGTCCGCACACTGTGATCGTTTTTGGCAGTGGTGAGCACATACCCGCGCAGTTGCGGCATGGTGTCGATCCCTTTGAGCACGCCGTCGAGGTCGTTTTCCAACTCGGGCGTGATCGTCTTGTTTTGGATCATGCTCCGCTTGAGCGTTTTGGATTCCTTAATAAAAATCGAAGGCAATTCATTCGGGCTGGCGGGGAAATAATACCGGCCACCCGTCACCGCAGCGACGCGACGCATTTTGGAGATGTCCTGTCCCCCATGCGGAAAAATGGCCACCATGGAGACGCTCACTCCGGCTGCGCGGTAGTCGTCGATCAAGGCTTTTGACGGCGGACCGGGATCGCCGTCGGAGATGATGATCATATGCTTTGCCGAGGCGTCGCTGGCCTTGAGTCCTTTAAGCCCCAATTGCATCGTGTTGGCAAAGCTCGGCATGTCGCCGATCACCGCGCCGTTGATCTTGCGGAGCATCATGTCGATTTCCGCAACGGGGGTTAGTTCAAAGACCCATTCCTCGCCATTTTCGGTGTAGGCCAGTACCCCTGCTTCGTCTCGCGCGCCGAGGACTTTGATCGCCTGTTTGGTAATCCGCTTGCCCCAGGTGTTGCCGTCGGCGAATTCGCAGGTATGCAAAATGATGGCCAGCGCTCCCATCGGCAGCACCTTCTTTTTGGTGATGTCCATTGTCACCGGCAGCGCCTCTTCGATTGCTGTGCGGTGATACCCACCGGGACCGTAGCTATTCGGCCCGCCGACCATCACAAAGCCGATGCCAAAATTCCGCGCCGCATCCTTGACCGCCTCCATCTGAACCGTGTCGAACATGTCGGCGGCAACGTTGTTGAAGATCACACAGTCATAAGGCATCAACGACATCGCATCGCGGGGCACGTCGTAGGCCGTGGCGATATCAAGCTTGCGTTTTGATTCGCGGATGGCGCGGGCCAACGTTTCGGAATCGCGGGGATCCCCTTCCGGATCATTCACCAGCAGGATTCGCCCCTCGCCTGCCAAATACAGGTAATTCAGCGCTTCATTGTTTTGGCTGAGATTGTCCGTATCGGTCGCGGTATCGATGCGAGCGGTGTATTCATAGTATCCCGCTTCACGGAGATAAATCGGCACCACGTAGCGGTTTTTGCCCGCATCGAAATCGACACGCTCCTCGAAGATGGCGTTGCCGTTTTCCAGCAAGGTCAGCTTGCCGGATCCCTTTTTGAGTGACGAGAGAATCACGGCCGCCTGATAGTTTTCGCCGATTTTGACGTTCTCGGGCAGTTCTAACCGCTCCAGCCAGACTTCGTTCTCGTGGTTGTATTCAATCGGCATCACATCGATGGCGATTTCCCGCGCGGTCAATTGATCAACGACGTCCGACAGATTCCCCTCGGTTTCCGTCCCATCGCTCATCAACACAATTCGCCCTTGATGATCTTCGGGAATCATGGCTGCGGCGAGCGAAAGCGCCTCTTCGAGATTGGTCGCATCCCGATCGACCAGCGAGTTGACGGTGATGCCTTCGTTGAGTGCCAACGTCGTGTGCGTCGGCAATTCGACAGCCGCGTGCCGACCAAAGACGATGATCCCCACCATGTCATTCTTCGGCTTTTGGCTGGCAGTTTCGGCGATAAACTGAAAGGCTTCGTCGACTGTGCGGTCACCGATCGAATCCGAGATGTCGACCAAATAGACCACCGCCAATCCGTCCTGACGCCGCACCGAACGCGGTTCGGCCAGCACCATCACCAGCAATCCGACCAGACAGAGCCGCGTGATGAATGCAAACATCTGCCGCCGACGACTCAGCCCGCTCAAACCGCAGAGATGCATCCACCAGACCCAAACGGTCATCCCCATCAGGCAAAACGCGATCGGGTTGGCAAACAGCAACACATTCCGCCATTCCAACACAAAACAGACAACCGCATAGCTGGCAAGAAACAGAATCAACGGCAGCGCATCGGTCCAGGTCACCCGTCGCGGAGGGCTGGGAAAAACGCTCTGGAGTCTCTGTTTCCACTTCACAGTTTCAACTCCACGATGCGATGGTTTTCCGTGTCCGCCACCCGTAACCGTTGATGCGTGTCGATCGCCACGCCCCAGGGTTTGAGGAATCCATCATTGTTGCGACTGGTCTTGCCGAAGCGCCCTAGCAGCTTGCCGGCCAGATTTGTTTTCGTGACCCGCCCGGCACCGTACTCGATGATATACAAGTCGTTGGTAGCCCGATCTAACGTGATGTCGTACGGATACTCCAGCACCAATCCGCCCGTTGTTTCTCCCAAGACCTCGATAAACTTACCCGCGTCGCTAAACACCTGCACCCGGTTATTAATCGCGTCGGCGATGTACAATCGGCCATCGTCCCAGACGATGCCACTGGGGCGTTGGAATTGGCCCTCATCGGTGCCGAATGTGCCAAAGGTTAGTAGATGTTCACCGTCTGCGGTAAATTTCTGCACGCGGTGGTCGCCACCGTATTCACAGACGTAGATATGTTCACTCTCATCCTGGCACAGGGCGACGGGAAACAAGAACTGCCCATCCTCCTGGCCTTCGCCCCCCAGATAGGAGAGCACATTTCCGACTTTATCGAAGAACACCACACGGTGGTAATGCGTATCGGCAACGGCAATCCGCCCGTCGGTCAACAGGCAGACCCCTTCCGGCTTGCCGATGGCATGATCGGGCATTTCCCATTGTCGCAACAATTTGCCGTGTTCATCAAACACCAACAGCCGTCCTCCATTGTCGAGGCAGAGCACTTCGTCGTTGTCGCCGATCGCCAAACCACGTGGACGCGGGATTCGCGCCCCCATCGGCGGCGAAATCCAATGATTGACCTCGCTAACATTCAACTGCGGCCCGTCCTCTTGGTCGCACCCCAGTGAAATTCCACAGGCCAACAACAATAGACAAACATGAATCGCCACCCGGACACCGTGGCGAAGCCCACTTCCGGCCGGACGATGAAAAAAGGTGCGCCGCTGTTGAGAGTCTTCGTTGAGCAACTCAACTTCTTCGAGGCTGCCCGAAAAATGTGCCGATTGCACGACCAGCGGGCTTTGTTCGGCTGGGCGAATTTTGATTTGTTCCGGCCGAAAACAGGGGGATTCCCGCTGGGTGTCGATGCACCACTGCTGAGCCTCGTGCTGCGGCAACCAATTCGCCGCGCCGAGAAATTCAGCCATTTCAGGAGTTTGAGGGTCGTAATACAAGTTGTCGACCGGTCCTTGGTGCAATAATCGCCCGGACTTAAGGCACAACGCGTGCTGTGCTTCTCGCAGGACGGTTTCCGGTGAATGCGTGGCAATCACCAACGATGTGTTCGTATCACTGAGGTGGTTTCGAATGGCCCGCCAATATTTCTCCTCGCGTGCCGGATCGACGTGGACGAGAGGTTCGTCCATCACCAGGACGGCGGCCCGGCTGGCCAAAGCCCGCGCGACTGACAGCCGCGCACGCTCCCCCTGGGACATCAGATCCGGATAAGCGGCGGATTTGTCTAATAAATCGAACGCCGATAACAGGTTTTTGACCCGTTCCTCGGCGTCTTCAGCCCCGGCAGCCATAATTCGCAGGTGTTCAGCCGCAGATTCGTGCGGCCACAACCCATCTTCCTGCGGCACCCAAAACAGCGGCAGCCGGTCACCGGGATCGTCATAGATCCGCGTCACCTGCCCCCGCCCAGGCCGTTCAAACCCGACCAGCAGGTTCAACAGCGACGTTTTCCCGGCTCCTGAATACCCAATCACAGCCGTCACGCCCGGCGGAATTTCGCACGACACGCCGGTCAAGCGCGGACGGTCATTGCCCGCTAACGTGATCTCGTCCAATCGCCAAAGTGGAGCACTCATCGGCCGGTGTACCCTATTCGTCGGAATCCTCGTTCAAGCAGCGGAAACAAAAATCGACGCAGCAAAGACAGGCACCCCACCAGTAACAACGGCGCCAACACCGTCACCGCTAACATGGCTGAAAGTCCGCCCGCTTGGCCATAGTGCATAAAATTGTATATCCGCATCGGCGCCGGGTCCAATCCGGAGGGCCGTAGCAACGATGACAAGGTCGGATCCAAGTAGGCCCACCAACACAAAAGAACAATCGCCCAATAATGCCCTTGGTAGCGGAGTCGCCATATCAATTGCCGCGCGCGGCCCCGCTGTTGCGGCGAACCATCACGTATCAGCAAGGCGGCAAGATGCATCGGTTCACCGCGGTGCGCTGCTGCTAACAGAATCTGGAGCAACATGGCCCGCGGCATCAACCACAGTACCAATGCGCTCCACCACGGCAGCGGCGTGTCATACCATCCGCCAAGCGCCGGGGTCTGAAACAGCGCCAACATCGCCAAGCCGAGCGTCAATCCCCCGAATAATCCCGGTAAGCCCACAAGGACCGCTAACGGCAATCGCCACCGCTGCCCGCGCTGTTTCGTCGTTGCCGATAACAAGGCCGCAGCCAATGCATAGGTCGGCAGCGCCGCGGCAAGCATCATCCCCAACCCGATCCCGATCTCATAAAACAAACGCGGATTCCGCCACAAGACCACCAATCCGCTTCCCAGACCGCGACACAGAATCGCCATCGGAATCAGCCACAACAACACACAGCCAATAATCGCGACGCCCCATGCGACACCAGCAATGGCCGTTGATGTTCCACCGCCGCTATCGCGCTGCCCAGCCGTTTTTCTGCTCATCAGCACCAAGGGAATCATTGCTGCAATCAACGCGGCTTGAATTCCGGTCGGCAACAGATCATAGCGCAGTGCATCTGGCAGAGGTAGTCCTTGTGCTTGCTGGTCAAACAACCACACCGTCCAGGAGGTCGCATTCACCAGCGAAACCAGTTCGAATTCCTGAAACGCTAACAAGAACATCAACACCAGCGCTGGTAGCGCGACACGGGAGGGTCCCCGCAGATAATAACCGGCGAGTGTCCGCACGCGGGTTGAAAGCGTTGTCAGCGGCGGGAGAGACAGCCGTCGGCAATAGAGCGCTTGCGGCGAGATCGGGGGGCGGGGAGTGAACAGGGCAATCACCGTCCCGGCCGGGAGCACTTTGAAGAAGACTAAAACAGCGTAGAACAATTCATTCCACACCGGATGATGAATCAGCGACAACGAAAAATTGTAGTAGCCATACCCGACCAGCATATCGGGAGCAAAAAAAGGAGCGAGCACGGCTGTCCATAAAACCAGTCGTCGCACCCCGCGTGCTGCACGCAACTGACGGCGAATCGCGAAACAGACTGGGACCGCACAAAGCGCGATCAGCAGACTCCGCAAGCAGGTCCAGCCGCAGGCCTCAGCCAGACTCACGGCGCGTACTCCGCTTTGAGCCAAGCCAAACATTGGGCCCGCGCTTCGGCAAGCCCGGCCAAGGGATATCCCGGCGCCGCCCACTCCTTGAGTTGTTTGACCTCAGCGGATAGCTTCGATTCGTCCACCGGTCCCAAAGGAATCTGCCGCGACTTCGAGGCAGCCATTGCTAGTTCCGTTTCCTCGGAGAGCAGAAAATCCACCAATTGCTGAGCACGGGCTTTTTGCTGGGTTCCCTTAATGATGGCGACGGAATTGGGGATGCAAATCGTCGCTTGCTCATCGACGCGCACCGGCAACATCTCGACCGGTTTGCCCTCGTCAGCCGCCACGTAGAAGTCGTCGGTGTCGGTCAGTCCCCATTGGCAGACTCCCTCGGCGACTAGGTTTTTGACCGTCGCATTGCCGGTCGCCTCGCGAATGCCGCGTTCGCGCAGGTCGGCATGCCAGGCCTTCAATTTGTCAGGTCCCCATACATCCCACAAGACGCTGTAGTGCGACAACGTCGTGCCGAACAGCGGCTTGGCAATTGCCGCTTGCGACAGATCATCGGCTGCTAATGCCTGTTGCAGCGCCTCATCTGTCGCCGTCATGGCCTCGGTGTTGACAATATAAACTCGCAACCGTGCTGCAAAGCCGGTCCACTCTCCGTCAGGATCTTTGAAAGCGTCGGGAATCCGTTCATACCCCGGACCTTGATACGGTTCGAGCACGCCCTCTTGCTTGAGTTGAAGTGTTCCCAGGACTTGGTTATTCCAAAACACATCGCAACGGGGCTGATCTTTTTCGCGAATCAGTTGCTGCACCAACCCCAACGACTTTGTCGCTTCGGTGTCATAGCGGGGTGTGACCTCGATGCCGGTTTGTTCGGTGAATTTCTTGAGGACCTCATCTGCGTACAGCGAATCGTGCGCACAATACACCACCAGCGGCGGTGGTCCCGATTCCGCCGCACAACCCGACAGGCTCAGGCCCACTACGATGGTTGCAGCCAGCAAACAAAAATGTCGCATCCAGGTCCTTACTGTTCGTTCTCTTCCAATGTGTCGAAGTAGCTTTTGATGCCCTCTAAATACCCGGGAGGAACCTGTTCCTTGACGATCGCTTCGCTGACTCCCTGTTTCACTTTGCGAATGGAATCGCGGTATTCCTGTTTGGCGTCGCCGCGGTCGCTGAGTCCTTTGTCTTTGAGTGTGAGCAACACTTTCCCGGGACGGATTTCTGCTTTGGATTTTTCGTTGACGAATTTCGACTTCAGCTCATCATTCTCATCCACCTCGCCCCCTTCGCCAAATCCCTCGCCGCCGGTCCCTTGACCTTCTCCCTGGCCCATCTCGGCCAGCATTTGTTCGTAATACTCTTGATAGTCCTCCAGCGATTCGAGGTCTTCCATCCCTTCGCCGTCGAGTTCTCCTTCGCCGTTCAGTTTTTTCGCCGCTTGAATCGCCGCCAGCGCTTTTTCCAATTCCTGCAGGTCCTTGGCGGATTGCGCGACTTCCTTCAACTCCATTTTGACCAGTGCCATCGACTCGGTGAGTGCTTCCAAAGCCTTGGTGGATAAGCCGTCGCGTTTTGACGCCTCCAATTCCTTCAGCGCCCGTTTGACGGCGGCGGCCAGTGGTTTGGAGTCGAGCTTGTTCGATGCCAACTCTTCCAGGTCGCGGAGCCGTTGCTTAATTTTTTCACGCAACTCCGCCTTCTTCACCGGGTCGGTTGTCTTGGCCAGCTTTTGCAATTCCGATTTGATCGCGTCAATCTCTTTTTGCAAACTTTCGGTGGAGCCGTCTTGCAGTTCACGACTCCATTTCATCATTTTGGCTTTGCTCATGCCGCCGAATTGTTGATTCGAATTCGACGACTTGCTGAACAGTTCCTTAAGCTTTTCGTTATTGAGCTTTCGCCATTTCTCACCCAGCATTTTTTGCTGTTGGCCCAGCATTTTGGAGTTGCCTTTTCGGTCGCCCCGCTTGGTTTTTTTGAAATCATTTTTTAATTTCTCAACCGCTTTGGCGACCTCGTCGGACTCCTCGCTCATCCCGTCGCTTTTTTTCTTCAATTGCGCAGTCCGCAGTTTCGTGGCTTTACGCCCTTTTTCCAGATCTTGTTCTCGTTTTTCCTCCGCCTGCGCCATTTGCACGTCGCCGAACGGATCGAACTGTGGGAAAGCACGCGTCGCGACGAACAACACAACCAGCGCCAAGACCACATGCGCCAGACGCCGATGCCAATGAAAGGGAACGACCACGTCGGGTTTGATTTTCGTTGCCCGCTGTTCGGCGTCACGCGTGACGAGCGGCCCATAGTCGCCGGGAGACTGCGACAATAACGCCGCCGTTAAATAGAGATCCTTGGTGTCGGTTGTTTGATCGACCAGCCGTGCTAATTCCGGATCCGTCGGACGTCGCAGCGCTAGGCAGCCCCACAAGATGGCTCCGGCGGGAATCACCAACAGCGTGAGCGGGTCGAAACGATCGGGGATTTTGCCCGACAAACGGCTGAACAACAAGACAGCCGCGTAGAGACCGGCCAGCACGAGAAACGCCCGATAGAAACTGCGTCCAAACAACGCAGCCCGCCGTCGGTATCCCACCCGCTTGAGCATTTTTGCTGTTTCCGTCATGTCTTGATTCCTTCGAACAACTTACAAGCGCGAGATTGGTTCGCTGCTTCGCATTATGTCTGATACTTGCCGATTTGTCATGGCGACGTTTTTTCGATCGCTTTCGCTTCCTCAACGTCAATCAAACCATCGCTGTTGCTGTCGATTGACTGAAAGGCTGTCGGCGGCCCCAGGAATTCGCGGTTTGAAATATCACCGTCGCGGTTGCGGTCCATTTTTTGAAACCAAACTGGTGCGTCCCGGTTCGCATCGGGACGGCGCGCCTCCATGTTTTCTGGCTGCGCGGCCATCGCGCCCCCGGGAAATAACAACGATTGCCCGAGCGAAAATGTGAGCTTGTACTTACTGGGAATCTCCGCCAAAACCAAACGCCCGTCCTGGTTGATGTCCCATACTTCAAGGTGCGACATCGCTTCACGAAACTCGCGGGGGCTCAACCGGCGGTCAGTATTTACGTCCAACATGTCAAACAGGCTCTTTCCGTCTATGGCGACTGACAGGCTGATCTGGTTGCGGGCCAATGACATCCGTTGATCGACATAGCGGGTGACTTCTTTGACCATCAGCATCCCATCCCCATCACGGTCCACGGCGGCAAACTCCGCTCCGGTCAGTTCCAGTCCGCTGAACTCACCTTCGTCTAGATACCCGTTCTTGTCCCTGTCGGATTGCAAGAATCGCAGGCGGAACAATTTGGATTCATCACGCGCGGTCACGCCGCTACGTTCGGAATCAATCAAGATTTCCGTTCCCGGGATCATTAACGTTAGCCGTCCATTACGACCCGGCCGAAAGTCCACACCTGCCGATTCCGATATCGGCGAGACCGTGGTTCGTTTCCGGCGAGAATCGAGCTCGGCTAACAACTCGATTTGCGGCGTTGGATCCTGCACCAGTGCGGTGATTTCCGCCAATTTCAACCCCCCATCCCCGTCAGCATCCAGTTTCGCGAACGTTGCCGCGTCGACGCCCAATTCCTCGCGGCTCAACTGTCGCCGGTCGCCGTGGCTGGCGGATGGTCTTCCATAGACTTTCAATATCTTCAAAGCCACGTCACTCTGCCAGCGACTGTTGTCCAATGCGATCAACGTTGTTCCCACGCTGGCCGTGTCGGCGTTGACGGGAGGGAGCAACGCGGCGAATTCTAGTTTGCTGAGCGTTTCGTCGTCGTCGATATCGTATTTGGCAAGCTTGGTCCGCGTGTTGAGGATCTCTTCGGCTGTCACCACACCGTCGCTGCCCGCATCCAATTGGTTGAAAATTTCAGCATCCAGTTTCCGGCTGCCAGGAGGACGTTCGATCTGTAGCGGTTCTCCCACGTTTTGTCGGACAAACCGCCGCAACTCGTCCGGAGAGATATGGCTGTCACTGTCGCGGTCAAGCTCCGCAAATGTGATCGGCGTCGATTGAGATGCATCGCGAAAACGATTGCGGGGCGGAATTTCTTTCGCTTCTTTCTCGTTGAGTGCACCGTTTTCATCAGTGTCTAACGTGGCAAATAGCCGCTCGGCCAAGACGTCGGGTTGTTCTCGAAAGCTACGTCCATCGACTTGAATGTGCAGTCGAATGAACAACGGTCGCTCGGGCGCCATAAACAAAAAATCACGCACATCCGACAACTCCAGTTCGCCCGGTTCGCCGCCACACGCAGTATTGCTGCGCACAACGTTAGCGCAAAGTAACAACGCAACCGTCAATAGGACTGTTGCGGCGCGCTTCATGCCAACACCTCCTGAATCGGCTTCGCTTCGGGATCAACAATACGCACCGGGCGGCCGACGTTGGACATATTTTGTTTCTGGGGATCGATTCCCAATGCCGCACAAATTGTCGCGAGTAAGTCGGGAGTCGTGACCGGGTTCTCAGCCACCTGCATACCATCCTCGCCCGTCTTGCCGTGAACCTGTCCCCCTTTGATCCCACCGCCGGCCAACACGGTCGACCACGCGGCTGGGAAATGATCGCGGCCGGCATTGGCGTTGATCACCGGGGTACGACCGAACTCACCCATCCAGACAATCAATGTCGAATCCAACAGACCCCGCTGTTTCAAATCGGTCATCAAAGTGGCCCAGGCAGCATCCAGCACCTCGCTGAGGTCCTTAACGGTTTCGAAATTGTTTTGATGCGAATCCCAACCGAGTGCGGCGTTTCCCGCGGCACTGCTGAGCGACACTTCGACGAACGGCACGCCCCGTTCCACCAATCGCCGCGCCAGCAAGCAGCCTTGTCCGAAGCGGTTGCGACCGTATTGGTCGCGTGTTTCGTCCGACTCTTCGGTCAGGTCAAAGGCGGCAGCGCCGCCGGCTTGCATCATCCGCACTGCTTGATCGTAGGCTGCTTTATGGCTGTTGACGGCCACACCAGGACGTTGCGCGCGAAAGCCGTTTTCGATTTCCTCCAATAGCTGCAATCGAGCACCGGCTTGCGCCGTGTTCACCGCATCGGAGAGTTTCAGGTTTTCAACTTGTAGGGAGTTCTCGTCATCATCATTCTGGCCCGGCTGCGCGGAGCCGACGACCAGTGGGGCGAATTGCGGGCCCAGATATCCCGGCCCAAAAGCGGCGGGACTGAGAAAACGATACGGAGCCACACTGATAAAATTCGGCAAATCGGCCTCGGTTTGCGCGAGTTCCTTAGAGAACAACGATCCCAGCGTCGGGTGACGAAGCGGCCCTTGCGGCAAATAACCGGTCCGCATCAAATACGTCGCTCGCCCATGATCTCCCTCTTTGGTGCTCATGGAACGCACGATCGCGCACTCGTCCATCTGTTTCGCTAATTGCGGCAGGTGTTCGCTGATGCGAATACCCGGCACGGACGTTTCGATCTCGCTGAATTCACCGCCGTTTTTGTGCTCCGGCTTGAGGTCGAACGTATCCATCTGGCTCGGCCCGCCCGGCATCCACAACAGAATGCAGGAACGTTTTCGTTCGGCGGCCGCAGCGGTATCGGCTGCCAGTAGCGGCATCCACCGCGACATCGAAGCCCCCAGCAGTCCGCCGGCCGTCATGCTCATCCAATCGCGTCGTGTGGCTTTCAACATGGCCTGAAACTCCCAACCGCGATTAATGGTTTAAAATGAATTCGCTACTATTGAGCAACGCCCAAAATACGTCTCCCAATGCCGTTTTGGAATCATCCGTCGAGCCGCCCGAATCGACGTACGCGACCATTTTTTCAAGTTCCGGCCCTGAGGGATAACGGGACAGCGCCGCTAAAAACAACGTGCGAATCCGCTCCGGTGTGTCCAAAAATGGCGACTCAGCCACTGCCGTCAAGGTCGTGCTTTGGCCAAGGTCGGTAGCTGTTTCAACAAATTCGCCGTTCATCAAGGCCAACGCTTGCAGAATGGTCGTTTCCGCATCGACCGGTCCACCCGCTTCGTTGCCGAACAGTTGCCGAAATTTCGCCCGTTCAGAACTGTCGTTGATATTCAACGGATTGCGATCGGCGTTGGATTCAAAAAATCCGGTCGCCTCAGCCAAACTGTCAAACAGTTGTTCGGTGGTCAAACCTTGAATCGCCATTTTTGCATACAGCCGCGGATCGGACTGGCTATCGTCGGTTTGCCGACTCGTGAGTTGATACGCTCGGCTCGCCACAATGCTCCGCAGCAAGAATTTGATGTCAAAGTCATGCGCGGCAAACGCTTCGGCCAATTCGTCCAACAACTCGGGATGACTGGGCGGATTGTTCTCATCGAAATCATCGACCGGGTCGACCAACCCCGTACCGAACAAGTGGTACCACATTCGATTCACCGCGGCACGGGCGAAATAAGGATTCTCGCGGCTCGTTAGCCAATCGCCGAGGTCGCCGCGATAATCTGAAGTTCCCGGTTTGGAAACAGCCTTCTCCCCGCTCAAGTACGTGGCTTCGACGACCTGTTTTGTTTCCGGAATCATCGTTTTTCCACTGCCCGGCCCGCCAAAGAAGGCGGCGAACTGCCAGAAGTCCTTTTGCTGCCATTTTGCAAATGGATGATCGTGACATTGGGCACATTCTAATCGAACACCCAAAAACAGCCGCGAGACACCAGCGGCGATGACTTCCGGCTTGTTTTGTTTGGACTGAAAGTACGCGGAGGGACTGGACTCGACCGGCATTCCGGGGTTGAAATTCGGGCGCGGCGCATTCTCGGCGGCAGTCAGCAACTCACGGACCATCACATCGTACCGCACGTCGTTGGTGAGTTGTTTGCGCAACCAAGCCTCGAAGGCGGGAATGCCGCCACCGAATTGAGGATCCGCTTCCGCATCGGGAATCATCAAAGACCGCCAGACGCTGGTGAAGTTGACGATGTACGCAGGGCTTTCCAATAATTCGTCGACCAATTCGCGACGTTTATTGGCGGACGGATTGTCCAGAAAGGCACGCACTTCCGACACGCGAGGGATTTTGCCCGTCAAATGCAAATAGACGCGGCGCAAAAACTCCGCATCATCCGTCTCGGGAGCGGGAACGACGTTTTCCGCCTCCCACCGCGCTGAGATCCGCTGTTCAATGGTTGCCGCTAAATCAGCCACATCATCGGCGCGGAGTTGCCCTGCTCCGGTTGTTACACCGGTCAGCACAAGCACCAAGACCATCAAGCGCTTCATTGTTCGCCCCCTCGATAGCGAACTGTTTTAATTGGGAGAACTCCACGGGGCGTCAAACACAGATGCACGCTCTTTTGCGAATGCCAACATGCATGCCGCCGCGTTTAAGATGCCCGCAGCAGCCATATTTGTGCAAAAATCTCAGCAGGAATACCAAAAACCGGTGAGACAACACACTATTCGCACGAAACCGCAAATTATTATCCTCCCGCAGCGGCGACATTACAAGCGGAGTCAACAAAACTGCGGCGGAATAGGCACGAGGCTACAGGCGTGAGGCGACAGGAAAATGCGCCGCCTCCCTAAGTTTTCTGGCCACCGGCCACTGACCACCGGCCACTCTTTTATCACTCCTCCTCGGAGTGCGCCGGATAAGCCGCCTGAAACCATTCCTCGTCGGCTTCGGAAATCCCGGGAGCGAGCACCGGTTCGGCCGTTTTGGTCTTTTCGCTCGATGGAGCGGATTCGACGGTATCGGGGTCGATGTCGCTGCCTTGCGTCCGTACAAGGGCAATTCGTTGTTCGACGGCAGGCAACGGCGTGTTGAGCGGGGCAATCCAATCAAACGGGCCTAACGTAAAGGATTCTTCGGAGAGTTGGCTTTCTTCGGGAATGCAAATTGATAGCGCGCGCCCATTCAATGAGGCCATCAACTCAGCTTCGACGACCGGACGGGTATTTCCCGGGCTGATTTTCGCGACCGTGTCAGCCACGACCACACAATATTGCCGTAACAATTCGGGATGGTGCATGATCTGAGCATGTTCGAAATCGGAGAGTTGCAAACGGGCGATATCGAACGAGGCGTCGTCGAGACGGCCCACATCTTCGGGACTAAGGCCGGCCGATTCAATGCGGACCTGCACTAGATCCCGCATGACTTCATCATCGTTTGCTAGCACAATATCCTGCAACATGCCGCCGGCCAAGCCACGACTTTCCAGTTCCGCTTGTGAAAACATGATGTCCAGCGGGACGGGGAATTCGCTGCGGGGATTGATCGTCCACATCAATTGCCGGTCCGGCAGGATGAGCGTCATCGACAAATCCCCTTGCTTGTCGTAGGTCTCGCCCCACCACGCAAAGAGTCGTCCCTCGTCGGTCCAGCGGGAGTCGCCGGGATAGGCGAAGTGCCGCAGCGGTAAAATAATTTGCAGCAACAACCATGCGACGACGCAATATTTTGTCGCTTCGCCCATCATAGTTTCACTGCGTGTTTTCGGTTGCGGGGTCTGAGAACCACTGCGGCGTGCGGTGGTAGTCTTTTTGAAAACGGGGCTATCGTCGAACCAGGAAAACGCCGCGTCGACGGTCCCCCCGATTCGCCGCGTAACCTTCCATCCCGACTGCAAAAACGGCCACTGCGTTATCGTTGGAGCTAGTCGCGCTACGATCCGGCGAGGCCAATCCGGCGAGCAAAAAACAAAGCTCAACGCCCACATCATGACCGGAGCGACACCGATGTTCAGCCACATCCAGTCCGCAAAATGCAGCACTGTCATCAAGACCAGTCCCACGCCGCGGCTGCGTCGCCACAACAGTAGGAAACCGAGGCTCAGTTGCAGAAGCATCACGCCCCAGGCAATGCCAACGGCCGCCTGCGCGCCGACGGGTGCATCGGCCAGCGCGAATCGCTCGACCAGCGGCGCACCCGACAGCCAATCGCCGTTGAGTTTTGAAAGACCGGAGAAGAAATAGACAAACAACAACTGCATCTGCACCAACCACGGTTGCCATCCCAGAACCGTGGTACGGGTTTCGCGTCCCAGTTGGCGGTCGGCTGACATCCAACGATTGACCGGCAGCCATGCGACGAGAATCGACATCAACGCCAGCAGATAATAACCGTCGTCGTAATACAGCGGATCAAGCAGAAACCAATACAGCGTCGCCGCACACAACAGCACGCTACAAAGTCGCGTCCGCCAACCGACGAAGACAGCGGCGGCGGTCAGAGCAATGATCACCATGTGCGCGTAGGGAAGATTCCCCGGCAACGGTTTGACGAACGTCGCCAGAGGGTATTGAAAATGTAACCCCAGCGACATAAACAATTCGGGAACGCGGCCGGTGACAAGCACACCGACGGCCAGCACAAACAGCGCCGCAGCAGTCACCATCCGCACAACGGCCAGCGATGCACCGTCGACTTCACGGCTTAATTTATCAGAGAAATTTGCCCACATGGGTCGTGACTTTGGTTGCAAGTTCGAGGGGGGGAACGTCGACGCATGGGAAGATGCCTCATGCGCAGGGCTTGATGCCATCCTGCGAAATCGCCGCGGCCGCAATCCATTTTTTATACCGACAAGCGTACATTCGCCGTACGTTCAGCATAGCAGACAACTGGGAGGCGTGTCGTCACGGATTCACTGAATCGGATGGATGAGCGTTCAACCCGCGAAATCGTCACAATCGGACCGCAGTTGAATCTGCCGCACAGGCTCCACGGTGCGATGGTAACCGGGGAAATGGGCGATTGCGCATCGCCCAGGTTCCATGCACCGCGGGGGACTTAGCCCGTACTCGGCCAACCCATTCAAAAATGGGCCAAGAAAAATTCTCCAATGAGGTCCGCGCAATCGTCTGTGCGGACTCTGAAGCGAGGCTAACGGCGTGGGGCGCGGAGCGGCAGTGAGTTGCTGCGGCGCGTGGTGCGGCGAACAGCGTTGCTGTCTCGGACCGGGGATTGGCCGGAAACGGTGGTCGCGCCGGCTTGGTCCTGCCGTTTCAATTCAGCTGCGTACACCTTGGCTGTGAGTTTCAGCAGTTGAGTGCGACGCAGGTCGGGGATGCCGCCCATTTTTCCGGAGAGTTTTTCGACCCAGCCGGGGCGAGTGGTCATCGCCATCGACATCATTTTTAGAAACGTGCTGATTTCACTGAATGTGCGATCGGCGATCCGGCCACTGATGGGGGACAAGATTTTGGCAATGTTGTCGACCGTTTGCGACGGAAACGAAACGTACAAATCGGCCGAATGCGTAATGTAAATCTTATCGTTGGCTTCCTTCGAGTAACCGGTCCGCAATAGGATCACCGACTGTGCCCGGATTGGCTTGGGGATCAGTGGACTCTTAAATTCGCCTTCACAAAACACTAAGTTGAGGTTGGGGCTTTGAAACACGACGTCCATCGTGCCGATTGTCCCATCTTCAGCGTCTCCCTCGAATTCAAAACGCCCCGTTTGCCACAATCGCATTTTGGAGATTTTCATCGCTCGCCAAATGCTGGCCGTCACATCGGGGTGATAGACCATGAACTCGTAGGCATCCGGGTCGCTTTCGAAGACAATTGTGGGCATGCGACGAAACATGGAAGACGAATTCACCACTTCCGCCACCCGGTTGCGGTCGGCGGGGGTCAACTTGTTCAGCGGCAATGCCTGAATGGCTGCCCGTTTGGCCTCGTCCGAAGAGGTACCCGTTGCCCAGGCGCGAGCATTGTTATTGGCCCGGGCTTGTTGGAATTGAATTTGCAAGATGTCGCCATCTTGAAAGTCCTCGGAGAGAACTTCCGAGGGTTCCATCAATGGTGGCTCCGCTTGCAGACTGCTAGTCAGCAACCCTGTCAATAGAAGTGCCAACGGACCGGCCCACCGGCCCCGACGGAGCTTTCTCGCGATCAATTTCATGTTGTCTGCGCCTCCCCCGTTCCCCACGTTTTACGGTTCGCCGAACGCCCCATAGGCAGCGCTCCATCACGAAGCTCGGCTGAAACCCGTTACTTTCCTTTCCATCGGCACAAACGGACAATCGAGACGAATCCAAATTGGTGTGAATTTGATCCGTGAGGGAGGATTAACAACCAGGAATTGCAGCAAAAAGGACAATCTGCGAAACTCTGAATGAATCGTCCCTGCCATAAATTTTCTGAGAATTCACATGTTTCAGCGTGATATCCGCCACACGATTGCGTCAATTTTTAGTATGAACTCCTGCCGCGCTACCCTTCTCGCCCTGATCTGCCTCGCTTCACCGCTATCGTCCGTCGCCGCAGAACCAGGGACAAATCCGGCAACTACGGAGCAAACTTGGAGGCCGAATTTGAAACTCAAAACGATGGGAGGCGTCCAGTTCTGGTCGGATGTCCACTTCTTCCATGGCTGGCACGTGCAACAACACAGTTCGACCGGACACTGTCGATTGCTCGATCCTGAGGACGTGCGTCATGCATGGGGAACGCGCGAGGAATGCTTTGCCGCACTGGAAATGATTAAAAACAAACAGGAAATCCTGCCCAAGCCGGGCCGGACGGCCATTTTGGTTCACGGCATCGTCCGTTCTGCCCGCTCGATGAATGCCATCCGCAAACGATTGGAGGCAGACGGCTTTCGAGTGATTGGTTTTAACTATGCCAGCACACGGATCGACATTAGCAGCGCCGCTGACTATCTGCATCAGGTGATTGAATCGTTGGATGGCGTCAAGGAAATCAACTTTGTTGTTCACAGTATGGGGGGATTGGTCGTTCGCTCGTATTTGTCGAAACATCGAGATAAACGCATCAACCGCCTCGTGATGTTAGGTGTGCCGAACCTGGGAGCAAAACTGGCTAAGGACCTGAAGCACAATTGGCTGTACAAAACGGTATGGGGACCAGCGGGGCAGCAATTGGCCAAGGATCCCGACGGTTTTATTGCCGGACTTCCGACACCCGATTTTGAGTTTGCCGTGATCGCAGGAAGTCGCGGCACGCTGGATGGTTACAATCCGCTACTTCCCGGCGATGATGACGGCACCGTGGCCGTGGAGAATACCAGACTCCCCGGCGCCACCGATTTCATCACAGTGCACCGTTTGCATTCGTTCTTGATGTACGACCCGGAGGTGATTGATTACACGCTCCGATTTTTGAAAGAAGGCCGACTGCGCGCTGAAGGGGAGCGGCACCCCATTCCCCAAAAACAAGCTGCAGCCGATGCGGCCAAATCATCGTGATGATATCCCGACCGCTGCACGGCGCGGCGATCTGGCTGTCGGCATGGCAGGAACGACACATAGAGGAATCAACTTGAGCATCCTGGACGAAATTGTGGACTATAAGCGCGGCGAAATTGCAGCTGCGCAGCAGCGCACGCCGTGGGACACCTTGCAAACCCAACTGGCCGACGCACCACCGATCCGTGATTTCCATGCGGCACTGAACACAGCTGCACCAATGCACGTCATCGCCGAAGTCAAAAAGGCTTCCCCCTCGGCTGGTTTGATCCGCGAGGATTTCGATGCGGTCGCCATTGCCCAGGTTTATGAGCAGCACGGCGCCGCCTGCATCAGCGTGCTGACGGACGAGCATTTTTTCCAAGGACACCTGGATTATTTGCGCGCGGTCAGACAGGCGGTCGGCATTCCGGTGCTCCGTAAGGACTTTATTTTAGATCGCTATCAGGTGCTGGAAGCCCGCGTTGCTGGAGCGGATTGCATCTTGTTGATCGCCGAATGCCTCGATCCTGACACGCTGGCTGACCTGTATCACTATGCGAATTCCCTGGGGATGAGTTGCCTGGTGGAACTATACGAACCGGAAAACCTGGAGTGTGTCCTTTCCGTCAAACCCAAAATCGTGGGAGTCAACAATCGCGACCTGCGCACCTTTCAGACGGATCTCGGGCATTCGCTGACACTGCACCAACAGGTAGACGCTGAGACTATTTTCGTGAGCGAAAGCGGAATCCGCTGTCGTGACGATGTGGTCCGGTTAGAGCAAGCGGGGGTAGACGCGATTCTTGTGGGAGAAACCCTAATGCGTTCTGCGGATATTGGTGCGGCTCTCGGGAGTTTGTTGGGGAAAAACGCACAGGCATAGTATGGAGTCCCTGTATTGGCCTGCCAGTCGATGGAGTCGACCGCCGAGAGGTGGCAAGAACGGAATTTGTTGGTCCAACGGTTCATTTGCGGGAACTAACCGCTCAGTCATGACGTCCTATGGGCACGGCGGATTAGATGGTCCGCATGGAAAAAAGAAAATTTGTTGTGGAATGATTGTTTGAATTACATCAAGACTACGACGAATCATGTAGACAAAGTTCTGTGGACGTGTTGTAATTGCTGTTACTGAAAGTGCGAAGGCGGGCTCGCTCACACATTCAAAACTTCGGCGCTCGGGAATCAAACCTATGCTGTTTCGCCTAACTTTTAGCCTCGCGATGTCGCTGGCCCTTATCTCGGCCAGTGGATGTGGCGGCTCGTCAGCCAGTCCGGCGACTGCTGGCGGAACGATGGATAACGATCCGTTTGCCAACACCGAAGTGACGGTGCATTCCAGCGAAATCGCCACGGTGCCGACGGGAGCAAAATCCGATACCCGCCGCACAAAGAGGAATCCCAACCGCCGCAATACCGAACCGATGCCGGCGAACCCGACGCGCGGATACGGTATGGTGAGCGAGCGTGATACAGCGCGGTCCTCGCGAACACCTGATCCCGCATCGTTGCCCCGCGTGAAGGCCAAACCGGAACATCCCATCGTGGCGATGATCGGCGAGAGCGCGCCCGACATTAACGTCCCCATCGCGGGAGGCGGGCAAGTCAATTTGGTGCAGCACGAATCCTCCGAGATTCTCGTGATTGTGCTTTGGGCGAGTTACAACCACCTTTGCCAAGATGAATTGCCCGCATTGAAAGCGGCAGTCGATCGCTATTCCGAGGAGCAAGTGCAACTCCTCGCCATCAATGATGGTGAAGGGATCGAGACGATCAAAAAGTATCTAGCGAGAAACAATCTCGAACTCCAGGTCGGTGTTGACTTGAAGCAAGAGGTTGCCGATGCGTTTTTGGTGCGACAATTGCCGTTTGCTGCCATCATCGACAGTGAGGGGATCGTGCAAGGCATCCATGTGGGATACATTGACTCCTTAGGCGACGATATTAGCAATGATTTGCAATCACTCGTTTCCGGCAAGGATATCATCGAGAGATCCAAGGAACGGCTCAGCCGTCAAGATCTCTCCTTGCGAACTCCCGCCCCCTCGATGTTGGATCAACGTTCGCTCGTGCAGCATCAATAATCCGGCGTTCCGGGATTGCTCTAACGCTTCTCGCCATCTTGGTATTCGTGCCCCCTTTCGATGTATCGCGATCCATCGCAAGTAATGTGCGCGCACGCTCCGATAGCTCTTCTCCCCTCGGCGGCATGTGATTTTCGCCGCGAATCAGCCCTGCGGTTCTGATTGCGCCGGTTTTGCGGGCACTTCTCTCTGCGGCTGAGGCAAAATTTGCTCCTGCTACGTCGTGACCTATAGTTTTTCGAAGGACACCGCGCTGCGCTGCTGGAGATGCCTGCGCACAGCAAACAGCGGTGACATCGGCCAAGACAATCCCCCGCACACCTGCCAAACCCCGTACGACCGGAACGCAAACTATGTCCGAGCAAACAACTCAAGGCACAACGCCCCCCGCTGAAGTGCCTCCCACGACCACAGCAGCAAAAATCGTTTTGGCGTTCCAGGCAGTGGGCATCGGCGTGGTGATTGCCATCGTCGTCTCCTTGGCCCGATTGGCGCAACATCCGGAGTTCCAAGCCTTCTATCTGGGCCTCGATCAAATGCGGACGCCGTTGATTGCCGGCGCTCTGGCGATTATTGTCGTGATTGCCGCTGTGATCTGGATTCGTCCCAAATCCCGAACCGTGTTGACCGCTGTAGCGTTAATGTTCGTATTGTTTTTAGGCTTCAAGTCAGTACTACGCATCGAAAGTTTTTCCGGCGGCATGGTCCCCCGTTTTGCTTGGCGGTGGACGCCGACTGCGGAGGAACAGTTTGCGGAATTTCAATCACAACACGCAGCTGAAGCGGCTGAAGCCACCGAAGTCGCCACAGGTATTGATGTCGTGGCTCGCGCGAACGATCACACAAGCTTTCTGGGGACGGCCCGGGACGGCGTGATCAACAACATCGCCTTGGAAACCGATTGGTCGGCCTATCCGCCTCGCGAATTGTGGCGGCATCCGGTCGGATTGGGCTGGGGCGGTTTTTCAGTATCCGGCGACGCAGCCATCACACAAGAACAACGCGGCGAAGAGGAAGCAGTCGTCTGCTACGATTTGAAAACAGGGCGCGAGGAATGGGTCTCGAGCAACCCACAGCGTTTTGTCGATACACACGGCGACGGTCCGCGGGCGAATCCCACGATCGTCGACGGCCGCGTTTATACGATGGGCGCGTTGGGACAATTGTCCTGCATCAACGGCGCCAATGGCGCCTCGATCTGGACACAAAATACACTCGCCGATCCGGCATCGCAAAACATTCTGTGGGGCATGTCCGGCTCTCCGTTGGTTGTTGAGAATCGCGTCATCGTCACACCCGGTGGGGGAGCAGGGCGTGCGATTGTCGCCTATGACGCCGCCCAAGGAGACGAACTTTTTCACGGCGGCGACGATCCTGCCGGATACGCCTCACCGGCCCTTGTACAACTCGCCGGGCAAACGCAATTCCTCAGCTTTAATGGGGCGGGATTGCGTGGATTTGATGAACAGGGACAACCGCTCTGGCTGCACCCCTGGTTGACGCAAGGGGAATCACAGCGCGTCAACGTCGCCCAACCGATCGTTGTCGAAGGACTCGGCGAGGATGCTGCGAATGTCGGCCACGTGTTGGTCTCATCCGGTTACGGCACGGGAGCAGCGCTGCTGCGGATCACTCATGAAAATGACCAGTGGCAGGTGACCGAAGTTTGGCGGAACCGGAATTTGAAATCCAAGATGTCGAATTTCGTGGTGCAGGGCGGGTTCGTGTACGGCATGGACAACGGAATCATGACCTGCCTGGATGTAAGAACCGGTGAACGCCAATGGAAGAAAGGCCGTTACGGCCACGGACAGATTCTGCTGGTAGGCAACGTTTTGCTGGTTCAATCCGAATCGGGCAAGGTCGTCTTGGTCGAAGCCACGCCGGAGGAACATCACAAATTGGCCACGCTGGCGGCGCTGGGCGACAAGACCTGGAATCACCCCACGCTGTCGGGCAATATCCTGATCGTCCGCAACGACCGCGAAGCGGCCGCCTTTGAGTTGCCGCTGCGGCAGGCCAACGACGTGGCGGTCAATTCCACGCCGCAACCGTAGTGGATTGGTGTTGCGTCGCGACCAACCACCCGGCGCATGAAAGAATCCCGTCCGCCGCCCGAAGGCGGGGACGGGATCTGCCCCGTGTCGGATTGGTGTCCATTAAAAAAAGTCCATCAATTCCAACACCCTTTCTCCCTGCCCCTAAACAGAGATCGCTCATGTTCGATTTTTGTGTGGCTGGGGGAACCGTCGTCCCTTTGCTACCAAACGGATCACATCGCATTGGAAAAACCGGACACCCGTTTCAGAGTTTTTTGAGAAAAACCTGAAAATGCGCCTCAGGGACCGCTTGGCGCATGCAAATCCCCATTTTCCAGGTGTTTTTGGAGTCCTAATCGGCGGGGGTTCGATCCGTGCGAGGAACGAAACGCGTCTCAGTCACCAAGTGGTGCTGTCAGCGAAGCGACCGCCGCATTAGAAAACCGGGCGAGATATTTGCCGCGCGGCTCCTGCGGCTGCGTCGTGAGCATGATGGCAGCCGTTTGCCAAGTGGGGTCAATCCACAACAGCGAACCAGTCGCCCCCCAATGGCCGTAATTGTGCGGCCCTAGAAAATCGCCAAAGTTGCGGCTATCTCCCGGCCAATGCAGTCGCCATCCCAGTCCCCACGGCCGCGAGCGGCGTTCCAATTCGGGAACATCGCGCATGGCGAGAAATTGATTGCGGGTGGCGGCGGAAATGGTGGCGGGGCTGAGGAGCGGCTCGTCTTCCCCACGTCCACGATTCAGCAGAAACTGTGCCAAGCATGCTAGATCGGTCGGTGTCGTCAACAATCCCCCCCATGGAGCACCAAGTTGCCGCCAATAGCGCGTGTTCCAATGCCAATTGCTGCCGACCTGTGCTTCGGGAATCCGTAATTCGGCGATGCGGTTGACGGTGGGATTTTCCCCCGCGTACCAATCGTCCGGCGCGCCCAATGCGGTATCGTGCATTCCCAACGGCGCGAAGATCTCGTTTTGTAAGAATTCCGCGCAGGACTGACCGGTCACGCGGCGGATGATTTCTCCCAGCATGCAAAATCCCATGCTTTGGTACTGCACACCGCGACCGGGACGAAAAGCGAGTGGTTGTCGACAGGTCTCTTCCACAAATGCCGACAACGGTGCCTGCGCGGTGCGAAGCTCTGTGTTATTGGGCAGCATATCCGGCAAGCCCGATGTGTGCGTGAGCAGATGCCGGATCGTCACGCCGTGCTTGCCATTGTTCCCAAACTCCGGCACGATGTTTTTCACGCGGTCATCGAGCACAAACTCTCCCCGCTCAACGAGCAACAGTGCTGCCATGCCCACGATCGGTTTGGTGATCGATGCGATTAAAAAAATCGCGTCCTCACGAATCGGCGGCGAATCCGCATCGCACGTTTGTCGGCCGAACAGATGGGAACCAGTCGTCTTGCCGTTGCGGAGAATCATGATCCCCGCGGCGGGAACTTGATCGGCCTCAGTCCACGACCGCACCAGCCCCAACACGTGCTGCCAACGCGCGGGGTCCAATCCAATATTCTGCGGCGTATCGATCGCGAACATGAATCAACGAATATCCCTAGAACCAGCCCTGTAGGGCAGGCTCCCGCCTGCCGCGATTCACAACACGGTTATCCAATGACATCCCAAACCGACGGCTTTGCCGTCGTCTCTCAGCGCTCGCTTGGTCGGCAAACTTTTGCTTGTCGCCAAATGTATTTCCGTTCGATTCCGTTTTTTGAGTTGGAGGTCGATTGCGACGGCGAAGCCGTCGGTTTGGGGCGATGTGCTTATTCCTCGCCGTATGCCGCATCCAGATCACGGGAATTGGCTTCCAGCATTTTCATAAACGCGCCAAAATCGCCACCGTAATTGACCAGTTGAGCGCCTTGTTGATGAAGCTGTTTGACGTGTTCGGCCGAAAAGCCAGGTTGGCCCCAGGCCTTGCCGTGACGTTTGGCGGCGGCGGCGACGTGCTCGGTCGATTCCTCCAGCGTACGGCTTCCTTCAGGTGCGTTTCTGATGCGCAACGACAAATCGCCAGGCCCGACAAACAGGCCGTCGACGCCCGGCACGGCGGCGATTTCATCGGCGTTGTCCACTGCCTCGGGCGTTTCGATTTGGACCACTAGAAACGTTTCGCGATTGGCCGCGTCGGTGTAGTCCTCTCCCCCTTGCAGGTAAAAATCGCTATCCAGTCCGGCACCATCGATGCCGCGGTCGCCGATCGGCGGAAACTTGACCGCACGGACCAACTCTTGAGCCCGTTCCGCTGTCGAGACGTGCGGAATCATCAACCCGGCCGCCCCGTCCTCAAAATAACGGTACAGCCGAATTTTCTCCAACGTCGGCGCACGGAGCATGCAATCGATGTCGCACAGATGAAAATAGGCCAGCAGCGACTGCACTTCGCGCTGGCTCATCTCCCGATGTTCCAGGTCCAGCCAAATGCAGTCGTATTTGAAATGGGCCGCATGCCGAATGTAAGCGGGGATAAAATGCCCTAACGCACACATCCGCACTGGTTTGCCGGCCCGTAACTTGGCCAATGTTTTGCTCGGTCGCATAATCTTCAGTATCCTGGTCAAGGGTGGGTAATTATCGCAGTGCTCAGTGTCGGATTCTCGGGACGTCGCGTCAACCGATGGGGCGGGGGGAATTTTGTCGGTGGGGTGAGGCAGTGATGATTTAGGTCAGGCAGCCGCCTGACGGAATTCAGGTATTGCGCTGCATGAACCATGTCAAATAATACGCATGGTTCGACGAATAAGAGTGACTGCCCTGTCGGCATTATCACTAAGGAGAGGCCCGTCCAATATGAACCCGTATATTTTTATGGCATTGTCGCTCGGCATTTTGGCGGGGGTGTTGGTCCAATCTAAGGGTGATGATCTTGAGCCCAGCGAGCGAATCTATGCCTACATCCTCATTGCAGCAATGATGTTTTTGCTGATTTATGTTCCGTTTTACATCCCGACCACTGGGGAGATTGTCCACGGATTTGCTTGGGAAACGATCGAATATCCAGATGAACTCATGCAAGATGTCCTCACACCTGTGGCCGTTAAGACAGTCGAAGTCGAATTGAAAAAACACCCTGACCTGGGCGTCAATCCGAATTGGGTCCAGGATTCCATCATGCACCGCGCAAATCCTTCTCGCGGGCGAATGGGACTCTATTTGGGATTGCTGGCAATTCTCGGAGGAGCCGGCTGGTGGTGCATACCTCCGCTCATGAATCGATTGATCTTCTCTCAAGACCGTAGTGGATACAGTCGCTAGGTTTCTCGATGGATGCAACAACAGCCGGTAAAACTGGCCCTACAAAACTCGATATTATGAACAAGTCATTCAATATAGTGTGCATCAGTTTTCAGCAGGGAAATAATATGCGTCGACATAACCTCCGAACCGTCGTCGTATCTTTAATTTGTGCGGTGTCTCAGTGTATCGCTCTCGGAGACGATGATCTCGACAAGGATAAAAGTCAGCCAATTGCAACGATTAATTGTTCGTCACTGTCAAGCCTCGCATTGAGCCCCGACGGGAAGTCGTTGGCGACAGTCGATGCGGGGCGCGTAACCCTCTGGGAAGTGGAGACAGGCAAGAAACTTCGAGTCGTCTTCCAGGACGATTTTAAGAGTGGGCAAGTCGCATTTTCACCCGATGGCAAGAAGTTGGCTATTGCGGGTGCGAGATCACAATTGGAGTTGTGGGACATCGAGAAAAATAAACGTTTGAAATCAATCCAGGCGTGTAAAGGAGTTCCTACAGCTGCAAGAGCAGTGGCCTATTCTGGGAATGGTGAAAGGGTCATGGCAATCATTTTCAAAGATGTGCCTTTTGAAGAGGGCGGCGATGAAAATCGTGATCGCATGCTTTTGTATGATACGTCCACCGGTACGGCAAAATGTCTTCCAACAACCGACAGGATTGTCTATGGCACGCTGGCTGTATCACCGAATGGAAAAGAAATGGCGTTCCCCTGCCAAGGAGTTGGGGTTTGGGATGTGAACTCCGGTACCGAACTCAGAAGGTTGGATAAATCGCAATTCTTCTTATCTGTCGCGTACTCTTGCGACGGTAAATGGATAGCTGCGGGAGGTCTTGGCAGAATCGTCGTTTGGGATGCGGCAACAGGTGAGGAAAAACTCACCATCAAACGCCCCGGCATGGTTGGTGTGATATCAGTCGCCTTTTCTCCAGACGGCCGTCGCTTGGTGGCGGGAGAGCACGATGGACCGGTTGAAGATCCTGTGAGGGGGAAGTGGAACATTTGGAATGTTCAAACAGGAGATTTAGAGGAAATCTTGCCAAACCAAATCAGTGATGTTCGGTACGTACAATTTAGTGCGAATGGGAAGCGACTGATTTCTGCAAATGATTTTGGGCAGATTAACGTCTTTGATACTTCGAGGTGGTAGCCACGAGCAGTGCAAGAATATCAGTCCTGTAGTCTTCAACCGATGGGGTGTGCGGATTTTTGGGTGATGGGGTGAGGCTTGATGGTGGCTTTGTCGCCAAAAGAAGAACGAACCTCGAAACAAACAAAAGTCACGAAAACGAAAAGAGAAGATGTTGGGTGTTAGTGGCACGGCATCGAAACAACAGCCAGTAAATCCGGCCCTGCAAAACGCTTCTCCATTTGTACCCCCACCGCTCAACCCGCTACAATAGCGACGACGTGAAATTCGCCGCAGCTCCTTCCAGTAACCAACATTCACAGGTGCCCGATATGTCCTCATCGCAAACGCCGCAAAATCCCTCGACCGACTCGTCCCGTCGCGACTTTTTGAAGACCGCCACGATGGCCGGGGCCGCTGCGGCGGCTGTGACGACGGGTAGTGGGCCGTTGATTCTTAATGCCAGTGATAAGGCGGGCAGTAAGCGGGCGCGGGTGGGGCAAGGGGAGTTTGTTTACGAGTGCGATCACCATTTTGGCGAGGTGCCCGACCATGTGCGTTGGGGGGATACGCATGGCGTCTGCGTGGACGAAGCGGGGCTGATTTATGTCAAGCATCGCCAGAAGACCGATGAGCCGATGGATGCGATTGTCGTGTTCGACGCCGACGGCAAGTTCGTCCGCTCGTTTGGTAAGGAATATCATGGCGGCGGGCATGGGATCGATGTCCGTAAGGAGGGGGGCGAGGAGTTTTTGTATCTCTCCAACACCAGCCGCGGCACAACCGCCAAGACGACGCTGACCGGCGAACAGGTGTGGGTTAAGGAAGTCCCTCAGGAATCGGGCAAGTACGACAACGGCGAGAAATACAGCCCGACGAACATCTGCTTCGGCCCCGACGGCGGGTTTTATATCGGCGACGGTTACGGTTCGTCGTATTTGCATCAATACGACAAGAACGACAACTACGTCCGCACCTGGGGCGGCAAGGGGCGCGAGGCGGGTGAGATGTCGACGCCGCACGGCCAATGGCTCGATAACCGTGCCGGTCGCGACCCAAGCCTGGTCGTCGCCGACCGCGCCAACGGCCGCATGCAATACTTCACGCTCGATGGCAAGCACATCGAATTCATGTACGACGTGCTCTTCCCAGCCGATGTCGATATCCGCGGTGACATTTTGATGGTCCCCGACCTGCACGCACGGATTTCGCTGTTCGACAAGAACAACACGCTAATCACCCACCTGGGCGACGACGCCGCCTGGCGGAAAAAAGTCCTCAACGGCTTCAAAGTCCGCCAACACCCCGAAGATTGGCAAGACGGAAAATTCATCCACCCCCACGACGCGGCTTTTGATCATGATGGGAATATCTACGTGGCAGAGTGGGTGCCGACGGGACGGATTTCGTTTTTGCGGCACGTGGGTTAGGGCAGTTCACCCTCGTTCCGAAACTCCGTTTCGGAACGCAATTTCTCGAAGCTCCGCTTCGAATGACGTTGCAAGGATCATAAATCGCTAGCCCTAGCGAAGCAGAGCTTCGCGAAACGGCGTTCCCAAGCGGAGCTTGGGAACGAGGGGAATCATCGCCCCGCTCCGGAATGACATATAAAGGCACCGGCTTGCTTCTCGCACTGGCCACCGGCCACTGGCCACTCCCCCCTCAAATCACCTCCGCAATCGGCTCCACCGGTTCCACGCCGACGAGTTTCTGATCCAGGCCGCCGTAGAAGTAACTCAAGCGGTTGGGGTCCAGGCCGAGTTGGTTGAGGATGGTGGCGTGTAGGCGTTTGACGTGCAGTGGGTTTTCGACGGCGCGGGAGCCGAGTTCGTCGGTCGTGCCCACGCTTTGGCCTCCCTTGATGCCGCCGCCGGCCATCCACATCGTGAAGCCGAAGGCGTTGTGGTCGCGGCCGGAGCCTTTGGCGTACTCGGCTGTCGGTTGTCGGCCGAATTCGCCGCCCCAGACGACCAGCGTTTCATCGAGTAGGTTGCGCTGCTTGAGGTCTTTCAGCAATGCGGCGATCGGCTGGTCGGTGTTCCCGGCGTGGTAGTTGTGGTTCTTCTCCAGGTCGCCATGGGCATCCCAGTTGTTGTCATTGTGATTGCCGCCGGAGTAAAGCTGAATAAACCGCACGCCCCGCTCGACCAGTCGCCGCGCGTAAAGGCAACGCTTGCCGAAATCTTCGGTCCGCTTGTTGTCCAGACCGTACATCTTTTGCGTCTCGGCGGTCTCTTGCGAAATATCGACCGCTTCGGGGGCGTGCTTTTGCATTTTGAAGGCGAGTTCGTAACTAGCGATGCGGGCGGCCAGGTCGCTGTTGTCGCTCCGCAGGGCGAGGTGATCGGTGTTGGCGGCGTTGAGTGAATCCAACAGCGTCCGCTGCGCTGCGCGGGACATCCCTGCGGGGGGCTGCAGATCGATGATCGGGGCGCCCTTGGACCGCATTTGCGTCGCTTGATAAGTCGCCGGCATATAACCGCTGGACCAGTTTTTGGCGCCGCTGATCGGACCGCCGGTGGGGTCGAGCATGACGACGAATCCGGGCAAGTTTTCGTTTTCAGTGCCGAGACCGTAATTCACCCAGGAACCGAGAGCGGGGCTGCCGCTGAGGATTTTGCCGGAGTTCATCATCAACATTGCCGACCCGTGAATCGGGGAATCGGCGGTCATCGATTTCAGGAAGGCAATGTCATCCACGCAGCCGGAGAGGTGCGGAAAGAGTTCCGAGACCCATTGGCCCGACTCGCCGTATTGTTTGAATTTCCAACGCGGCTCGACAATCCGGCCACCGGTTTTGTGTCCGCCACGACCGAAGGTTTTCACGTCGACCGTTTTGCCATCCATGCCGATCATGTCCGGTTTGTGGTCGAACGTGTCGATGTGGCTCGGCCCGCCGTACATGAACAGAAAGATCACGCTCTTGGCTTTGGGAGCAAAGTGCGGCGGCTTGACGGCCAACGGATTCGTCGAGTCGGCCGCTTGTGCGGATTTGGAAAAGAACCCATCGCCCGACAATAGTCCCGTCAGCGCGACGGAACCAAATCCGCCGCCGGCTTGCCAGAGAAATTCGCGGCGGGTGCGTCCGCAGAAATTATTGGTTGTGCTCATCGCTGAATTCTCCAAGTCCGTAGGGCAGGCTCCTGCCTGCCGTAAAACACATTCGGCTGGTGCCAAACGTGGTTCCGTTTGTTTCCGTTATTGTTGTTGAATGTCGATTGCGACGGCGAAGCCGTCGATTTGGGGGATTCGTTGGATTGCGGCAGGCGGGCGCCTGCCCGTCACGAGATCAGTCTAGGTAGGTGAACTCGTTGAGGTTGTAGATGTATAAACAGAAGTACTCTAAGGCTTGGTCGGCCGTCAGTTTGTGTTGTTTTTGCAGTTTCTCAATCAAGGCTGCGCCGCGGGCGATCTCTTGCGGGTCGGCGGGATGCGCGAGGGCCAATTCCAAGGCGCGGCGGATCTGTGCTTGTGTGTCGTCGCCGCACTCTTTGCGGAGCCGTTTCGCAAATTCGATGGCTTGCTTGTGGATGAAGTCGCCGTTGATCATCCCCAGCGCCTGCGTAGGTTGTGTGGTGGCAAAACGGGCTTCGCAACTGGAATCGGTTTCGGGGAAGTCAAAACTCGCCAGCATCGGCGTGATCAGTGAGCGTTTGACATGGATGTAAATGCTTCGCCGCGCCTGTTCCTCGGGCGTCGATTTGCCCCAGCCCAATCCAGGCTGTGATTGTCCGGCGAGAACCTCGGCGGAGATTTCTGGATAGACGCCATGACCATACATTTGCAAATTCAACCGGCCGTTGACCGCATGGATCGAATCACGTAATTCCTCGGCGCTCAACCGCCGCATATCAAACCGCCAGAACAGATCGTTACGCGGGTCGCGAGACAAGCCTTGTGGATTGCCTTGCGAGGACATTTGATAGGCGGCCGACATCATGATGGTTTTGTGCAACGGCTTCAGTCGCCAATCCCCGGCGACCAGTTCGGTGGCCAACCAGTCCAACAGCAGCGGATGCGTGGGGGCATCGCCCAGCAGACCGAAGTTATTAGTGCTGCGTACGATGCCGCGGCCGAAATGATGTTGCCAGATACGATTGGCGATCACGCGGGAGGTCATGATGTTGTCCGGCGAAGTGATCCACTCGGCCAACACTGTGCGACGGCCAGAGGTCTTGGCCCCTTCGGGAGCGACGGGGATCTCTGGCACGGGTGCATTGAGGATCGTCGGAAAACCCGGGGCAACCTCTTCCCCTTTGGCATGCACGTTGCCTCGCATCAGCACGTGGGATTGCGGGGGCCGCGGATTACAACGGGCGACCGACAGGGCCGATTCGCGGGGAGGTAATTTGATCGCATTGAGTTTGTCGAGTTCGCTTTTGAGCGATGAGTATTCTGCCCAGGCGGATTCGTCGAGATAATCCTTGAGCTTTTCGTCGAGTAATTTCTGACGGCCGCGGCCTTCGGATTGGCGTTGATCGGGGGCGGACATTTTGACGATGCCCGCTTGCTCGATCGGCTGCATCTTTTCACGGACCGCTTTCTTCTGCCGGTCCAACTCCGCATGTTGCGTTGCCAATTCGGGAGAAGAGATGTCCGTTTGATTGTACGAAAGTTGATCGCTGCGGATGCCGTAGGAGGGGACGCCTTCGAAGAAGGACAACAGGCTGTAATAGTCGGTCTGTGGAATCGGATCGATCTTGTGATCGTGGCACCGTGCGCAATTGACGGTCAGGCCCAACATGACTTGGCTGGTGGTGGTGAGAATATCATCCAACTCATCGTAGTACGCCTGTTCGCGGTCGACCGGTTCGTCATCCCACAAGCCTAACCGGTAGTAGCCGGTGGCGATAATCGTCTCAGCGGATGCATCGGGCAATTCGTCGCCGGCGAGTTGCTCGGTCAAAAACCGGTCGTATGGTTTATCATCATTGAGGCTGCGGATGACGTAGTCGCGGTACCGCCATGCATTCGGCTTATCACCGTCGCGCTCGTAGCTATTGGTTTCCGCATAGCGCACCAGATCCAGCCAATGCCGCGCCCAGCGTTCGCCGTAACGGGGTGAGGCCAACAGCCGGTCGACCACTTTTTCATAGGCATCGGGCGCGGTGTCCGCGAGAAACGCTGTGACTTCATCAGGGGTGGGCGGTAGTCCGGTCAGGTCATAGTAGACGCGACGCAACAACGCGAGTTTGTCGGCCGGCGGCGCAGGGCTCAGGCCGTTCGTTTCAAGCCGCGCCAAGATAAAAGCATCGATCGGATTTCGGACCCACTCGCTGTTTTTGACAACCGGTGGCTGGGGATGTTGGATGGGTTGAAACGCCCAATGTTTGTCCCACGCAGCCCCTTCGGAAATCCAACGACGAATCAGGGCGATCTCTTCTGCCGGGAGCGGCTTCTCTTCGGGGGGCATCCGCTCGATTTCATCGTCGGTGGCGATCCGTCGCAGCAATTCGCTTTCTTCCGGTTTACCGGGCACGATGCCCAATTCACCGGAATCCAATTCGGCAAAGACCGATTCCGGATCATTCAATCGCAGACCCGATTCAGCCACATCGGGACCATGGCAAGCGAAACAGCGCTTGGCCAGGATGGGGCGGATTTGGCGGCCGAAGTCGACGGGGGTGGGGGCTTCTTTTTCATCCGCGGCCGAGAGCGGCGTGGTCATGAGCAACGACACAACGCATGCGCCGATGAGCAGTGCAGACGATTTTAACTTCTCCGAAAAACCCCGAACCATCGATACTGATCTCCCACAGTTGCGTGCGCGCTCCGGTAATGGCGCGTGACATCGTAGCGCCTCTTTCTATTGTCGCAATCACCCCAATCCAACACAACACAAACAGGCAGTTTTCGCAACAGCGAGTAGCGATTTTCGCCGGACTTCTCAAACAACCCGCACGATGCCGTTGACTTACAGGCGTGATTGGTAGCAGAGAAAACGCGATTGCGTAGGTGCGCAGCTGTGGGTACAGTCGTGGTTGTCGATGTTCTTTGACGATTGCAAAAAACGAGGCGCGCTCATGCAGGACACTTCACCACGCCGCAGTTGGCCTCGGCGGCATCCGTATTTGATTGCGACTGCGATTCTGTTGCTGTTTGTCCTCGTCGCTTGGGGTTGGCTGTGGCTAAACGGGCCGGGGCGATTTATTGCAGCGGTGGAGCAGGCCGGTGGGACGGTTGAGTTTCGAGACTTAACTCCCCCCGCCCCGCTTTGGAATCGCTTGACCATGAACAATCAGGACTGGGTTTTTACGACCATCGCTTTGAGCGGTAGTGAAGTCGACGATGATTGGATACGGCAAAACCTGGGGTTTCGCAAGCTGCTGAATGTGAAGTTCGACCTAAGTAACACAAATGTGAAGGATGCCGGTCTCGCAGCGCTCGCGGGAGCTGACAACATCCGTAGTGTGTCTTTGGCCGAGACGGCGGTCACTGATGCAGGTCTCGGACATCTGGGGGCCTTACCGCAACTGAAAGGTCTCGAATTGAGGAAGACGGACATCACCGATGCCGGTTTAGCCTACCTTTCGAGTTCCCCACAACTGGAATCGTTGCAGCTGGAGGACACTCAGGTCAGCGATGCGGGACTGGAATATGTCGGCCGCATGCCGAACATGCGCACTCTCAATCTGCAACGGACCGCTGTGACCGATGTCGGGTTAAAACATTTGGCGGGACTGACGCGACTCAGTTACTTGATGCTCAGCGAAACCCAGATCGGCGACGCATCTATCCCTGATATTCTGAAGCTCAAAGGCTTGGATTTATTGGGGTTGGGAGCGAACACTACTGATGCCGGTTTGCAGCAACTCGCCGCTCATCAGAACATCAGGCACTTAAATCTCCAACATACCCAGGTGACCGATGCCGGGCTACGACATTTGGCCGCGTTTCCCAAACTGTCGTTCGTGGAACTGGATGACACATTCATCACGGAAGAGGGACTGCAGCAACTATCGTCCATTCCCAGTCTCGAAGTCATCGGCTTGCATGGATCGCAATTTACCGATGCTGCAATGGAGACTTTGTGCAGATTGCCGGTCTTAAACTGCGTCGTGCTAAAAAACACGAGCGTAACGGATGCCGGGATTGAGGTCCTCGCCTATGGAGCCGCATTGGATTCGGTCGGTTTGTACGATTCGCTCGTCACTGATGCGGGTGTCGAGCACTTGTCACACAATCCTATGTTGCAGTATTTGTATCTTGAAGATACTCCCATCACCGATCACGCCGTCGAAATTCTGGGAGAGAACAGGGCTATGGTCGCTATGAATCTCAAAGGCACAAAAATCACCGACGCCACCGTGCCGTATCTTTCGCGGATGCGGACGTTGGAATACTTAGACCTGCGAGAGACGCAGGTCTCTGCGGCGGGGATTGAAACATTGCGGCGCGAATTGCCGGGTTGTGAGATTCATTATTAAATTGGTCCTAGGGTGCGCTCACTTCGTTCGCGACCCTAGGCTATGATGTGGAACGCCTTCGGCGTAATCAATTTTGTCGACCGCATCGCTCTTGTCCTCCGATCCTTTGGCCTCTAAGAGTCCCATCGCCATGAAATACGGTTTGTTGTGGTTAACGATGGGGCTGTTGCTGGGCGTGCGGGCGATTGTCTCGTCCGGATGGTGGCTGGTTTGTCTGTGGCCGGCCATGAATCTCACGGTGCTCGGAGTTGCCTACCTTCTCAATTGGCCGTGGATCTTCGGCAAACGTCCGAGTGGCCGTCTTTCCTATGCGCCAGTTTTTGTGTTTCTTCCCTATCTGCTTTATGCATGGACAATTTGGCGTCTCACCTGCTTTGTGCGGCGGGAGCGTCCCTATGATATTGTGAAGGATCAATTAGTCATCGGTCGCAGATTATTGGCCAAGGAAATGATCGACGGGATCGACAATGTGATTGATCTGACGTGTGAATTTGCAGAGCCAACCACCATTTGCTCGGCGGTCAATTATATTTCGTGCCCGATCTTGGACGGTTCCATACCGACGTGGCCCCAATTGCGGCAATTGATCAACGAGATCAATGGGTGCGCCGGTACGACCTATATTCATTGTGCGCAGGGACATGGTCGGACCGGTTTGGTGACGGCTGCGTTATTGATGCACCGCAATCCCGACCTCCCACTGCACGATGCGTTGCGTCAACTTCAAGCGGTGCGCCCCGCCTTGGCTTGCAATAGCGGGCAAATGGCGATGTTATCGGTTCTAAAAGCACAAAGTGACGCCGACAAACCTCAGTTGTAACCAGCACTGTCTCCCCGTACGATGGATCGGTTGACCGCTGATTTCCGAACACGCAGGCGGGTCAACTCGATAGAAACCTCAGCTAAAGGCAGACGCATGGCACCGCCGCAGCGGTCGGATCGCACCCCTCAAAAAGTGGCCGCTGAACTTGCACAGACGGTTGATGCCGCTGCCGGTGAAAAAAAGTCGAGCATCCGACCGATCGAATTGGTCATGGGCCGCGGACAGACGTTCGGTACGGAGACCACCTCTCTGCTGCACACGCGGTTGCGCGCGGTCACGCTGTTGCTGCTGGTGGTGTACGGCCTGATCTTTCTCTGGGCGATGATCAATCGCAACGGCAACGGGGGAATTGATTTTCTCAACGACATGGCGGTGATCGAACATGTCGATCTGCTGCGGCTGGTGCTGGTGGGCGGCATTGTGGTGTATCTGTTCATCAAGCCGCAACTGTCACAAACGGTGCTGCGCAGCATCGAATATACCCTGTTCGGCGCTTTGACGTTGATGTGGATCTACCTGCGCTACGAAATCGCCCTCAATGGTGCGCTCTCTGGAAACACGGCCGAAATGGTGCTTGCCGCACGCACCCAAATGTTCGGGATCTTTATGTTGATCATTGTTCACGGGCTGTTGATTCCGCACCGTTGGATCGGAACAGCACGCGTGGTCTTTACGATGGCCTTAGCACCGTTGATCACATTGGGGTTGTTCGCCATGAGGCATGCCGATTTGGTGGACAAATTGGACGGATTGACGAGCCAGCAAAATGTCAGCACCGAACTGCTGATTGTGTTCATCGCGGCGCTGCTGGCCACCTACGGTGCCGCTGTGCTCAGTGCGATGCGTCTAGAAGTCCATCAGGCTAAAAAATTTGGGCAATATCATTTAGTAAAGCTGATCGGCAGTGGCGGTATGGGACAGGTGCATTTGGTAGAGCATGACCTGCTCAAACGGCCCTGTGCCATGAAATTGATCCGTCCCGAAGCGGCCGGGAATCCCACGTCGTTAGCCCGGTTTGAACGGGAAGTGCAATCGACAGCTGCGCTCACGCATCCCAACACAATCGCCATTTACGACTACGGTCATTGTGACGACGGCACGTTTTATTACATCATGGAATATCTGCCTGGAATGAGTCTCGACGAGATGGTCGAACAGTATGGACCGTTGCCGGCCGGTCGCGTGATTTATTTGCTGCGGCAGGCGTGCAACGCTGTGGCCGATGCACACGCAGCGGGCTTGATTCACCGCGACCTCAAACCGGCCAACCTGTTCGTCTCGGAACGAGGCGGCATGTGCGACTTCATCAAGGTACTGGATTTTGGCCTCGTGAAGCTCACCAATGAACCTGAGGCATCACAAATCACATCCGATCAGGTAATCAGCGGAACGCCGTTGTATATGTCGCCCGAACAAGCGATAGGCGATCCTGCGCTGGACGGGCGGACCGACATGTACGCCCTTGGTGCCGTCGCCTATTACATGCTAACGGGTCGGCCGCCGTTTGAAGGGGCGACACCGGTGGCAGTCATGATGGCGCATGCCACCAAAGAGGTTGAGCCACCGACGATTCATCGGGAAGATATTCCTGCGGACCTTCAAGCCGTGGTGCTCAAATGCCTAGCCAAGAAACCGGCGGACCGTTACAGCGACTTATCGGCGTTGGAACAAGCCCTCAATGACTGCGGCGCGGCCGGAGATTGGAACGCGAATCAAGCCGCGCAGTGGTGGAGTGAAGTCTCCCCGCAAACTGGCTCCTCACCAAATTCTCCCTTTGGTGAGACGGTCCAAATGAAACAAGTCGCACCGGAAATTACGAATTGAAACAGAGACCCCGGTCGCAAGGCTGAGCCTTCGACCATGAACGCAGATTGGCATTTCTCATGAATATCGGTTGGCACGGCGTCCGTTTCGGACTCACGCTGAATCGCATCAGTTCCCAAGCGATCGCTATTGTTTTTTTGCTGCATTCAGCGATCAGCTTGGCATTGGCGCCCTGGGTGGTTGGCCATGAAGTCAATGGATTGGTCGGGTTCGGATTGGGCATCCTAATTGCCGCCATCTATCTGGGAATTGTCCGTTTTGCATTCATCACCGATGCCGACGAAAAGATGCAGTTGATAGTTTTCGTGATTCTTTCCATCGTCGTCTGCCAGTTGGTTTATGCCCATCCCGCGACGTTAGAGCGTATCCTCACCGCTCTGGGACGCATTACCCCGCCGGTCCTGTTGGCCTGTTGCGGGCTGTTTTTTGTGGGAAGTATCTTGAGTATCACGCCGGTGGGAAACATCCTCCGCTGGCTATTCTCCGCTGCGGCATTGGTGGCATTGTTCGGTGCGATCGTGTTGACGTTGGAAATTACGAAAATCGGTGGCGAAATCCCTGTGCCGGCCATTCTGCGGGATTCACCGTTGTACAAGTTCCCGCAAATGTTCGCTGTCGGTTTGGGATGTCTGGGAATCCTATTCCAAGCGCTCTCGCTGCAGCAAATCGCGCGGCGGTTTCATGACACGGCCACTGGGAAATACACGCTGCGATTTATGGTGTATCATCTATTCGCCAGCGCGATTGTGCTGGGTATTGATTTGTTCTTGCGGGATCATACCACTCAACCGGTGATCACCGTGGGGGCACATATTTTCGACTCCGTGACCATTCTGGCCAGCGCTGCCATTGGCTTGGCGGTGGTGATCGACGGGATGTGGCTCAGCCGCGCGATCGGTGGGGCCCACGACCTGATCAATCGACAACGCGGCTAAGATTTTCGGCCGCCGACCGAATAGTCAAAAAACCTCGTAACAAAGGACGTCCCTGATGAATCGTGCTCGCTTAATGCTGACGTCTGCTATCTGTGGCATCACGGTTGTTCTCGCCAGTGGATCGTCAGCCTCAACGGCGGCCGGGGCGGAAATGGGTGGGTTTGGTGTCCTAACGCCGCGGCAACGAAACCGCGTGGAGGCAGCTGTCGATAAAGGCTTGAAGTTTTTGGCTTCGCAACAGCAGCGTGACGGTTCATTCCGTGCACCTGCAGCCGGCCAGCCCGGGGTCACCAGTCTGTGTGTGTTGGCTTTCCTGTCGCGGGGACATTTGCCGGGGCAGGGGCCCTATGGCGAGACCCTCGAACGCGCCATCGCGTTTTGCCGCTCAGCACAACGCCCCGACGGACTGTTCAGCCAAAACAAGCCCGAGTCGACCCATCGCTATCTCCTCGCTTCCCACGCGGCGACTTATAATCATGCCATCACTGGTTTGATGCTTACGGAAGTCTATGGCATGCTGCCGAACGACCAGCCCCAACAGGCAGTCGCATTCCAAGGCCGGTTTCCCGCCGCCGCGGGGCCGGCGGATTTACGCGTGACCATCGAACGGGCCATTCAATTCAGCATGTTGTGCCACCCGCAGCCCAAACGCTTTCCCAATGAACGGGGCTCCTGGCGGTATTTGCGACGGTACGGCTTAAATGATGCCGACCTATCGATCACATCGTGGCAGGTCATGTTTTTGCGTTCGGCCCGCAACGCCGGATTTGATATTCCGGCGCGGGATATTGAGCTAGCGGTCAAATACATCAAAAGTTGTTACGACGCCAAGAACACAACGTTTGTCTATGAAATCGTCGAGGAAGAACCAGAATTCAACCGACCACGGGCGATGGCCGGGGCTGGGATCTTAGCACTCTCGCTGGCAGGACAGCATCACACTGAGATGGCACAGAAAACGGGTGACTGGTTACTGCAGCGGCCGTTTACCCAATACGACCGTCCCATCCGTGGTGAAAACTGGCATGTCTACTCGGCGTTTTATAGCAGCCAGGCGATGTTTCAACTGGGAGGAGAGTATTGGGAAAATTATTTCCCGACTTTCGTCGACACAGTGACCGCTCACCAATCGCGCGACGGCGCCTGGCGACCTGCCGGCGGTCTGGATCGTCGTTACGGTGAGGCTTACACCACAGCAATGACCGTGCTGGCACTCACACCGCCGTATCAACTACTGCCGATTTTTCAGCGCTGATACAGCTTAGTCATTTATGAGCGTGACCTGCGGTGGATCGGCGTAATCTTGCCAAAGTTGTTGCGTCCGTTTCACGTCGGGTGCTCCTTGAGCGACGTGGAAACGATATCGCGATTCGTACGGCGTGCCGGGGCGAATTTGAAACTCGCCCAAAACCAACGGGGCGAAGACGAAATAAGGTTTCGAGGGATGCAGCCGGACCGGTTGCGGCGCGCGGAAATTGCTGGGGCTTGCGAACATGGTTACGTCATACGGCCGCCCCTCAAGCTGCCCGGACATTGTGACCCAATCCGGCCGGCTATGATTGCCGTTGTCCCGTGTTTTGCCTGCGCTGGTGAGGAATTCTGCACCCTCGGCCTTCAGCCATTCTCGACGCCCACGGATCGCCATTCCGCCGTAATGATATTGATTGATCGTCAGCGGGCTGTCTCCGGCACAACGTTGCGTGGAATGCACGTCGAAGAGAAAGCCGTCGCTCACATTGTAGACCCGCACCTCCCACGTCTCATCTAGCACCGGTTTGGGTCCTTCCGGAGCTGTCAGATCGGTATGTCGCAACGACGCACGAAATCCCCCGGCCACCTGACCTTCGAAGGTCTCCCCGATCGCAACGTGTTCGATTTTTGCCGCTTGGGATTTTTGGTCCCAAAAATTGATGTCGCGGCCTTCGAAGGTGGTGTTGGTCCAGGCAAACATCACGCCATGTTGATGCGGATGATCGGGGGCAAAGTCGCCCGTGAGAACCTGTCCGTCCGGTGCAAACAGCGGGTGCAAATATCCGCTGCGGGCATAATATGCTTCATCCGCATTGGGAGCGGGGACAACGGCATGGTTGTAGTGCAACACCGGTTTGTCGCCGACAGCCACGACCAATTGCCGTCCGTTGTCCCGACACGTCACCGCGGCGGCCGCAGAGGACTCAGCGGTAGGCGTCATCCGATAACGCCGCGACTGGCCAGCTTTCAACTCTTCGTCGAGAATCCACATGATTCGCGGCGGATCATCTTGCGTGATTTGGACCGGAACATTTTTCCCGTCCTCTCCGCGCGTGAGCGTGAAGCCGGACGCCTTGCGCAGCGCTGCCGGCAATTCCCAGAAAACCGGTGTCGACAGGCGGTCCTGTTTCCCCGCTTGGAGCTTGAGAGTCACCGGTTCAGCGACGGCCAACAACGGAACGGATAACAATGCGCCTACGAACAGAGAGACTCGCACGGTGTTCATGCAATGGTCCTTAGGTTTTCAGCAGAGCATTAAGTTTTTAGTCGTCCCAATTTGGGGTGCCTGTGGCACCCGACGTCGAACCTTGATAGGCGATTGGGCGTTAGCGGCATTTCGACTTGTTCAATAAGCGCTGTCGCATTCGGTTGTCAAAAGCCGAGCGTTGTCCGTCCATAAACACAGCATTGTATGCATCATAATGGAGTCACTATTTGCCGATGCTGGAATGGTGCAGCAGTTTGGCTTTTTCATACTTCTTGTCATTCAACAGTTCCACGACCTCTCCCAAATAGGGAAACCCCGCTTCGTCCAGCGACTCTTTGGAATAAAGCTTACGAAAAAACGCATCGCGGTCGGGAATGTTTCGGGCACCGTGCGCTGAGACTTTGTCCAACAGTTTGTAATTTTTAGTTGCCAACTCGACGACGGCATCGCGGCGTTTGATGAATTCGTCGTTGATGATTTTTTGTATCGCCGCTTCATTCAGGGCGCCCCCCTGTGTCATGGGGCGTTCAATCCGCTTCACCGAGAAGAGTGCCCGTTCCAGCAACATCCGCAAACGGGGGTCGCTACTAATGGCGACGTGATCCAACTCGTGCAACAGTAACACGGTGTCCCACATTGTCGGGTCGTCGTAGGACTCAGGAAGTCGGATGGTGTGCTTCAGCTTCCATTGGATTTTCTGGATTTTGGGCCGGATGATCACATAGCGTCGAGCGCGGCGCCTGACAACCTGGTACTCATACAGAAACCGGGTCCGCACATCGAGGGAAAACAAAGCGCGTCCGGGATATCGATCTGGTTCTATGGCCGGATCGTAAAAATCGAACTCGATATCGCTCGCGTTTAGCAGCGCCTTGAATTGCGGCGGCGATTGCCGATGCGATTCGGCGCAATACAACGTGCGGCCAAACAGGGCGAGAGTGACCGTTGCGAAAGCGCAAAATAAGATGTGTAAGCGAATCACCGGGCGGCCCTGTGGACAATAAGTCATAAAGCGATGTTGTTTCTATAGGCTAACACAACAAATGCTTCATTCACAGAGCCGTCATCTGTTCTCACCCGCTGACGACCGAGTTCTCTCGCCGCCACGTTGTCACAGGGGCAAGTTGCCAAACTGGCAACTAATGCCCTTGGTTGCGACAACAGTGGCGGGCCAAATGCACGAGCCGTTCCAGGACGTCCCGGTCGCAGTACTCCAAGCGGTCTTCAAATCGCTGACTCAGGTACGGCAGCTGCGCGGCACGAATGGCGGCGATCAATTCGTTGTCCGGCAAGTCGGAGATCTCTTCGTCGCGATACTCAGCAATCTCCCCTTTGGTGGAAGACGTGTTCCGGTTTGGTTGCGGAGTTTGGAGTCGTTTTGCGATTTTTTCGGCAGGGAGTAACAGCATCATCGGCCTTCCTCTTGCTAGCGGCTGATTGGATTGTCAGGGACTAGGGGTTGAGTTTGAGGTAATGAGACAAGTGAATGGGTCGGCAGCTCAACATTACCAGCAAGTTGTGTGCCACGGACAAATTTATGGCAACTGACGCAGGTCATCGTCATGTGCATATAGGCCAAAGTTGCTGCATCTAACTTTTTCTTTTCTGCGTCGATTTTGAGACGCTCAACAGCGCGGCGAAATTCTGTGCTATGTTGCTTATAAATTGGGCCTTGAATGACGTGCCACTCAGTCGCTTTACTCATCAAAAGCAGATGATCTGCTGCATCGACAATCTGGTCGAATTGGTTGGTCATCAGCCCTTCGAGGATTTTTGTGTTGTCATCAAGCTTCGCGCGCATGAATACCTGAACCGGGGTCATTTTCCGGAGATTAGGATCGGCAGCTTTTTTGCCTGCATCCTTCTGGGCAGCCGGTTCAGCAGCATGTGAGACCTGATCCGGTTGACTACTGAGCACCCAAGCTGTCCCGAAAACTGCGGTCAGCGTCAATGCGACTGTGAGGAGGCGTGGGGTATTCAGGCTCCGGAAGTAGTCGGTCATCGTGTTGTACTCCTTGTTTGCGAATGGTGATTTGTTTGCGAAGGGTGATTTAAGAATTGATTTTCCCCTCAGTTGGGGCAGTCGTCTGGTGATTTAGCGGGGCCGAGATGATTTGGCGAAATCGACTTGGATTTGATTAATGACGACGCGCACTCCCTCAACTTGTCCCGCGATCTCTTGGGCCAATTGCTTGTGATAATACGAGGGAAGCGTGCCTGTCAGGACAAGCCTGCCATCTTGGCATTGGCAAGCGATCGATTCGCCAAATGAGATAGAAGTTGCCCGTAGATTCTCCAGCACGGACTCTTCGATTTCCGCATCTCGAGAGTTCAACCGATTTCGTTTCCTGTCCTCCCTTACCAGACCAGGCATCTCGCTTTTTCCCCTGTTTTAGCAAATTTGGAGATCCGCAGACATTCGGATCAGTCCATAAAAAAAACCTTCCCGCCGGTCCTTGGACCCTGCGAAAAGGCAATCACTACCAAACTCGGCCACCCGGTCATGGGCGGTCGAGGCAGGACTAATGTATACAATGCTGCGCAGTTCGTCAAGATTTCAATCACAACAGTCGCGTCTCCCGTTGTCCCGCGTTGTGCGTGGCTGGGAAATCGGCCGTCGCACTTTCCCCGTCAGTACCGTCAGGTTATGATGCGCGTAGAAATGCTGCGTTCAGCGGAGGGGGCAATCTGCATCCCGAAGCCGCGCTGTTTCACGACATTTTGTTGCGTCCGTGGGCCCATGGCGTGGTCGACCGGATCGTACGGCAATGACAGCCTGGACGTCGCATAGATCGGTGCGACGTGTGGGCTTTTTTTGTCGTTATATAAAACGTCTGTGGTTGCGGCTGGTGCTGCGCTTGGAATAGGAACGATTGCAGAATTGGCTTCGGGCCGGTTTGCCTTTGGGAACAACAGTGAGACCATGCACACTCCGCAACCACGCCGCATTTTGATCGTCGATGGGGATACCAAGGCACGGGACGTTGTGCGCAAAATTCTGGAGCAGGATCACTATTTCGTCGCCACCGCCGCGACGGCGACCGAAGCGCTCGAGAAAACCCGTCTGGAAAAAATTTCGGTGGTGATCCTCGACCAGGATGTGTCGGATCTTTCTATCGAACAACTCATCCCCGGCATCCAAAGCTTGGCGCCTGAGGCTGCCGTAATTTACGTGTCCGACTCCGTCGATGGGGCCGTCGCCGCCATGCGTTTGGGGGCGGCCAATTATCTCCTCAAGCCGATCAACCCCGGCGTTCTACTGGCCGATCTGGTGAGTATCGTCGAGCATCAACGCGCCAAGTCAGAGCTTCGCGATCAATATGTCCGCATGCAGGCCGTTGTCAATTCGGCTGTCGAAGGCATTATTACCATCGACGAGACAGGGGTGATCGAGTCGTTTAATCCCGCTGCCGAAAATATGTTTGGCTACACGGCCGATGAAGCAATCGGCAAAAACATCAGTGAAATGATGCCCGATCCCTATTCCTCGGAGCACCATCTCTACCTCAGCAACTTCCGCCGCACGGGAATCCGCAAGATCATTGGTACGGGACGCGAGGTCGTCGCTCAACGCCAAGACGGCACCACATTTCCCATCCATCTGTCGGTCAGTGAAGTCCAGCTAGAGGATCGGCGTCTGTTCACCGGCATGGTCCGCGACATCACGGCCATCAAACAGGCCGAAGAAAGGTTGCTGCAATCCGAGCGGTTGGCGGGGATTGGCCAAGCGATGGCTGCGCTGGCCCACGAGAGCCGTAACGCACTGCAGCGCAGCCAAGCTGGACTGGAGATGTTGGAGCGGCGTATCAAAAACCAACCCGAAGCGACCAAGCTCATCAAACGGATTCAACGCGCGCAAGATGACTTGCACCAGTTGTATGAGGATGTGCGGGAATACGCCGCTCCCATTCGCGTGAATCCGGAACATACGGCGATTTCCGACATCGTGCGACACGCCTGGCACGATTTGGCCTTGGCCCGCGAAGGACGCAATGCTGCATTGACTGAAACCGGCGACGATCCGTATTGCCAGGGGGATAAATTCGGACTGCGGCTGGTTTTTCGCAACATCTTAGAAAATGCGATCGCCGCGACCACCGAAGAACCCCGGATCAAGGTAGAATATGGGGAGACTGACTTTGTCGGCCAACCCGCGGTGCGAATCTGTATCTGCGACAACGGTCCGGGACTGACAGCCGATGCACAACAGCAGATATTTCATGAATTTTACACGACCAAGACACGCGGCACCGGTTTGGGAATGGCGATCTGCAAGCGCATCATTGTCGCACATGGCGGATTGATCGAAGCCTCAAACCGACCGCCCAGCGGTGCGTGTATCACGATCATATTACCCAGGAGTCAATCATGACACGCATGTTGAAAATTGCCGTCGCCGATGATGAACCGGAAATGTGCGAATATTTCCAAGACACGCTCTGTGCCATGGGTCACGAAGTGGTGGGGGCCGCCCAAAACGGATTGGAGCTGGTGGAACTCTGTAAATCCACCAGCCCCGACTTGGCAATCACGGACATCAAAATGCCCGACATGGACGGGATTGAGGCGGCCACGCGGATTCGGGAACATTTTCCCGTGCCGGTGATTTTGGTTTCAGCGTTTCATGAACCCGAGTTGATTCAGCGGGCCCTGCAGGATCACGTGCTGGCCTATTTAGTCAAACCAATCAAACAAGCGGACCTGGAAACAGCCATTGCACTGGCCATGCGGCGGTTTCAAGAATTCCAAGCCCTACATCAACAAGCGGCGGACTTGCGGCAAGCCTTGGAGGACCGCAAAGTGATCGAGCGGGCCAAAGGCGTATTGATGAAACGCGCCGGCCTCGACGAACCGGACGCGTTTCGGCGGCTTCAAAAACTATCGAACGACAAAAACCAAAAACTGATCGACATCGCTCAAATGATCGTCACTGCCGAGGAAGCGATGAGTTGAGTGTTTGAAAAAAAATTTAGCCACGGATTCACACGGAACAGACACGGATCAAAAGAGAGCCGTAGCCATGTTGATCGTCGGAGGTAACTTCCAGCGCTGGTACGCCGGAGCAGTCGGAGACTCACCAGGAGATTCCGTGTTTCATCCGTGTTCATCCGTGGCTTTATTTCCTAATCTCAGAGAACCGTCAATCATTCGCTTTCGGCCGACACTTCGACGGAATCTGAGGCAGGGGCTTTGCCATGTGGAGCGGCATGGGGGGTGAAGTAAGCCACGATCACGATGCAGATGAACATTCCCACGACCCCGACATACAACATCGGATTGATGGGAACTTTGTCCCCCACGCTATAGAGCGATACCAATGCCGAGACGGTCACCGCCCCGCCAAATACAACCGGCATCACGATATTAGGCATTGCCATACCGCCGCTGTACATCGCCAACGTCAACGTGAAGGCTCCCCAGGCTCCCAGTGTCCCGGCAATGAAGCCCCACACTCCACCGGGGCCGGACAGCGAAAAGGTGTCCCCGTTATACATCATTCCCAGCACGCCCCCGCCGACGCCCCAGAATAAATAGGCCAGGCCAATTGCTACGTATGGTGTAAACGGGCTGTGCAGTGCCGCCCGCGATTTCCCCAAAGCGGGGCCATACATCCCCCAACAGACCGCAGTTGCCAATGCGAAAAATACGGGCCATTTCATGGTCGTGCCTCTTTTCCTGCTGCTTACGATTCAAAAAGTTTTGTTTGATCCCTGTCGTTTGACCGTTCCAATGCGAACTGCCGTCTGACGGTCATTCCCCGCCTTGTTTCGGCACCAGGGGAATGCTCCAGTCGTTGGTGGGACATTTTAGTCACCCCCGTCGCGCAACGCACCCCATGGGCACAAACATTTGCGGCGAGTTTGGGGAGGACTGAGAATTCACGCGCTGCGCATGGTGAGCGAAACACGACGACGTACTGAGTCGATTTCCTCGACGCGGACCGTGACCACGTCCCCCACAGCGACGATATCGTGCGGGTTTTTGACGTATTGATCGGCCAGTTTGCTGATGTGGACCAGGCCGCTGTCCTTCAGGCCAATATCGACAAACGCCCCAAAATCTACCACGTTCAGCACCGTCCCTTGCAGCGTCATTCCGGGTTGCAGGTCTTCAAGCTTGAGGATATCGCTTTTGAAAACCGGTGCGGGCAAATCGGCCCGGGGATCACGACCGGGGCGGACCAGTGCGTCTAGAATATCGGTCAATGTCGGCAGACCGATTTCAAATTCCTGGGCCAATGACGGGCGGTCCAATTCGGCAACCCGCTGCTGCAATGTCTCTCGAACCGTTTCATCGCGCGTCACCTTTTCCGAGGGCAACTGAAAACGCTCCAACAAGCGCCGTGTGGTCGGATAACTTTCCGGATGGATCCACGTCGCATCCAACGGTTCATCACCACTGGTGATTTTCAAAAAACCGGCCGCTTGCGTATAGGTCGCCTGTCCCAAACCGGCGACCTCCAGCAGTTGCCGTCGCGTGCGAAACGACCCATGTTCGTTCCGCCAACTGACAATATTGGCTGCCGTCCGCCGATTGAGTCCCGAAACATGACTCAACAGTGCCGTGCCGGATGTGTTGAGATCCACGCCGACATAATTCACGCATGACTCGATGACTTCATCCAACGATTCTTTGAGCGATTTGGGACTGACGTCGTGTTGATACATGCCCACGCCGATATGCTGTGGTTCGATCTTCACCAATTCGCTCAACGGGTCCTGCAAGCGGCGTCCGATGGAGATGGTGCCGCGGGTCGTTGCGTCGTAGTCGGGAAATTCTTCGCGACCAGCGTCGCTGGCTGAATAAATACTAGCACCCGCTTCATTCACAATCACATACCGCAAATCCGCATGCGATTCGGCGATCAACTCCGCGGCGATCTCCTCGGTCTCGCGGCAAGCGGTGCCGTTGCCGATGGCAATCAGATGACAACTGTGCTCTGCGACCAACTCTGCCAGCTTGTCGCGGGCGGCCGCCTTTTTCGATTGTGATCCGGTGATGTACACCACATCGGTCGCCACGCAATTGCCGGTTTCATCCAAGACCGCGATTTTGCAGCCGGTCCGAAATCCAGGATCAATCGCCAGAACCCGTTGGCCGCGCACCGGCGGTTGCAACAACAGGTTTCGTAGATTCCGGGCGAAGACTTCAATCGCATGTTGCTCGGCGCGCTGTGTCAAATCACGACGCAGCTCTCGTTCCAGCGACGGCAGAATCAACCGCGATAACGCATCGGCCGATACGTCCATCATGAATAGCGCGAAACGATGTTCATTCAATTTCAGTAACCGGACCGTTTTCGCTTGGGCTGCGTCGCCGTCCCAGACAAATTTCACACGCAGTGCCGACTCGGTTTCGCCGCGATTGATGGCCAGCACGCGGTGCGGAGGAATCTTGCTGACTGCTTCGGAGTAGTCAAAATAATCACGAAACGATTCGTCCGCTTCTTTACCGGCCGCTGTGATTTTTAACCGGCCGGTTTTCAAAGCGACGCGGCGAGCGGACTCGCGGACGCTGCCGTCTTCTGCAATCCGTTCCGCCAAAATATCGGACGCCCCCTGCAGCACGTCGTCGGCTGTGGCCAGTTCCTGTTCGGGGTTCACATGTTGGGCCGCGGCCGCGCGGGGCGAATCGACCGCCGGATCCTCGCTCCACAGTTGCTCTGCAAACCCTTCCAACCCGCGTTCACGGGCAATCTGGGCACGCGTCCGTTTCTTGGGGCGGTACGGCAGGTACAAATCTTCCAACTCGGCCAGCGTCTGGGCCGCTTCGATTTGTTGTTGCAATTGCGGTGTGAGTTTGTCTTGCGATTCGATCGACTTGAGTATCGTCGCTGCCCGTTCCCGCAATTGTCGGTGGGACTTCACGCGCTGTTGGATGTCGCGAATCTGCACTTCATCCAGATTTCCCGTCCGTTCCTTGCGGTAACGCGTGATGAACGGCACGGTGTTTCCGTCATCCAGCAACTCGATGGTGCCGGCCACCTGTGATGATTTCACGCCCACTTCTTGGGCGATCCTGTCCAAAACCGCAGTTTCGAGTTTTAACATGGGCTGTTCATCCACTCCGACTGGTTTATCCGGCGTCGCAATTCTCTTCAATCGTGACGCATCTTGCGAATCAACCGCATGTATGTTGCGGCTTTGTTGATCCGTTCGGCAATTTCGTCCCCCCGACAACCCTGTGTCGGCCCCATCGTCTTATCATCACCGCGCATGGTGAGTGATTTACGATTCCTCTGCACCACTTTCGTCTCCCGCCGCTTCGGTCCCGGTGGTGTTTTCACCTGCCGGGCGTTGCTGCGAGAGTTCTTCCAATCGTTTAATCGATGTCTCCGCTTCGGCGAGCAAACGGTCGAGTACGGCGATTTTTGTACCGATACGCCCTTCCACCTCGCGGGCATACTCATTCACCCGCAATTCCATTTTATTGATCGCCGCTGTGTAGCTCGACTCGGCGGCGTGAATATCCGCATGCGCTTCTTTCTGCGGATCGCGATTCCGACTGACCTTGGACTGAGTGAAACTCCGCCGCAGCAAAAACGCCATGACGAGCAGCATCAGTCCGCCCAAAATCATTACTCCGCTACTAGGCATCACCAAACCTCCTGTTGGTAGCAATGTCGGCCGATTATTTTCCGTGAACGACGCTTCATCCGTTCAGATTCTGCCCTCGAACGAGCCGCAGGCTGGATGCTGATTAGTGGTCATGCCCATGGTCATGTCCGTGGTCGTGATCATGGCTGTGGTCGTGAGTATGATCATGATCGTGCGTATGGTCGTGACTATGCGAATGGTCATGCGCGTGATCTGGTTTGCCTGTCGCCGGCGAAGTGGACGTTTGTGGTTGATACGCGCTTTCGGCTGCGCGATACACATCCCGTAGCGGCACTCCATTTTGTTCAGCGATTTTGGCACACGAGTCGAATTCCGGGGTAAAGATCGCCGGTTCGCCATGCCGCCAACCTATCTTTCCCCGAACCGTTCCCCAAATCGTGGCGACCTCATGCAGCTCACGGGCACGCTTGGAACGTTCCAGAACATGATGCCGGATCCCAAACGTCCCAGTTTCGGCGAATAGGATCGATTCCAATGCGCCTCGGTCTGCCGGTCGACAAATCACGCTCAACACGACTGCGGGGCGGTCTTTTTTCATTTGTACGGGCGTAGAATAGACATCTAACGCGCCGGCATCGAACAATTTTTGCTTGGTATAACCAATCACCTCACCGGAGACATCGTCCAGATTGGTTTCCAATATCGAAACGTAGTCCACATCCGGCGTAGCGGTCGCCATGCCGACAAAGATCCGCAACAGATTGGCCCGCTCAGGAAAATCCTTGGTGCCGGCTCCGTAGCCCACGTTTTCGATTTGCATCTCCGGCAACGCACCGAAATGATCAACGACATTTGCGACAATCGCCGCCCCGGTGGGCGTGGTTAATTCCGCTTCGATCGGCACATCCACCAGCGGAATCCCTTTGAGCAACTCCGCCGTGCCCGGTGCGGGGACGGTACAGATTCCGTGAGCAATGCGAATTTGCCCGCGTCCGGTCGGCAGCGGACTGCTGACCACGCGATCCGCGCCGAGCAGGTCAAACCCAATCGCGGCGCCGACAATGTCGACGATCGAATCGATTGCGCCGACTTCATGAAAGTGGACTTGCTCGACCGTCGCGCCATGCACTTTGGCCTCCGCAGCTGCCACATCGTGAAAAATACGTTTTGCTAACGCCCGCTGCGACTCGGTGAGCGCCGATGCGTTATCGATCAACGTCACAATGTCTGACAGATGACGATGCGCGTGTTGTTCGGGATGCACGACGCGGACATGCTTGGCGCGAAAGTCACCCTTCATCACCTCGTTGATTTCCAGCCGAACATCGGGCAGGTCCAACGAAGCGATCCCCGCGCGAATCGCCGCTTCATCCACACCGGCATCCAACAACGCACCGAGCGTCATGTCACCGCTAATCCCCGTCGAACAATCCAAATACGCAACACGCACGTTGATAACTTTCTCTAATGAACCGCATCCGTTACTTCGGAACTGCGGACCTAAGCCCCTAGGAACTCCTCAGCGCTGCAACAACGCATCCTAACGCAACCACATACCTTTGTGCTAGCAACGGCCCACACTGTTCGTTTTAGGATGCTAAATTTCACCGAAAGGGTGAGGCGTGAGGGGACAGGCTTGAGGGGAGTTGGAGGCGCCCTCGATTTCGGTAGGACCACCGTTAGTAAGCTGTGCGCTGAATTGACGACGTATGTGGTGGGTGGCAACAATGGTCGACACGTTGCGAATGATTGTCTGCAAAAACCTCTCAGCCTAAAGCCCGCGTCTCTCGTGCAAATCTCCGTCATTATCCCCACGCTGAACGAAGCGACCAATATCGAGGCGGCGCTGCAATCGACGCAGGATGCCGGTCAGGTGCAGACGATCGTCGTCGATGGGGGCAGCAGTGACGATACGTTAGCGAAGTCCGCCGCCGCGGATATTGTACTCAGCGTCGCGCCGGGACGCGGTGGCCAGCAAAATGCCGGCGCTGCGGTAGCCACGGGGGAGATCTTGTTGTTTCTGCATGCTGATTGCCGTTTGGAACCAGGATGCCTCGCAGCGGCCCGCGCCGCCTGTGCGGAGACCGATTGCGTGGGGGGATGTTTCCGTCAGCAGATCGGCGCCAGTGGACTTCGGTATCGTGCTTTGGAGTGGGGCAATGCGCTACGGGTTCGCAGTCTGCGGTTGGCTTACGGCGACCAAGGGATTTTCGTCAAGGCCAACGTGTTTCGACGGCTGGGTGGGTTTCCTCCATTGAAGCTGATGGAAGATTTATTTTTGATGAAACAGTTGCGGTATGAAGGCCGATTCGTGCTGCTGGACCAAAAAATTCGCGTCTCCGCGCGTCGATGGCAACAACGTGGCGTGGTGCGGCAGACGGCGACGAATTGGATGCTGGTCGTGTTGGCACAATGCGGCGTCGCTCCTGAACGGCTCGTGGCGTTTTACGATAACCAGCGTTGATTTCGAGATCGCGGGGCATTAATTTCGAAATTGATAAACACCCAAGAACCTTATTCGTTTATCCGTGTCAATTGGTATTGTGTCGAAGGTCTGTGCACTCTAAAACCGGGCCAGATTGTTTGGCTCGACAATCCTCTCTTTGCGAGATGGATCTGCGCTGCACTCCTCCTCAGAAGGTCGCTCATGGTCGGATACATTCGGAAACTTGCCGTCGCAGTGAGTTCCGCGCGCGCCAATCGGACAGCCTTGGTCAAAGTCCTTGCCGAGGAACTGGATCGCCTTGATCCGCGGGACTTTCTTCCTGATGTGCAGTATGACTTTATCATCTTGCGGATGAATATCCGTGGCTATGATGACAACCATCTGCACCAGTCCGGTTTGCCAAACATGGATGACCTATTGCACGTACTGGATCACTATGCCGGGATCGGCAGTAGCGCTCAGGTGCGGGCGTTTGACTTTATCGCCTCCAGCGAACTGCGACGGATCATCAAACGCGACTATCGCGAACTTTCGTTGATCTTATTTCCCGCCGGAGCCTGGAAAAGCACCGTAGTCTTGGCGGGTAGTATTTTGGAAGCGATTCTGGTGGACCAATTAACAGCATCGGACGAGGTGATCCAGCTGGCCAAAGCCAGCCCCAAAGCCCCCAAGACCAAACGGATCGAAAAAGGGCAGTGGACGATGTATCAGTTGATCAATGTCGCCGCGGATGTGGATATTCTGCCCAAGGACCGCGCCAACGCCATTGATGTCACTCTGCGTGAATACCGCAATATCATCCATTCCGATGTGGAGCTGAAAAAGCAATACTCCTGCACCGAAGCCGAAGCTAGCTTGGCAAAAGGAGCATTGGATGCGGTTTGCAACTACCTCGACGCGCACGCACTCCACTTGCGTCAGCCCTCGAATAATCAGAAGCCGTAGCGGCAAGTAGCCTGCCCGTAAACGGGTGCCACTGGCGGCTTGTCCGCCAGTGCAAAATGTGCGAACGTCTTGAAACACTGCTGCTCGAGCCAGCAGGGGCAGCCGCGCACCGGATCGGTGCATTCGCTGCGGATGTTGCCCTGCGGTGAATCAGCCGACAATCAGGACTGCAACCAAAGCGACCGCGGTCACTACCGAAAACGAGGCTAGCTTCAACCGGCCGCGGTATGCCCCGTCTGTCATGCGATCTAATCGCAGATAGCTAGCGGTTGTTCCCAGCAATAACGTTAAGAGTCCCATTCCGGCGCAGAGCGTCCAGAGACGGTTCTGCGTGGTCGCCTTTTGCCATTGCGGTAACAGTTTTTGACGAATGCCGGGGTTCAAATTCACCTGAGCAAATCGCCGATAGACTTTTCCGCCGCCATCTACGTCCTTTTCGAGCAGATGGACTTTGCCAATGGCGCGGCGCACGATTTCATCGGGAATCGGCCAATTGTTTTGCACCGGGTACGTCTCGCCAAAGTACGCGCGTATCTGTTGAGCCGCTTCATTGTAGACTTCGTTTTGGGCAAGGCTGATGGCACGCTCTGTATCCGAGGCATCGACAGCTGGGCTGAAATGACTGCGCACCACCACCACACGGGTTTGGCCGTCGTTCTGCGTTGGAGCGGACACCCAATCGGGCACGTCTCCGGTTGTCGTGGCGCGATCAACGTCTTGCATTGTCACGGCAGTCGTGGCGACGACTTGCGATACGACGACCGGAGTCGTCCAGCCACCAAGTTTGCCTACGATCATATACATCGGAATCGCCGCCATAATAAGTATGGGAACCACCCACGCGATCGAAAGCAACTTCGAGCCAACCGCCCGCCATTGCAACGTACCCCCCTGCGCTGATAGGTAGACCGAGGCCCCTATCATCCCCGACAAAACCAACATAGCAATGACTGCCACGACCGATAGGAACATCCAGTTGTAGTCCGTCCGCACTGTGACGGCCTCGTTTGGCACCTGGACCAGTTCGGAGAAATGACTCTCCGAACTCTCAGTGTGTGCATCTACCATGCGACGGGCATGTTCGATATTCGCATCCGCTGTGCGGTGGATTTGCTCAGCATGTTCCTGGATCGCCCGGTGCTGTGCTTGGATAGCTTCGTGTTGTTGCAAAATGGCGCGTTGCTGCGTTTCGCGTGCTATTTGCACGTTCTGGCTACGGAAACTTATCAGCGACAATAGAATCATCCCGACTGCTAATGCTGGCAATAACAATAATGCCGCCAACAGCGATTTGCTAACTCCGAACTTGCGGAACAAGGCACTCAGCCCCCACAGGCAGAATCCGCCGATGACCAGCAGTAGCAATAATGCACCGGGAAATAATATTGTTGTTTTAGGGCTCATCTTAGTTGTCCTCCATCATTGCCGGACGAACATTCGGCGGCGCCCATGTCGCGGCGAGTTGTACGACGGCCGAGATCGCCACCGCCCACAAAGCTGCCCAGCCGTGCGGGAAGGCGAAGATGGTTGTGATCAGAAACCCGACTAATCCCGTGAGCAACAGCGAGCTAACGCGAAACCGCTTCGGCCGAAACGCATCGGCATGCCACCACCAACGACGGATGCCAAACAGGGCGGCGAAGAAGACAACATACCCGGCCAACGTCGGCTGGTACTTGATCCAGCGTGCGTCGGAGTAAGGCATCCCCGGTTGCGACTGAAGAGTCACGGAATTCTCGGTCAGCAATGGCTGATCGCCGACTTTGGTAAACATGGCATCGTTGGCGTCAACTTCACGCGTGATATTGGGAACATCGACCATCAAGGTTTGATCGAGACCAAACGCTAACACCCCGACGACAACACCCGCGCTGAGCAATACCAATCGGCGAATCGTCGGCTCGGTGGCGGTCCCTTCCCACATCTTCGACGGCAACAACACCAACCATGAGGCGATAATCGTCATAAATCCGAACAGCCCCGCCCGCGCCGGGTCCTGTAGGTCCGGCAACAGAAAAGTAATCACACCGACGATCGGCAGCGAGAAAATGACCGCCATGGTCATCGATTGCGCCGCAGAGGCCAAACGGTCCCGCATGTGCACCGGACGAATCGTGAGCGGGGTGAGTGCCGACGATTTGTGACGCAGCCACGTCTTGCCCTTTTTGACCGGGATCACTTGTGGCTGAGGTTTCCGATGTGCGGCCGGTTTAACGACCGGCGGCGGCACGTCCGCAACGGCCGGCTTGTGCTGTTCTGCCAAGTTGTCGAATAGGCTGTCCGCTTCTTTTCGTAACTTCTCACGGCTCTCAGGCGACAGTTTTGCCGGTTTGAAAGGAATAAAGAACAACCAATACAGAAAATAACCGATGCCTCCAACAATCCCGACCACGATTGCGGAACGGAACATGGGGCCCGGTCCCAATGCGGCAACGACAGCGACGACGGCGAGCAATATCCAAAAGATGCGGTGGTTCGATTCTCCACTTTTTGGCTCACTGTGGTGCGGTTGATTTTCACCCCGATACGCCTGCGTGTGCCGTTCGTGGCTGGGACGTTCGGGACGTTCCGGTTTTGGGGAACCGTTTTTGGGAGGAGCCGAGGGCTCCACCGCAGCGGCCGCCACAAAAGAATCCTCTGGGATTTCCGTCGCAGTCGGTTTAGCCGGAGCGCCGTTGTTCCCCAAGACTGCTTCTTTGACCAGCCGCGCGAATTGCGCGATGCTGTGCGTTCGCTGCTTGGGATCTTTTTCCAGGGCTCGACCTAGAATCGGCCGCAGTTTTTCTGGAAGCTTGCTCAGGTCGGGCTGTTCTGTGAGATGCTTCATGATGATCTCGCCGGTACTCTCCCCATCAAAGGGAACCGTGCCGGTGATCATCTCATAGACCATCACAGCTGTGCTGTAGACATCCAACTCGTTCCCGTACCGCCCATGCGCCACCTCCGGTGCCATGTAGTGCACCGTCCCCACGCTTTCGGTATGTCCGCTCCGCCGGCTGGGGGTGATGTATTTGGAAAGCCCAATGTCGCCAATTTTGATCGTGCCCGCATCGATAAACAGGTTTGCCGGCTTGAGGTCGCGATGCACAACGCCGCGGTCGTGCAAATAAGCCGCCCCCGCTGCGATTCCATCCAGCCAATGCAAAACCTCCTGCATCGGCATGCCTTGCGGATGGTTGTCCAGCACCTGTTCCAGCGTCTGCCCCGACATGAATTCCAGGATCACCCAATGGTCACCGTCGGAGTCGGTTTTGATGTCGAAGATCGTCATCAGATTCGGATGCTTGAGATTCATGCACTGACGAATCCCCCGTAATTCAACATCCATGTTCCGCTGGAGCAGCTTCAGAGCGACCTCCTTCCCGGAGTCGCTCAGGGCGTAGTAGACCTCGCCGAAGCCGCCACGATCAATGGCGCGTTTGATCGTGTAACCGTCCAGCGGCTTCGATTCCGGCTGAAAGGTGAATTTCATGGTTCTGCCGCCCTGTGGTAGGTGGGGTAATGTTTTGGCTAGGGTACCGGGCACGTCGTAGTCCCTATGTTATAGAAATCGGGGTGTTGTTTTGAATTCACATCTCGTTGGCCGCATGACTCACGGCTGCGGAAGTTTCGGTTCCTGCCCAATCGCGTTTTTCAGTTCCCGTATTTCCTGTGTTTGTTTTTCGATAGCCTGTGTTTGGTCTTCGCTGGTTTGATTTTGCTTTTCGATCACCGTCCGGAGGTTATTGATGTCCGTCCGCATATTGCTAAGGTCATCGCTCATTTGTTGAATTCTGCCGCCGCCGCTAAAGATGAGCACAATCAGCCCAATCACAATCAATGTTCCGCAACCCAGACTCACTGGCCCGGAACGGCGGTCATCCGCCATGTTGTTCTCCTCAGTTCTCCACTACAAATTTGTCTGCTCGCCTTCAGTGATCAACCTGACAATCCACTCGTCGGTTTTCTGTTTCTCACTGCACCGCTTCCAATCGAAACCTTCCATCGATGCTGGTGACGATCGATCCGTCTGTGAGCGGCATGCTCGATTTGGCGTGTTGGTTATCCACATAAATATCTGATCGCGATTTACAACACAGCTGACCGCTGCTGCGATGCAACAGGATGGTATGGTCCCAACCCGAACAACGGATATGGCTATCTGCACCCGGGCCTAAAATGCACGTGTCCTCCATGAGCACCACCGCATCGACAGCGCGCGAGGGGCGGTGATCGCTGACAAAATCGAGCCGCGCCGTTCCGCTGATGATCGTCGGCAATCGGAATTGCAATTTGACGCTCTCTCCCAATTGAATTTCATTCCCATCCGCAAGATTTGTTTGTTCGTGCACCATACGTCCGGCAACCGTTGCCGCCGCGGCAGCCTGCAGATAGTACCCTTCGCCGCTGCGAACGATTTCGGCGTGCCGGCGTGACAAATTCGCCAACAAGGCGACATCAGCTGCGGGAGGTCCAGACACCGGTCCTCCCAGCGAAACCCGTTCGCCCAGGCACAACAAAAACGCCCCGACGCGGTCAATCCACAGTATATAGCGCTCACCATCCATATCGGCACCACCCAAAGCGACCGCCCCTGTTGCGGGCGTCGCGGAGTTTCCTAACCCGAAGTTTCCTTGCATCACCACCGGTCCTACTCCGCTTGATTTTAACGCATTTCCCCGGCCAGGGGATCATTTTCATCAAAGGAAATCCGCCACATTCCCAAGAACCGATCCGTAAATTCCAGTTTAGAACGAGTGACTGGGAGGGCGAAGCTCCTGCTGAGCCGTGCATTCTTGCGAGGCTCACTGCTCAGCAGGGGCTTGACACTCCGAGCAGACTAAAAGTTCTACGCCATCAAAAAAAGGGCAACCGGGCAGCCGGCCACCCGAGGTTGTTTCTCTTTTTCGCAAACCCGGCGAGCGCTTCGCGTGGCGAAACCGTTTCAGCAAACTCCGAACGGCCCCAACCCCCCGACAAATTGCCGGAGGGCGAGAGCCAGTTTAGATTTAAGCATCCGTCTTAGACGTCGTGTCGCCTGACTCATTCAGGTGGAAGTATTGATCGATCTGTTCGTTCAAGTCTTCCGGAACCATCGGACCGGTGTGCACCGGAATCATCGGTGTTAGCCGTTCTTCGGCATCCAACATCTTGCCTTTCACATCCAGTTGCTTGTTCAAGTCAGCAATCAACTGCTTGGCTCGCGACAAGCGGGAGTCGTCAATGTTGCAGTCGCTAGCAGCTTCGGCAGCCTGCAGAGCTTGCAAGCGGGCATCCAGGTTCTCGATCTTGACTTGCAGATCGCGTTTGGAAGCCATCATGTTTTCCAATTTGCTGCGAGCCGAGATCACGACTTGCTCACGTGCCTTCAAGATCTTGCGATGACTTTCCAACGTTTGTTCGGCCAATTGGAACCGCTCAAAACGTCGTGCCAAGTCCTGCTTCATTTCCGCTTCCGAGTAGGTGCGGCCGACGTAGCGAACTTCTTCGCCGTTTTGCACGTAACTCTTCAGTGCCAACATTTCTTGTTTTTGACGGGCCAACTCATCTTCATCTCGCATGATTTGAGCCGTGCGATGTTCGACATCGACTTCCGCTTCGGCGATTTGCCGCATCGTGTCGCGAATGTCCGGAAGCAGGTTGTTCACCAGATCCCGTGCCCGTTCAATTTCCAATTCCGGCGGCACTTCGGACCGGATTGAATCTTTGACCATCGTGGCCGAGGTCTTTACGTAACTGGCAGCGTCCCGGCCGAAGACGAATGTTCCGACCAGCGCCAAGGCGGCTGTACTCAAAATTGCTTTCTTAATCATTTCTGTTCTCCCTCTGATATGCGGAACATTTGTCCCAGTGGCCCGGCTCCGTTGAGCCGCTATGATATTGACCAGCAGACAACAGGTAATTCGCCGGTTGGTTTTGATTCTTAGCCCAATTGGCCATAATTTTGGGATGACCGGAAAATAATTGAAGTTCCCAACCGGCCCAGACGCCGCGATGACCGCATTAAAACACAGGGGTACGTGCGCAACCGACTGTCCTGTAATGGTTTACGCTGCCTGGATTGCTGGTTCCCCGACGAATACTGACCACTTATCTCATGGAGAAAGAAATCATGATTCCTAAAATCGCCTGCCTGTCGGTGTTGTCCGTCGCCATTTTCGCCAGTTTCGCACTGCAAGCCGCCGATGAGGCTCCGACTGGCGAAGAACTGAATCCGCATGAGGCGCAATTTCAGAAGATGCTCAAGGGGGCGGAGCTGATCGGGAATTTCTCCGTGATCAAAGATGGCCAGGAGTCCGAGCCGAAGAAGGACACCTATAAAATCGTGGACTTAAAGAAAATGCCCAACGGATTTTGGCTGTTCACATTTCAGTATGGTGATAAGCCGGCGATCCCCATGCCGCTGCCTGTGAAATGGGCCGATGATACGCCCATGATTTCGCTCACCAAAGTCGCCATCCCGGGACTGGGAACGTTTAGCTGCCGCGTACTCTTCCACGAAGGCCAATACGCGGGGACCTGGCGTCACGGCGAGGTGATCGGCAACATGTGGGGCGTCGTCAAATCGCCGAAAGCGAAAGAGCAATAACGCCCGCAGGGTAGGTTGCCCCAATGACCAAGCACGTCTTGGGGCCAACAGCAGCTTGAAATGGGGTGCCACTGGCTTTGCCAGTGCAAATCCAAATCTGGGAACGACGAATCAAGCACTGGCAGATCCAGTCACACGCCGTTCCTTCGGTTGCACACCAAAGTTTTAGCGGGCCGATTGGGCGTGGATGACGATTTCCACACGGCGGTTGCGGGCTTTGCCCGCTGGGCTGTTGTTATCGGCCAACGGACGCGAGGAACCGTATCCGGCGACCGACAACTGCGCCTCCGGGAGTCCCCGTTTTCGTAGCGCATGATAGACCGCCCGTGCGCGACCGAGTGAGAGTTCTTCGTTGTTTTTCCAACTGCTACGGCGAATCGGGTCGGAGTCGGTGTGTCCTTCGACGGTCACGCGCTGTTGTGGGTATTGGGACTGAATCGTCGAGACGACATCGTCGATCAGTTTCGAGTTTTGCGAAGTGTTTTTGATCGACGCCTTTCCGGATGCGAACAATTGGGCGCCGTCGAGACGAATCCGTATGTCGCCGCCATCTTGATTGACATCCGCACCAGGAATGTTGGCCAACGGCAGATTCCCGGCGGGGGTATAACCGACTTCAGTCGAAGGCAGTGCACCTTGGCCGGCATACGAGCCTTGGTTGCGACGTTCGATGGTCAGTTCATCACGTAGATCCGCGACCGTGTCTCGACTCTGTTGCAACGAAGCTTGCATCTTTGCCGTCTGTTGTTGTTGCTGTGCGAGGTGCGCCTGCAGTCGCTGGTTATCGGCGTCCAAACTGGCGGTGCGCGCGTTCAACTCTTCAAAGCGGGCCATCAAGTTGGCCTGTTGTTGTTGCAAGGCTTGATGCGTTGCCGGCGGAACGCCGGTGGGATATCCCGAAATGCGTGGCGGGGCGACAGTACAGCCCACAACACACAGGGGGATCAATGCCAGGAACAATGTGCTGAATTGAGTTTTGGAGAGGGAGATCATCGCCGCACCAATGAAAAATCTTGGACAAACAAAAGTCCGCAGCCGGCAACATGCCAGGACGCGCGCAATATAGATTGCCGCCAATAGCGGCAGCAGGCATGGCAACTGTGAAATGAGGAGAGGTCGGTGAATCTGAGATGAGAGTCCGCTGTCGGCCTCGGCGAGATTGTGAGAGGGCAATCCGTTTTTCGGGCCGCTGTACGGGGCGGGAGTGTATCGCCGGATCAAATTTGCTGCAACCTCAGAGCGGCGAGGCGCACGCCCGCTTTCCAAGCTCCGGGGTGAGGGGAGAACTGAGAGCAAGCGTCGGAGAGCGGGAGCGATTGTGCCGCCCTTTCAGGGCTTAGACTCGCGACCGTCCCCAAAACCCAGGGCGGTGGGGCGTTCGCTCCGCTCACGTCTCCGTGCCCTGGGCTGACATGTGTGGCCCCGTTGGGGCCGGCCGAACTCGTTCCGACGGGGCCATGACAGGGCAGCTCAGGGCAAAGCACAGCGATGCCGTGGGTTAGGTTGGCTGATTGACACCCGCCGTGACCCGAGGCGAAAAGGAATTCACGCGTTTCACGCGGTTCGTTTTGAGAGGCCGGCAATCTCACCTTGGTGGTCTGGCCGGATGGAGGTAGACTTTCCCCGCATTTAGCACAAGTCATCATTCGGAGGACGCCCCGATGCGCTTACGATGGATTGTTTCCTACTGTGCCCTCTGCTCTATGGCAGCCGCCAGTCTCGCCGCCGCTGAAGAACCAACAGCAAAACCGCCGGCAGAAAAACCAGCCGCGACATCGCCGGAACTGCTTGACCTGCTCCAAAAATGGGAAGCCGCTTCGCACCAAGGAGAGGTCGTCGAGATTCAATTCGAGCGTTACGTCTATGATCACACGTTTTTCACCGAAGAGCGCGGCATCGGCAGGCTTGTCGTGCAGCAGCCGAATCAAGGCTTGTTAGAACTGAAACCGATGCCCGGCCAGAGCGGCGAGAAGAGTAAGCTGAAGGGGACCGATGGGCGACCGTACTATTTAGACGCGGTCAGTTCAGAAATGTGGTACTGGGATGGGAAATCTATCACTTTTATTGACACGCAAGAGAAAACCTATAAACGCATTCCAATGCCGGAAACAATCCCCACGACGCCGGCTGAATTCCTGACTTCATTTCCAAGTTGGACTTTTCCCTGGCAGAAACTAGGCAAACCTCAAATATTGTTTCCTATGGTTGCTGGCATCAAGGCAGAGCAACTTCTCAACGACTATGATTGGTTTCGGGGTAAGAAGAATCCCAATGGGTTCCATTTGGTCGCTCGCCCCAAAACAGAGGGGTTGCGCCAGGAATTCAAACAAATCGATGTCCTGCTCGACAAAGAGTCACTACAGACTTACGCAACCCGGATCGAACGCCCGACGGGAAAAAGCCGAACGGTCACTCGCATCAAAGAGGTGAAAACCGACCCGGCGCAGATCGGCGATTGGCGGCCGAAGTTGAACGGGTACAAATTGGTCGGCAATCCGGGGACGAATCAGCAACAGCAAAACCCACAAAAAAAGCCCGTCGCTTTTGATTGGGGATGGGCTGTTGAATTTTTGATGTTTGTCCTGGGGATCGCTCAATAGATCCAACTCATCGTGATCGTTGTTCGGCTGTCCAGCAAGTCTTTGCGAGAGGTCAGGGGGATCTCCCAAGCGCCACTGACACGTAAAGAATCGGTGAGGATCAGCGCTGCCCCCCAGGCCATGGTCAGGACGTGGTTTCCGGCCACATCGCCGGCACCGAGATTGATCAAATCTCCGCCTTCTACCGACACACCGGGGAGGCGGTTGCCGCTTTGCAGGTATTGGATGCCGTTCATTTCCCACAGAACGTAGACATCATCGACAACCTCGTTGTCCAAGTGCAAGCTGTAGAACATCGATTCGCTCTCTTGGTTGGGGTTGTTCGGCAAATGCCAACCGACTGTGCCAATAAAGTGCGAATCTTCACCGAGCTCCTTCCCTGTCGTCAGGAAGAAATTCCACATGCCGTCGCCATTTCCTTGATACACGTCGCTGCTGCCATTGGCCCATTCATACAAAACGCCGCCGCTGAGTAGGAATTGGTTCTCGACATCACGGACCATGACATATTTCACCCCCGTGGCGAGATCAGCCCATCCACCATTGTTGGGCAGGGCATCAGATTGCAGCTTGATGTAGCCGTCTTTATTGGCGATCACGGCAAAACGATCACTGAGCGCGACCGACAACTGAACTGCGTAAACTTGGAAATCACCACCTTGGAGAATGGAATCTTCGGGGATCATCTGATTGATGAACAAACCCCGCACACGTGTGCGGGCTCGCGGATCCTCGAAGAAAACCGGGTTGGTCGTCGGCTCGATGAAACTATCGAAACAGTGATCACCCTTGAGAAACGAGAGACCGCTACCACACTCATAGCCGCAGCCGCAGCCGCAACCACATCCACCAGTTCCACAGGACAGGCAATTATTGCAACCATTGCAGGACGAAGCATATTCGCAACTGACCGGTTGAACTCCCCATTGACTGGCAAAGTCCGCCGGCTCTGCGGCCGAGAAGATCGATTGTTCAAAATTTGCCGCAGCCGGTTGAATCGGCTCAGCGGCACGGGCGACGGAGACTGTCCCCATAACGATAACTGCGAACCAAGCGTAGTTTTGCATATTGCAACGTTCCTACTTCCTTGTCGGACATTAATTTGCGATATGTTCTCTCGCTCCGTCACTCTGAACTCACCTGAGGTGATCAAGTTAGCGGATCACGGCGACATCACGAAGGAATGCCGCCATTGTGGAGAACCTGTCTTGAACTGCCATCTTGATTGAATTTCATTTCAATAGGTAAAGATGGCGTTCTGTGTCCTATAAAAAGCAGAGCGTTTGGCTTTTGATGAGATGGCCCGGGACAGCACCGTTATCGGAGCAGAATCGATTTCGCGTTAGAACGATTGTATGAATTTCAAGGAATTTTCAGAGTTAGTAAGACAAAATCACCCGTGAAGACCTACATTCCCTTCAGGTCAGCGATTAACGACTGTTTTATGATACTAAACCCTTGGTTATTCCTCGCCGACGCAAATCAGCTTCGTGCGGGTGCGGATATACAGTCGTCCGTCGGCGATTGCGGGGGTCCCGACGATGCTGTCGCCCATGTCGTTTTTGGCCAGGATCTCGTAGTCCGGATCATCAGCTAGCACCACCACAAAACCGTTTTCGCCGGCCAGATAGATTTTGCCGTCGCCATAGATGGGCGATGCGAAGTATTCGCTCGTGTTGCTGATCCGTTTGGCGCGGCGGAGGACCTTGCCCTCTTCCGTATCGAAGACGGTGGTGATACCGCCCCCTTTGATCAAAAACATGCGGCCGTCGTGGACGAAGGGCGAGACGATGTGGTCGGTGTATTTGGTTTTGTGCTTCCACAGCACGTGCGAATCGGTCACGTCTCCCCGTCCTCCGCCGCGAACCGCTAGGACGAATTGGTCCCCGGCTTCTTCGGCATCAAAGCGGGCACCTGCAAAGTTATCGGGATGCAAGAAGGCAAAGTCGAGTTCTTCCCCCTCCAGAAATCCATCCTTGTTCTTGTCGCCGCGCTCGAAGGTCTTTTTGAAGAACGACTCGGGAATCTTTGTCTCGCCGACGAAACCTTGCATCTCCTCGCGGGTCAATTTGCCGTCGCTGTTACCGGTCTCTGCCTGATCGGCCGTTGCCAACCATTGATTGGCAATCCCGCCGCTTTGTAGAGAAATGTAAATCGTGCCGTCTTGGCAGACCGGTGTGGTTTTGATATTTCGCAACAACACCTTGGCATACCACAAGCGTTCGCCGTTATTCGGATCGTAGCCGATCAACTTTCCGGTCCCGGCAACGACCAATTCTTCGCCCTGGTCGGTTTCGCAGATCACGGGGTGCGAATAATTGACCGCCATGTCACTGCGATCGTCCATCCAGACGATTTCGCCCGTCTCTTTATTCAACGCATAAATCGCCGGGGCCAGGTCGTCGTCCTGACAGAAAATGACCAGATCTTTATAGAGCACCGGCGACATCGCCGGTCCCCATTTGAAGACAAAGAACGGCACCGGCAGTTTCTTTTCCCACAATTGCGCGCCGGTGGCCGCGTCGAACGCCAGCATGCCCATCGTGGGAAAATAGACGTACACATGGTCGGCATCGGCGGCGGGGGTCGTGCTGGCATGACTGTTGGTTTCATGCACTTCAGCCAGCGGACCGGTCTTCCAAGTCTGCTTCCAAATCGGTTTGCCGGTTTTCGCATCGAAGGCAAGCAGGCCCACGGTTTCTTTGTCGACCATGGCCGTGACAAACAATCGTCCGGCAGCGATCACCGGCGACCCGACCCCTTCGCCAATTTCGTCTGACCAAAGGACATGCTCCGTCTCTGAAAATTCGACGGGCAACGTCGCGGTGGTTGTCGAAATCCCACTACAATTCGGCCCGCGAAATTGCGGCCAGTCCTCCGCATGTAGAGCGCATGTGGAAAGTACGGCAGTCGCGAGACAAATAGAGCGAATAAATCGATGCATGGATAACTCCTTGTGTGATGTTCGCTATCGATCCTAAGCCGCCATCGTCGTCAACACAATGCTGAAGCACTGCCAGGCATCAAACGCGAACGGCCTCGTGAACCGGGCGGGACCGATTCACGAAGCCGTTTTTAGGTTTTATCAACGGTTAGGGGGCCGGTGTTAGAACGAGACGACCTCGCCGTCATTCTTGATCCCGGAATGCTTGTAGGTGGGATAGTCCATGTTCTCTCCCAAAAATCGGACGGAACCGTCGCAGAAGAGAAAATGCGTTCCCCCGGTATGGCGACTCCAGAAATTCACGATGTGGCCCGATTGATTGGGCGTATGTTCCATCGCCGGCATCATGCCCATTGCCGGTTGCCCGACGTGTCCCAACACCAAATGCGAGGAGCCTTCGGTCATCATCGGCATCATCGCCATGCCGGCGTTCACCGTGGCGCCTGGAAGTGCGGCGTACCAAGTCGATTCGGTCAGATCGTGCGTCCGTTCTCCCACAGCCAGCGTATTGGATGTCCCATCAGTGATGTCCCTGATTTTAACGCTGCTATTGCGATACAAAATACCGGTCCCCTTGCCAGGATGCATGGTGACGCTGCCGTAGCCGAAGACGCCGACATAATTCGAAGAAGCAACCCGGGCAATCAACGTACCTGTCGAATCGTTGACGTCAAACTGTGGTTGCACATCGTCCGAAGCACAAATGAAAACCGACAACGGTGTCAGTCCCATGAGGACGTTGTCAGGTTCAGTCGAGTTCTCATTAAAATCCAACCCTTGAAAAACCGCGGGTTGTTCCAGATAGGGCAACAACAGCGTCGACCAGGCAAATCCCGATCCCGTTTCGGCTCCTACGCCGTCGTCGGCCGTGACCCCTTCAGCGATGTATCCGGGGGGAAAGGTGCTGAACACATCGTGGTAGTTGTGCAGGGCGATCCCAATTTGCTTGAGGTTGTTCCGGCACGACGTCCGCCGCGCCGCTTCGCGCGCTTGTTGAACGGCGGGTAACAGCAGTGCGATAAGAATGGCAATGATGGCGATCACCACCAGAAGTTCGATCAAGGTAAATCCGCGTTTAGTACGCAGTGGTTTGTGAGTAGGCATGAATTCATTCCTCTGTATGAAAGTGCGGACAAGGTCCGCGTGTGTTTGTGGGGAGCGTAGCGCATCTGTTCAGAGCGCACGGTGGACCGATGAACGGTCGTTAGTTCCGTTGGGGCACGAAGTCAGACGGGGGATGTCGTGCTTCGATTGTCGTACTTCGTTTGAAGTCTGCGACAGATCGTGCGGCGAGAAGCACTGCTGGACAAGCCAGTAGTGGCACCCGTTGAGCGAGAGTTGTTCCCCATGGGAATAGGCGCGTTAGCAGTCGCGCGGCGGGGGCGTGGGGGGCTCGATCGCTAGCAGCAATGGCCCGTGCGGGGACGGTAATGCCGTCTCGGACCATACGATGTTCGTCGACACGGGCAAACCTGTCTCCACGATCCAGTCGGGGGACTGGGAGGATCTCAGGCCGTCGGTACCTTGTCGGGGACAACTGAGCCACAAGCGAATCGCCAGTTGTGATTTCGTCGTTGTCGACTTCGCCTTGGCCAACGGTTTGGCCGCGCGTCCACAACACCCAGTCCCACAACGACAGACGTTGCCCCGTTTCGCACAACAACAGGAGGAAGAGGCGAGACCAACCAGCGAATTCCCGTCCGCCGCCGTCGCCAATTCGATCCGGTCAATACCCAGCCAGTTAGCCAAAACCACCGACAGCGTCACCACAACAACCAAGCACCGCGCGAAGTTGTAGCGCGGTGTAGTAAGCGGTCGTTTCTGCTTGAGAGGCCGAGCGGGCATGGTTTAGGTGGGGACTTTAAGGTTTGTGTGGATTTTACGTCCACCATTCAGTCTACCGCCGCCCGAAGCTGTCGCAAGGGTTTTCCAACAGATCGCAGCCGGTTTCCCATTCTTGGTAATTGCCAAGCCAAACGCGACTATGGATAGACCTGCCACAAGTCGTCGATATACCAATCGAAAAACTGATCCACCCAAGTGCTATTTCTGTTGGCCCAATGTAGCGGCGCATAGAATCTGTAGAAGCACGGTTTTATCCATTCGGTATTTAGATGCGCCTGCTCCATTTCAACGTAAATCTTAGTGACCGGCCCAATTGACAACACATAAATCACCGGCAGCAGGAGCGCCCACCAATACCAACCGCTGCGGCGTTTTTGTTTTTCGTCGTTCATGAGCAGTTCCTTTCTGTTGGGCGCGGCCAAGCTGGTTCAGCCGAACGCTCTACAGCCACTGAATCGAAATTCTCTGAAATCAGTTTTAAAGTGAGTCGTCAATTTATGAATTCAGATTTCCATTTCAATCCCCCACAATTCAAAATATCCAACGACCATTCGCAGTGCCGTGTCGTTATGCAACGCGCAATATCCAATGGGCCAATAAAAAATACTGCTGATCGATTCCATCCAAGAGGTATCGTACCCTGCAACAAATAGCTCCATTTCGATTCGTGCAACCGGTCCGATAGACAGGACATAAAACAACGGCAGCCCGATCGTCCACCAGACCCAAGCAAAGCTGCGACGTTTTTCTGGTTCCGTCATGATTCGTCCTCCGGTTTCGTTGCGGCTTGAGTCGCTGTCGCCGACTTCTGCCAATGAGTATACTCGCATCGTCCGTCATTGCGACAACTCTTCTCACCTGCGGCGATAGAAACAGCGATGAAAATTGCGATTGCACAACTCAATCCCACGGTCGGCGATCTGGCCGGAAATGCGGCTCTCGTTAAAGAGGCGGCTCAGCGCGCTGTTGCTGACGGTGCTGACTTGTTGGTCACGTCGGAATTGATCATCTCCGGCTATCCCCCCAAGGACCTGCTGCTCCGTGAAGGTTTCGCCGCCGCTTGCCGCCGCACGGTCGAAGAATTGGCGCAGGAACTCGATCCAAATCTGGGCGTGCTGGTTGGGCATCCCGATCCCCAGGGAGTGCCGGAAGGCCGCGTGGCGAACTGCGTGAGCCTGCTGCATGGCGGGGCGATTGTCGGCTCGGTGCAAAAAATCTTGCTGCCGAATTATGACGTCTTCGATGAACGACGGTATTTCTTTCCCGCCACCGGAACGGCGCCGATCGAGTTTGTCGGGCTGAAGTTGGGCGTGCATATCTGCGAAGATGCTTGGTGGCATGCGACCGAACCGACCTATCGGCACGAGTTGGCCCATCAACACGATCCCGTCGCCTCTCTGGCCGCCGCCGGGGTGGATCTGTTTATCAATCTCTCAGCCAGTCCGTTTGAAATCGACAAACCGAATCGCCGGTTGCAGTTGGTTCGTGAGCACGTTCAACGGCATGAGCGGCCTTATCTGTTTGTCAATCAAGTCGGCGGCAATGATGATTTGGTTTTCGATGGCAACAGTTTCGTGATGAACGCCGCCGGGGAGATGGTGGCGCACCTTGAGGGATTCGAAACCGATCGCTTGTTGATCGATTCGGAGCAACTTCCCGCAACCATGGAGTTGATCAATCCGCCTCGCGAGAAACGACTATTGGATGCCCTGGTCATGGGCCTGCGCGACTATGCCCGAAAATGCGGATTCCGGGAATGTGTGCTCGGGCTATCGGGAGGCATTGACAGCGCGCTGGCCTGTTACATCGCCGCCGCTGCCGTGGGGCCGCAACATGTCCACACGCTGCTGATGCCTAGTCGGCATAGCAGTGATCATAGCGTGGATGATGCAAAGAAGATGGCCGAGTTGCTGGGCATCAATCACGAGATCATTCCGATTGACGACGTGCATCGTGCGTATGAAGGAACGCCGGTTGTGGGAGACGATTTGACCTCCGATCCCGGTGGCTTGCCCGATCAAAACCTGCAGGCGAGAATTCGCGGCGCGATGGTGATGATCCGCAGCAATCGTTACGGCTGGTTACCGTTGGCGACCGGCAACAAAAGCGAATTGGCGGTCGGCTATTGCACGCTGTACGGCGACATGGCTGGTGGATTCGCCGTGTTGTGCGACGTGTTCAAGCGCGATGTGTATGGAGTTTCGCGATACATCAACGATGTGGTCGAAGGCCGCGAAGTGATTCCTGAGAACATCATCACCAAGCCGCCCAGCGCCGAATTGGCCCCCGATCAATTCGATCAAGACGTGCTCCCTGAGTACCCGGTGCTGGATGCGATTTTGGAAGGCTTAATTGAGCAGGAACGCTCGGTCGCCAGCCTCAGCAAAGAGTTTCCGCCCGAGACCGTACAGTGGGTGGCGAGCCGTTTGGACCGCAACGAATTCAAACGCCGCCAAATGCCGCCGGGCATCAAACTGTCCCAAAGAGCTTTTGGCAGCGGCCGCCGCATGCCCATGGCCGCCAAGTTTCCCTAGCAGCCCGTTGCATCCACTCCGAACCCGGGTGCCACTGCTGGCTTGTCCAGCAGTGTTTAGCAGGTCATCCGGTTTGCACTAGCGGGCAAGCCGCCAGTGGCACCCTTTTTCAATGATCTGGTAACACCCGTAGCACAACAGACTGCCGGATTACGTCTCCAGAATTTCCGCCAGTTCAACCACGCGATGATCACGCGCCGCTGCAAATGTGGCTTCAACGAGTGCCATCGTCTTCAGGTTGTCTTTTCCGGAGATGCTCGGCTCTATATCGTGAGTTAAGGCCATCAACAATTCGCCCATCGTGCCGCGGAAGGCATCGGGAAACCAAACTTTGTCCCAGCGAGGGCAGATCCATTCCTCGGCCGCTGTGGTGGTGTAATCCAATGTGCTGGGGGTGCGGTCGGGATAACTGGGCCAGCCGATCGTGCCGCGGGCCAGACCCTCGGTCCCCTCGACGCGCCAAGTGATCCCAATGTCCGCGGCGCTCCCTTCGCGGGCGGGGCCGGTCCAAACGTCATCCCAACTACTCGCGCGGCAGCCTGTGGGGAATTCGAGAATATACAGGTTGATGCCGTCCGTGTGCGAAAACTTGGTGCGGGGATCAGTCCGCGTGCTGGCCATCACCCGCGTCGGATCACCGAACCAATAGCGAAACGTGTCGAGGTGATGTATCGACATTACGTACGTCGATAGCGAATCCAGTTGTTCGCTCCAAGGCATCCAATGCGGAATCGCCCGCATGTTGATCGTGCCCAATACCGGATCGCCCAGCAGTTTTCGATCAAGCAAATCCTGACATGCCCGCACCGATTGGTCGTGCCGCATGTTTTGATTGACCGCCAACGTAATCCCCGCAGCGGTGCACAACTGCACCAGTTCATGGGCCTCGGCATAGCTCATCGCCAGCGGCTTTTGCGCCAAGATTCCCCGCACATGCCGACCATGCTCTACGATCTCGCGGATGATGTCCGGTTGATGCTGTGGAGGGACGCCGATATCGATGACACGGATTTCACTGTCGGCGAGCATGTCACGTACGTTGACGAACACACGTGGGATCATGCGCTGCTCCGCGACTTCCCGCGCGCGGGCCTCGCGCCGCGAACTGATCCCCAGCACCCGAAAACCCGCATCACGATACGCGGGCAAATGACAGTCGCTGATGATAAACCCCGACCCCACGACACCAATGCCCCATTGATCAAGACCGTCATCGAGAGGAATTTCATATTCCAACTCAGGCTGCAATTCCATTAGGGGCCTATTCAAAATTTGGGTCAGGACTGATCACTTGGAGGTCGGCTTCGGGCATTTTCTTGCGAACGGTTTCCATGTGCTGGATAAAATACCTCTCCGCTTCACAGGGTTGTTTACGGCCTTCGGCCATCATTTTGGGAATGCAGTCGCGTCCTACATAGAGCAGTGCTTGTTCCGCAGTCCGGCTGGACGATGCGGTCGCCTCCAATTGTTCCACCAACGGGCCAATCCCTTGTTTCACTCGAGAATTCAGTTGGGCCCATTCCAATTCAGACGCGTTCTGTGCACGCAGTTCTTTAAAGTCTCTCCAAAATGACTGATAGGTCGCATAGCCTCGAATGTCTTGAGCGCTGCTCATACCAAACAAGTAGTACCCGCCACCAACCAGCGCCACAACGCCGAGCACCGTCGCGATGGTCTTCATGCGTGCCGCTGAGAACAGTGAAGCAAAGTCGATGCTCGGAGACGAAGAGCGACGAGGCTTGGGTGCGGATGGTTTTGGTGGCTTGGCCAAAGCGGCGCGGCGAGCCTTGGCTTTGTTCCTGCGACGATTTTCACCAGCCGCACCCGCGATCGCTGCTTCTAAGGATTCTGATAGGGGATCGGTCGAGGGTTCGGGCTCGGCCGTTTCCTGATCGAGCCAATCCGCCATTTTCGGATCTAGCGGCGCGTTGGAAGCCTCGTTGGGATTGGGATTCTCGAAACGCGAATCCGCAGGGGGGTCTGCATCGCCTGCTGCGGCCAATGGGTCTGGTTCGAGGGGGGGCGGATCCGCGGCGGGGACCTGCGTTACGGATGGTTCCGACTTGGGGAACAACCCCTCAAACTCTTCGGCAATTTTCCAATGGCCCTCCGAGGCATGGCGAACTTTGTCCGTCCGTTTGACCCGTCCCATCGAGGCCAAACTGTGGACGCGCGACCAAGGCAGGGGACCATTGATCTCTCCCGAGAGATCACAATACCAAAGGTCATCATCAGGTCCGACACCTTCATCCGGGATCGCTTCGAATTCGGGCGTCGGATCGGGATTGTCTTGAACGGTGGTTTTGATGCTCAACTCAAAGTCATCGTCGTCGGTGTTTGTCGACGTCGCCAAGGTCGCTGTCTCACCGGTCGCGATCTCACCAGACAGGGCCGCTGCATTTCCCAATACAACAGACAACGGTTGCCATTCGCCCAGCCCTCCGTCGCGTGCCTCGGTCTTGTCGGTAATCTCTTCCGCTTCCAAAAACTCTGCGAGTTGAATACGCGTGACCGGTCCGTGTACACCGCTGCCATCTTTGGGATTGTAGAACCACTTCAAATCATCGAGGGACGCCCATTGTCCAATGGCACCACACCGCACAAGGTGGTTCTGCTTTAATTCACCTTGATGTAATAGGTCTTTGATATGGTCCAATTGAAATGGACCTTGAACCCCACAACCGTCTTGGCGATTAAAAAACCATTTCTCGGACATAATAAATCCCAGGCCCGTTCACAGGGTGACAATCCACCGTCGGGCGATTTCGAAGGCTAGTGAGCGTTCGCTATTTGAATAAGACGCCGGATACGCTGAGGCGACTTGCTGTTTGAAACGATGACACATCGTCGGCTCTCAAAGCCGGGAGGTAGCGGAGGGCAAAGCTATCCTATTATCTACCGAAGTTAGCTGGTCACTGCCACCAAAATCGCCAAAATGTGTCGATAGCGAGGCAATATCAACCATCTTCGGTGGACAGCAAAGAGCGGTCAAGCGCAATGCTGCCGTGATCAACAAGTTGAAATCGAGAGCTGCGCCGTTCAACAGCCTCCGAGGCCGCTGATTGCTATGCAAGTTGCATGAAAATAGTACTTTGCACTCCTGAGCACTGCCGAATTGATGCTTGCAATCGGCTCGATTAAGGAAGTACAATCAACATATGCCGTTTTGTCAATGAGTTCACCTTGTGCAGCATCACTGACGTTGCCCAAAAGGTCGGCGATGCGGCGCCGCAGTTCATAAAAGCACACACGTGTTCTAATCAGCGATCGGTCTCAGTCTCTCTTCGCCCCGATCGCATCCTACATCCGACAAAGGTAGCGGGTCATGCTTTCAATGACGTTCCGACCACTTGCCGTTTCTTTGATGTTGTTTGCTTTCGGCCTTGTTCCGGCCAGCGCGGCGGACGAACAACCGGCTGCCAAAGAACAGGCTGCCCCGCAAGTCAGCTTTTACAAGCAGATTCGTCCGATCTTTCAGGCGAATTGCCACGGCTGCCATCAACCGGCCAAGTCGGGTGGCGGCTACGATATGACGTCGTTCGACAAACTGCTCGGCGGTGGCGAATCGGAAATCCCAGCCGTTGTGGCGAACAAACCCGACGACAGTCACCTGTTGGAATTAATCGTTCCCGTCGATGGCGAAGCTCAAATGCCCCGCGGCCGGAAACCGCTCACAGATTTCGAAATTGAATTGATCCGTCAATGGATTGCACAAGGGGGCGTGAACGACACACCCGAATCGGCCAAACGGCATTATGACAATGAGCACCCGCCGATCTACACAGCGCCGCCGGTAGTCACGTCGTTAGATTATTCTCCCGACGGAACGCTACTTGCCGTCGCTGGATTTCATGAAGTCTTGTTGCACAAGGCCGATGGATCGGGATTGGCCGGGCGCTTGGTTGGAATGTCGGAGCGCATCGAATCGGTCCGATTTTCTCCCGACGGAAAACGTTTGGCCGTAACCGGCGGATTGCCGGCGCGGATGGGGGAGGTCCAAGTCTGGGACGTGCAAGAACGCAAATTAACGCTCTCCGTTCCAGTCACTTACGACACGATCTATGGCGCAAGCTGGTCGCCGGATGGAAAACTGATCGCGTTTGGATGCTCCGACAATACGGTGCGGGCCATCGATTCCATCACGGGTGAACAAGTCCTGTATCAAGGTTCGCACAGCGACTGGGTGTTGGATACCGTTTTCTCGGTGAAAGGCACCAACCTCGTTTCCGTCGGCCGCGACCGGACCGCCAAACTGACCGAGATCGAAACGCAACGCTTTATCGACAACATCACCTCGATCACTCCCGGCGCGCTGAAGGGCGGCATCGCCTCCGTGACGCGGCATCCCACATCCGACGTCATTTTCGTCGGCGGGGCTGACGGTGTGCCCAAGTTGTATCGCATCTTCCGCGAATCCAAACGCGTCATCGGCGACGATGCCAATTTGATCCGCAAATTTCCGCCACTCAAAGGCCGCTTGTTTGGAGTTGCCATCAGCAAAGATGGCAGCCACGTTGCCGCTGTCAGCAGTGACAACACAACCGGCGAAGTCTTGATCGCCAAATATGAGTTCGACGTCGAAATGCCGGAGGACATCAAGAAAATTTCGCTCAAGCGCTCCAGCCAGCGTTCCGCAGAGGAACGAAAACGGTTAGACAAATACCGCACACAGGGCGTCCAAGCCGTGGCCCAAACCACTGTGGACAGCACCGGCCTGTACGCCGTTGTCTTCCACCCCAACGGAAAAACCATCGCGGTTGCCGGAGGTGACGGAAAAATCCGACTCTACTCCACAGAGAACGCGAATCTGGAAAAAGAGTTCCTCTCCGTGCCGGTCAGCGACGAAATCGTTCAACGCGAAATCGAAGACACTGTAACGACCGCAGCCGAGGACGCACTGACTCCCGAGTCACTGCCGGAAGGTCAAAAGGTAGCTGCTCTGGAAGTTCAGCCGCAGGAAATCACCATTGATCACCGTTACGATTCGGTGCAATTTCTCGTGACCGCTGTGCTGGAATCGGGGGAACGAGTCGATGCGACACGCATAGCGCAGTTCGCCGTCACTGAACCCATTGCGAGCGTCTCCCCAAGCGGTCTGTTGCGTGCCAATGCTAACGGCATTACCGAAATCACGTTTAGCTTGGCCGACAAGGCTGCAAAGTCCGTCGTGCATGTAACCGCTGTCGAAGACGACTTTGCGGTTGATATGAAACGGGACGTGGTTCCCACGCTGACGAAACTGGGCTGCAATGCCGGCACGTGTCATGGGGCGAACAAGGGCAAAGCCGGATTCAAATTGTCGCTCCGCGGCAACGATCCCGAATTCGATCTGCGGGCCTTTACCGATGACTTGGCGTCGCGTCGCGTCAATCGCGCTTCGCCCGACAATAGCCTAATGTTGCTCAAAGCGGCTGCGGCGGTCCCTCACGGAGGCGGACAACTGGCCAAACCGGGAACGCCCTATTACGAAATCATTCGCAAGTGGATTTCCGACGGCGCAAAGTTGGACCAAGCGGTTCCCCATGTCGTCAAAATCGACGTCACACCGCAAAACCCCATCGTGCAGTTAGCCGGTTCCAAACAACAGATGCGCGTCGTGGCGACGTATTCCGACGGCACAACACGCGATGCCACCGCCGAAGCCTTTGTCGAAGTTGGCGACATCGAAGTTGCCGCCACCGACGGCACCGGTTTGATCACCGTCCTCCGCCGCGGAGAAACACCGATCCTCACCCGCTATCAAGGCGCCTACGCCGCCACCACCATGACCGTCATGGGAGACCGCTCAGGTTTCGTCTGGCAAGACCAACCGACAAATAATTACATCGACGAAATGATCGTCAAAAAACTGCAGCGCACCAAAACGGTGCAGTCCGGTCTGTGCACTGACGCGGAGTTCGTTCGTCGCGTCTATTTGGACCTGACCGGTTTGCCCCCCACAGTCGAGCAAGTCAGCAGTTTCCTCGCCGACAGCCGCGACACGCGTCTGAAACGCGATGAATTGATTGACCAATTGGTGGGCAGCGATGATTACATCGATCACTGGACCAACAAGTGGGCGGACCTGTTGCAGGTTAATCGCAAATACTTAGGCGCCGAAGGGGCCAAAGCGTTCCACGATTGGATTCGCATGCAGGTGGCGGACAACACGCCCTACGACCGCCTCGTACACAGCATTCTGACAGCCAGCGGCTCCAACAAGGAAAATCCGCCCGCCTCCTACTACAAGATCCTGCGGACGCCTGAAGAGACGATGGAGAACACGACGCATCTGTTTTTAGGCATCCGTTTCAATTGCAACAAATGCCACGACCACCCCTTCGAGCGTTGGAAACAAGACCAATACTACGAGACGGCCGCATTTTTTGCGCAAGTGGGACTGAAAAAGGATCCCGCCTCGGGCGATAAAAAGACCAAAGGGACAGCCGTCGAAGGGGCCAAACCGCTGTTTGAAATTGTGTATGATAAAAATGAAGGTGAAGTCAAACACGTCACCACCGGAGCCGTCATGCCACCAACGTTTCCATTCTCAGCAAAGCATGCAGCCGACGAATCCGCCTCGCGACGGGAGAAACTGGCGGCTTGGATCACCTCACCCGAGAACCCGTACTTTGCCCGCAGCTATGTGAACCGCTTGTGGGCTTATCTGCTGGGGACCGGGTTTATTGAGCCGATCGACGACATCCGCGCGGGCAACCCGGCGACCAACCCCGAACTGCTTCAGCGGCTAACGAACGACTTTATACAAAGCGGATTCAACACGCGGCAATTGGTGCGGCTGATTTGCAAATCTCGCGCGTATCAGTTGTCCATCAATACCAATCGTTGGAACGAAGACGACAACATCAACTATTCGCACGCCATGGCACGGCGACTGCCCGCTGAGGTGTTGTACGACGCATTGCATCGTGCCACCGGTTCGATGTCGCATTTTCCCAATCTTCCTCCGGGAACGCGTGCCGCTCAATTGCCCGATGCCGGCGTCAAAGAGCCCAGTGGATTCCTAGCCCAATTCGGTCGTCCCCCTCGGGAAAGCGCCTGTGAGTGCGAACGTTCCAGCGGTGTGCAATTCGGTCCTGTGATGGCCATGGTCACCGGCCCCACCGTGGGCGACGCCATTGCCGATCCCAAAAACGACATCGCTCGTTTGGTTGAGCGGACTTCGGATGACGCGCAACTCATCAACGCGTTATTCATGCGAATCCTCAACCGACCTGCGACGGAACAAGAAATAGAATCCAGCTTAGAAGTCTTCAAGCAGATCCCGCGGGAACATGACAAACTTACCCATCGATTGCACGTGCGGGAAGAAAGCCTCAAACCGCTGATGACCGCCCAGGCGGCACAACGTGAAGCCTCCATAGCAGCAGCCAAAGCGGCGATTGCGGCCTATGAAAAAGCCATCGCACCAAAAATCGCTGAGTTGGACAAGCAACAGAAACAGCGGACCGAAATGCTGGCAGCAGTGCTCAAAGAATACGAAGCCACCCTGCCGGCCAAGTTTGCGGCCTGGGAAGCGCGTGAGGATCGCAACACCCCCTGGGTTGCCCTCGACCCTTCGACTCTGTCCACAACCAACACCGCCACTTTGACCAAGCAAGAAGACCTGTCGGTCGTCGCAACCGGGACCAATGGCACCGGCGACTATAATGTCGTGGCCGAAACGCCGCTCACGGGAATTCGTAGCATTCGTTTGGAGGTTTTGGCCCACGAAGGCAGCCCCAAGAAAGGCCCCGGCCGATCAGGCGATGGAAACTTCGTCCTGACCGAATTCGAGGTTTGGGCCGCTCCTAAGGAAAACCCGGATCAAAAGACAAAATTGAAGTTGGTCGACGCACGGTCCGATTACGACCAAAAGGGATATCCGGTCGCCACAGCCATCGACGGTGTCTCCGCCCCTGCCAGCAACGGTTGGGCCGTCTCCGGTAAAACCGGCCAGAACCACTATGCCACTTTCGCATTGGCCGAACCGGTGGGACTGCCGGGGGGGACGATTTTGACGTTCCAACTCAAACAACAGTTCAAATCCAAAACACACTCCATCGGCAAGTTTCGGCTCTCGGTCACAAATTCCGCTGATCCAATCCTATTCAACGGAGTGGATGCTGAAATCGCCAAAATTCTGGAAGTCCCCGCTGAGAAGCGTACCGCCGAACAAAAAGCGGCTGTAACCAAATACCTCCGCAGCTTCGATAAGCAGTTGCAAAAACACGAACAGGCGCTTGCCGAAAGTCGCCAACCCCGACCGGAAGACCCAGTCCTCAAAGCCATGCGGGACAACCTCGAAGTCGTCAGCCGTCCGGTTCCGATCGAACCGGGATTGCGTCGCCTGCGCGGGGATGTCAAACTGAGCACCGAGCAACTGGCCCAGAATCGACTCACTGCAGCACAAGACATCGCGTGGGCGCTGATCAATAGTCCCTCATTCATGTTCAATCGATAACGTCCAACGCGACGTTTCGGTAAACATGAACACTACAATCGCCGACGCTGAATACCGTTCACAGAAATCATCTGTTCACAAGATTACGGAGAACCTGTCATGCTCGTGATTCCCGGACAACTTGGAAAAGACGTCTGCGATAAAAACGTCGGCCCTTCACGACGCGATTTATTGCGAGTCGGCGGCTCGGCCATGCTGGGCATGGGGCTGGGCACGATGTTTGATCTCCAAAACGCCGCGGCCAAAGGGCCGGAAGCGGTCGGCGGACCGGGTTGGGGGAAAGCCAAAAGCGTGATCATGATTTTCCTGCAAGGCGGCCCCAGCCACCTCGACTTGTGGGATCCCAAGGAAAACGTCCCCGACAATATCCGCAGCCCGTTTCAACCGATTTCCACCAAACTGCCGGGCGTGCAGTTCACGGAAATGCTGCCCAAATTGGCGCAGGTGAACGACAAAATCACAATGATCCGCTCCATGAGCTATACGCCCAAGGGGTTGTTCAATCACACTGCCGCCATCTATCAAATGATGACAGGCTACACCACGGACAAAGTCAGCGCCTCCGGCCAGTTGGAACCCCCGACACCGAAGGACTTTCCGAACTTCGGCTCCAACATCATTCGCCTCAAACCACCCACCGAACCAATGTTGCCGCTGGTGATGATGCCCCGCCCGCTGCAAGAAAGTAACGTTGTCGGCAAGGCCGGCACAGCGGGCTTTTTGGGCCGCGCGTACGACCCGTATTATCTCTATCCCGAAGGAGATGATATGAACATGAACAAGATGGACAACATTCGGGTCGATGACTTAAAGCTCCGCCCCGAGGTCTATGCCACCCGTCTGCAGCGTCGCGCCCGTTTGCGGGATTCGATCAACAAGGGCATGCCGCAAATTGAAAAAGCGGTCAAGCATTACAACCTGAACCAGTCGTATAGCCGGGCGCTGGACTTGGTCATCTCCGGCCGTGCCCGCGAGGCGTTCACCCTCGATCAAGAATCAACGGCGATGCGCGATCGATACGGCCGCAACACGTTCGGGCAAAGCTTATTGCTCGCCCGGCGACTAGTGGAAGCCGGAACCCGCGTGGTCGAGGTCGTCTGGCCTAAGGTGGCCAACTCGGACAACCACTCCTGGGACGTGCACTCCGGCTTGACTAAACGCATGAAAACCCAATCCGCACCGATGCTCGACGCGGGCCTCTCGGCGCTGTTCTCCGACCTGGACGAACGGGGACTATTGGACGAAACCATGGTCGTCGCCATCGGCGAATTCGGCCGCTCGCCGCAACGGGGAGTCAGTACCTCCGGCAACAGCAACACCTCCGACGGCCGCGACCACTGGCCCTACTGCTACACCGCATGTGTCGCCGGGGCGGGTGTCCACCAAGGCCGGATCCACGGGGCTTCGGACAAAACCGGATCGGGACCACTCAACGACCCGGTGCACCCGGGACAACTCTTGGCCTCGATCTACCATTCGTTCGGGATCGCCCCCGATACGATCGTCTACAACCACCTCAACCAACCGCGTGAATTGGTCAAAGCAGAAACCATCCCCGGCCTCTACCAAGCCTAACCAGCAAACTCGAGTATCCGGGAGGGCGAAGCTCCCGCTGAGCCGCGCACCACGTTTAGCGTAGCTATTCACACACAGCTGAGCATAACAACGCCCGGGGATAACGCGCGGCTCAATCCAAGCCGCGCGTTCCCGGAATGCTCATTGCTCGGGCTTACTTCTTCTCATCCGGTTTGGCCGCCTCATCCGGAGAGGCGTTCGGCGATGTCGTGACCACCAAGCCGTGCTGGAAATACGTTTGCACAACTTTGACCACATCGTCGACGGTCACGTCCGCGATCCGTTTGTCATACCCACGGTCATGCTCGTAGCCCAAGCCGTACAATTCATCAATGGCGGCTTGAAACGCCTGACCGCTGGGGGTGGTGTTTTTCATCGCGTGAGCTGCGATCAGTTTTCCTTTGACCCCTTCGAATTCCTCAGCGGGTACGCCTTCGTTTTTAATTTTCTCGATCGCCGCTTCAATTCGCCCGATCACATCATTGATCGATTCCGGCCGTGTTTGCGTGAGCACGTTGTAATAGCCCGGTGCGAAACCATTGATCTGAAAACCAAACACGTAGTAGACCAATCGTGCGCCGCGCAACTCCTCGTGCAACCGGCCTCCCGCGCCACTGCCGCCGGTCAAAATCCCGGAAAGCACCTCCAGCGAATCCCGCGATTTCTGGTCGTAAATACTGCAAATCGGATAACTGAGCATGATCATGCCCGTGTCTTGCTTTTGGTTTTGCAGATGTTCCGATCGCGACTTGGCCAGCGGCTGATTTTCGGGGAACTCAGGCCAATGGAACGAATCGGAACGCGGCAACGAACCAAACATGGTCTCCAACTTGGCTAGCGTCGCATCGACGTCGATGTCACCGAAAATGGCAATCACCATATTGTTGGGCACAAAGTAATCGGCTCGGAATTTGCGACAATCCTCCACCGTCAACTTCGAAACCGTCTCGACCGTACCGCTCACTGTGCGGTGGTAAGGCGAAGAATCAGGGATCTCCGACGCCCAGAAATCCAAAATTTCGGTTTGGGGATTAGCTGCCCGGGCTGCAATCCTCCGCAGATGCAGGCCTTTAACCCGTTCGAATTCTTCTTCAGGAAAGGTCGGTTCGACCAGCACTTGATGAACGTAATCCATGCTCGCATCGAAATCGCTCGCCAGCACCGACGATTGCAGATAGCTCGAATTGCGCTGGCTACTGACGGAAAGTGAACCACCGATGGAATCGAAGTATTCGTCGATTTGTTCCCCGGTGTACTTCTTGGTTCCGCGGGTCATCAACTGGCAGGCGAGTGACGCCAAGCCGCTGTCAGCATTCGTATCGCTTGTCGCACCCCCTTTGACGAACGCTTGAATCGAGACCAACGGCACCACGCTGTGCCGTTTGAGCAAAACAGTCAACCCGTTGGGGAACTGCTTGCGGATAATCTCAGATTCGGCCGGTGAGCTGTCCGAGGTCGCTTGCCGTTTGGCGCCGCTGCCCAACGGTTCGATGATCACGGTATTCATCCGTTGGGAAAGAAAATACTTCCGAGCGACGTTGCGAATTTGTTCGGCGGTCACCGTCTGAATGCCGGCAACGTATTGGTCGTCAAACAGCGGATCGCCTGTCGACCGATAACTGCTGGCGAGCATCTCGGCTTGGTTTTGTACGGTTTGTTGTCCAAAAACGTGCTCGGCCGCCTTTTGGCGTTTCACCTTGGCCAACTCGGCTTCGCTGACTTCGGTGGTTTTTAGTTTATCGACTTCTTCGAGAATAATTCGGCGGACCTCATCGAGGTTCTCAGGAGCACACTCCGCTGTAATCTGGAACCAGCCTTTGACAAATCCAGGAGTAAACGAAGAACTGGAGACCGATGTTGCCAACGGCTGATCGATTTTCAATCGCTTCGCTAACCGTGAACTGTCACCGTGCGTCAAAACAAATGCCGCGACATCCAGCGGATACAGGTTCGGGTCTTGCAGCGGGACTGTCGGCCACGCCAGACTGATCTGCGCCGTGGGGCCTTCCATCTCCACACGAATCGTCCGCGGCGAGGCTTGATCCGGCTCGACGGGCAAGATCGGTGCGCGTTCGGTTGTGCGATGGAAGTCTTTGAAGTCCTTGAGCACTTCGTCCAAAACGTCGTCGGTGTTCACGTCTCCCACCACGATAATGATCATGTTTTGGGGCACATAGCGGTTGTGATAAAAATCGATCACATCCTGACGCTTGACCTGTTGCACGACCGGCAGATAGCCAATGGTGGGGTGCCGCATGGGGTGGACTTGATAGATAAGTTGCTTCATGCGGTTGTAGCTGACCCGGCGGCGTTCCTGTTCGCCTTTTTCCAATTCCCGCTGCACGACCCCCATCTCGCGGAGGTATTCGTCTTCGGGAATCGTAGAGAACTGCATGTTCTGTGCGATTAATTCCAGAGCCAGCGCGGTCTTGTCCGCCGGGCAATCGATATAAAACGCGGTGATGTCATTCGATGTGTAAGCATTGGTGCGTCCCCCCATCGAATCGACGAGCGCCCGGACTTCTTTTTCGGGTCGGATGGTCGTCGTGCCGCCGGCGACCAAATGCTCTAACATGTGGCTCAAGCCGGCTCCCATGTCCTTGCCTTCAAAGGCACTGCCCGTATTCACAACATAGCTGCGGACGGTGGCGACTGGTGCCGCATGATTCTCCTGCACGATCACGGTCAAGCCGCTGGACAATTTGGCGAGCGTCACGCCCTTGCCCAAAGACTGCCGCGAGGCGTAGTGAATATCGATATTGGCTCGGTGCTGTGGTCCATTCACGGGGGCAAGTCCTCTCTGCGGGGAAGTATCCTGAGCGTGAGTTGTCGCCACCGCAACTCCCACCATTCCAAAGACGCACGCGATTCGAAACATCATGGCCATTCCTTTTGTCATTCCGTTGCTGTTGTCCGCAGGCGCGTAAGCACGCCCGATTACCGAATCACCAAACATACCGACCAGTTCACTGTGGGCCGCATTGTAGGCCAGGAACTAAGCAGTCGTAAACCGCGTATCGCTCATCCCTGGTACTCCTGACTCAAAATAGGGATGTCACAGTCATTCACCCCCCGGCAAATTGGATTTGATAAACGGCCTGAGGTCCTGGTCAGAGAATGATCACACGATTGACTTCGTACTGATTCCTATCCCATCGCAATTTGGCAGTCAACAGCCAAGGTGTTGTACCCGAGCAAATGCGGGCGGAAAACTCACCGCGTCTTAACACATTGCACAGTTCTGCCGATTTGAATTGTCTACCAAGATGTCTGTCTCAAGCCAAACCGGCAGGGAAGACGATAGGCGCTAAGGAAAAGTACCAAGGCATGCATCCCCGCGGAAATTGCGTCCTCAGCTTTGAGGAAACTCGTTCCTATCTCAATTCAAAGTTTTGGAATAGGTACGATTGTTCCTGAACGGTTCGTCCGGCCAACCGCATCCAAATAGCAAAGAGTGCCATCAGCATGGATGAAGAAATCCTCCAGGAGTTCCTTGCCGAGAGCATGGAAAACCTGTCGCAACTCGATAACGAAATCGTCATCTTGGAAAAGCGACCGGACGACGACGACCTGATCGCCAGTATTTTTCGTACGATTCATACGATCAAGGGGACCTGTGGGTTCATCGGCCTGACCGGTTTGGGGTCCGTGGCGCATGCGACGGAAAACGTGCTGGGCCGGATGCGCGATCGTGAACTGCGCGTCACGCCGACATCCATCTCACTCATCCTTGAGGGAGTCGACGAAATCAAGGAACTCCTGCACGGACTGGAAACGACAGGGCAGGAACCAGTCCGCGACAACTCCCAATTGATCGCCCGTCTCGACGAATTGATGCAGTCGGCCGATGGAGATGCCGGTGACGTGCCTGTCGAGAGTCGTGATGTGCCTGATGAGATCAGCGAGGCTCCCGTCGAAGCAACGCCTGTGACCGAATCAATAACACCACCAACCGTTGAAGACAGCAAACCCGTTGCCGCACCGACGAATACACAGGAAGAGGCTGTGGATCCTTCCAAAAAAAGCATCAGCGACCTGTCGATTCGCGTGAATGTGGATGTCCTGGACAGCTTAATGAATCTTGTGGGCGAGCTGGTTCTGACTCGAAACCAACTCGTGCAAATGGTTCGCGGCGACGACGAATCGATCTTTGCCGCTCCCATCCTGCACCTCAATCGCGTGACAACCGACCTGCAGGAAGGGGTTATGAAAACCCGCATGCAGCCGATTGGAAACGCTTGGGGCAAATTGCCGCGATTAGTGCGTGACCTGGCTCAGCAAACCGGGAAGCTCATCGAATTGGACATGCGAGGCGCCGAAACGGAATTGGACCGTACGGTGCTGGACGCCATCAAAGATCCGCTCACGCATATGGTGCGTAATTCAGCCGACCACGGTCTCGAATCAACCGCTGATCGCCGCGCCGCCGGCAAACCCGAAGCCGGTCTTGTCCGGCTCAATGCCTTCCATGAAGGGGGGCATGTGATCATCTGCGTCGATGATGACGGAGCGGGCATCAATGCCGAGCGTGTGCGACAAAAAGCTGTGGAAAATGGCATCCTGACCGACGCAGCCGCGGCCGGAATGACTGAAAAGGATCTGGTCAACCTCGTCTTCGCTCCTGGTTTCTCAACAGCTAAGGAAATCAGTTCCGTATCGGGACGCGGCGTGGGCATGGATGTGGTCAAAACTCAAATCGAGCGGATTGGTGGTACGGTCGACTTAACGTCGCGCCGCGGGATTGGCACTGAAGTGCGAATCAAGATCCCACTGACGTTGGCCATCATTTCGGCATTGGTCGTCGAGAGCGGTGGGTATTCCTTTGCCATTCCGCAATTGACGATCGTCGAACTGGTCCGCGTGGCCGCTGAGGATCGCCACAAAATCGAAACCATCAATCGCAATGAAGTTTATCGACTGCGCGACCGACTGCTGCCATTAATCCATCTGGACCGCGAATTGGGACTGGATGATGAGCATGCAGGCGAAGAACGGGATGTGAATATTGTTGTCGTCCAAGCCGGCGACGAGCAATTCGGCTTAATCGTCTCAGAAGTGTTCGATACCGAAGAAATCGTCGTCAAGCCAGTGGGACACCTGCTCAAGGACATTGCCATCTATCAGGGCACAACAATCCTTGGGGATGGGCGTGTGATCATGATTCTCGACGTCGCAGGAATTGCCGCGCAATTCGACGGCGGTTCGATTACGACCGAAGCGGAGCGCCAACGCGGCGAAGCGGACCAAGAACACGCCGGCAATACCACCACCATGTTGGTATTCGACGCCGGGGAAGATTCGACCATGGCCGTTCCGTTGTCTCTCGTTTCACGACTCGAAGAATTCCCCACAGAGACAATCGAACGCACGGGCGAACGGATGGTTGTGCAGTATCGCGACAACCTGTTGCCCTTGTTGCCCATCCACCCCACCGCATCCAACGATGCGACTGATCAAGTTCAGCCTGTGGTCGTGTTCTCCGAAGGGGACCGCTCGATGGGACTCGTCGTCAAGGAAATCTTGGATATTCGCGAGGAACCGTTGGTCATCCGCATGCCAAGTTCACGGCCCGGTGTTCTGGGAACGGCGATCATCAACAACAAAGCGACGGACGTGATCGACGCCCAGTACTATGTCGAAATGGCCGACCCGGATTGGTTCCAGAAAAAGTCCCAGTCCTCAGACGAACGCGTGCTGGTCATTGATGACTCTGTGTTTTTCCGGCAGTTGGTGACCACCACATTGGAAACCGCAGGCTACCACGTGAGCGTCTGCAATTCAGCGGTCGATGCCGTCGAGGCGATCGAAAACGGTGAGCATTTTGATCTCATCATCTCGGACATCGAAATGCCCATGATGGACGGGTACGAATTCGCGCAATGGTATCAGCAGCGCAGTGACGATATGCGGGCGCCCCTGATTGCATTGACGTCATTAAGCGGTGCCGGTTTGGAATCGAGAGCACAGCAAGCGGGCTTCGCGCGGTGCCTTACGAAGTTGAATACGCAGCAGTTCCTCAGTTGCGTCCAGGAATTGTGTCACCAACGAGGACGACAAGGAGCAAGTGCATGAGCCAATCAGCAACCCTCACCGCGCCCTCGGGCAGCGCCGACTCGATCAACGACCAACTTGATTACCTCAACCAATTTGTCTCGTTTTCGGTCGACGGTCAATTGCTGGGAGTACCGGTCAATTCCGTTCAAGAAGTCTTGAACCCACAGTCGATTACCCGTACGCCCAAAGCCAAGCCGGAAATCGCGGGCCTGTTGAACCTGCGCGGGCAGATCGTTACCGCGATTGATTTGCGAAAACGGCTGAAATTACCGGCGCTGGAAGGTGACCGGCAAAGCATGAACGTCGTCGTTCGCTTCAACGATGAGTCCTATAGCCTGTTGGTTGATGAAGTGGGTGAGGTCATCAATGTCTCAGGCGAAACCCTACAGCCGCCACCTCGAAACTTGGACGCGCATTGGAAACCAATCACGTCTGGAGTCTATCGATTACAGCACCGATTGATCGTGATCATCAACGTTACGAATCTGTTGAACTTCTAGGTCAATCGTCATTGATTTTGCCACCTTGACGGACAATTCCCGAACGTAATCTTAGAATTAGGTGTGTCTTGACACAAACTTCCGTGAGAGTATTGGTTGTGGACGATTCGGCTGTCGTGCGCGGACTGTTGGTCCGGGCATTGGACACCGATCCCTATATTACGGTCGCTGGCACTGCCATGCACGGGTTGGCCGCATTAGAATTTATGCGAAAAACCCCCGTAGATGTTGTCGTCCTTGATGTCGAAATGCCTGTGATGGACGGCGTCACCGCGCTACGAGCCATTCTGAAGGAATTTCACAATACGCAGGTGATCATGGCCAGCTCCATGACCTATGAAGGGGCCGAGACAACCATCCAAGCGCTCACCATCGGCGCAGCTGAATGTATCGCCAAACCGGTTGCCAAAAATGCCGCCGATAGCATTGCCCAACTCTCGCAACAATTGCTGCCGTTGGTCAAAGCACTCGGGCAACACAGTACACAGACGGCGGCTCCAGAAAAACCGGTTCTTGTCACCCCCACAACGACCGCAGCCATACCAAAAATCTTGGTCGTGGGAGCCAGTACCGGCGGCCCCAAGGCGCTTTCATCGTTGGTGGCAGGACTGCCGGTCGACTTTGATCTCCCGATCCTGATCACCCAGCACATGCCCCCCATGTTTACACCCATGCTCGCCAAGCATCTGGAGAAGGACGGCGGGCGTCCCTGTTGCGAAGCAACGAACGGCATGCTCATCGAACGGGGGAAAACCTATGTGGCGCCGGGCGGATTTCATATGGCCATTGATCGCCAAGACAAACGCATGGTGACCGTGCTCAATGAAGAACCGCCCGAACATTTTTGTCGGCCCTCGGTCAATTTCTTATACCGCTCCGCCGCCCAATGGTACGGCCAATCAACCTTGGCAGTGATGTTGACCGGCATGGGAGAAGACGGGATCGAAGGTGCCCGCGAACTGGCCGCCGTGGGAGCCCCCATCATTGTGCAAGACAAGGCCACGAGCGTCGTTTGGGGTATGCCGGCCGCCATTGCCAACGCCGGTTTGGCCGACCAGACCCTCCCGTTGGATCTCATCCCCAACGCTATCCAACGGATTTGCCGCCAAGCAATGGCTGTGAAATAGCTGGCTCAGTTTTTTCGTCAACGGTGCCGGCATCGTTGCGAATGCGCAACAAAAAACCGGTTGCAGGCAACATCGTCGCCGGCAACCGGTGAATTTCAATTCTGCCTCGAGGCGTCACGCCTCACCAGGCGCCTCGGAGCCGCTGGTGAATTTTGTAGCCTCCTCCGCATCGGGATGTCCGGCCAGAATCTCTGCCGTATAACCCCCCTTCGATTTGAAGTAGGCGATCAACGCTAAGTAGCAGACCAGCATGATACAGGGGAAGATCGCCACAGTTGCTAGCGTCGCTTTTTTCGAGAGCAAGACGTATTCTTCAACAGTCTTCTTCTCCTCAGCGGGGAGTTCTTCCTTCTTTTCGGGATCGACCGCTGTGTAGGGACCGAAGACGCTATTCTTTTCACTGGTGATCTGTTCGTAGATCGCAGGTTGGGCTTGCTTGAGGTGATCGGTCACGTTTTCTTCCTGGAGCAGGCCGAAAAACGGTGCGCCCAGCACGCCCACTCCCAACATACCCACGCCACCAGTCGCATTGAGCGTCAACGCTCCCCCCTTCGGGAACCGTTCCGACACCACGCCCAACATGGTGGGCCAGAAGAAGGTTTTCCCGAATCCGTAGAGAGTCGCCGCCGCCAGAATCATGATTCCCGCCGCCTTGGAGAGAGCCAAGAGACCAACAGCTGCAATCACACAACTGACCGCCAATAATCCCAACGGCGAGATCTTGTGCACGATCGGTCCGGCGAAAAACCGCAAGACCATCATGATGAACGACGTGTAGACCAACACCCAAGCGGCATTCATCCCCAGCGTCGCCATTTCCGGTTCCATCAAACTGGTGATCCAGCTATCCGTTCCGATTTCAGTCGTGGCCAGCGGAATCATGATCAACAGCAAGAAGATAAACATCGGTCGGCCCAGTGCTCGGACATAGAGTCCAAACGGCACAACGACCGCCGCAACAACCGCCCATTGGATGGTTGGAGAAAAGCCAAACACGCTTCCCAGAACTTCACGCACAATCAACATGGTGACGATCAACGCTCCCAAGATGCCGAATTCTTGGAGCATCTCGCGGTAACCGCTCCCTGCGGCCACCCGTTCTGAGAGAGGGAATTTGCACTGCAGCATCATGATGCCGTAGGTCAATACGGGCAAGAAAATCAAACCGACTTTCAACCGCCAGTCGATGTCGCCCATGGCGATCGTCAACAGTCCGGCCAACACAAGTCCACCCGGCCAACCCGCATGCAAAATGTTGAGCCATTTGGTCTTTTCGCGGCTAAACAAAGTCGCCACAACCGGATTGATCACCGCTTCGACCGTACCGTTACCGAGTGCGAAAATCAGGTTGCCGATATACAGCATCCAGTATCCGGCGGATTTGCCCGCAGCGATTTCAGCGGCAGAAGCTCCCTCAGGTGCTAAGACCATCGGGGCACAGATCACGACCACCGCATAGGCGATGTGAGCAAAAAAGGCGAACGCCATCGCTCGTCCATAGCCGATTTTGTCGATCACCAAGCTGAACAAAATAATGCTGACCCCCATGGGCCACACGCCGACGCCGGCAATTTGTCCTTTTTCAACATCGTCCAGACCAAACTGCGTGCCCCATTCATCAATCAACACACCGCGAACCATGAAACCAAAGGCGGTGGCGATCAATGCGATAAAACAGGCCCAAAACAAATACTTTTCGCTGTGACTGGACTGGGTTGCAGGTGCTGCATCACTCATAGGTGTCTCCGTTTGACCGTGACCGCGAAACTCAACGCGGCACCGAATGGCATCAATAACATGAAAACCAGGTGTGGACCTGTTGTCGGGAATCTTAAGAGAGTCACCATTGGAACCGCTCGCACAGGTGAACGCAACTCTAGCGAGCCAATTTTGTCTGCTCGGCTGATGTCACGCGACACGCTCTCTCAAAATCCCCGCATTTCCGCACGCTAATTTTGAGATACAGCGTGGCGATCAAATCGTGTCCTTCTTTCACATTCAGCCATCGCGACACATCTTCGGAACTCAAAACCAGTTACGCCGTTATCGACGCATTGGGCTGCGGAACATTGCCCTTGACCCCCACTTCCCGCTGCCGATACCATCCGCCGATTTCTCAGGACCCGGTATTGAGCCACCATGCCCGATTTCAACTGTTGGAAGAGATGGTTGTTGATCGTCATGACGGTCGCGTTGACTTTGCGCGTAGGCGCAGCTGCTGTACTGCAATTTCAACTCGACAAGCAACCGGGCCGTCAATTTCTCATCGCCGGGGATGCGACCGGGTATTGGACGTTGGGAGAACAATTGGCCAACGGCAAACCATTTGAACTCTATGTCCCTCCGCGGCGGATCATGCGCACTCCCGGATTTCCCTGGATGCTGTCGCTCGGCATGCGCATGTTCGGTGACGACATCATCTACATCCGGCTGATGTTAGCCCTCGTCGGAACAGCTGCGTGCGGATTGGTTTTTTGGTTAGGCAAAGAATTGGTCGACCCAGAGACAGGTGTCATCGCTGCGGGAGTCGCCGCCATCTCACCCGCATTTGTGGGATTCACACCGCTGATCCTCAGTGAAACGCTCTTCGCCGCCACCATGCTGTTGAGCCTGATCGCAGTTGCGAAAATTCTCAACCTCAATCAGCAGAATCCACAGACCAGTCGGCAACGGTACATTTGGGCTTTTTTGGCCGGCGTCTTAGTGGGCATCGCGACGCTCGTCCGCCCCAGTTGGCTGCTCGTGGGTCCTGGATGCGCATTTTTATATTGGGCTCTCACACAGCGCAATCGACACGGCTTTTGTCTAGCAGCAATGCTCTGCCTCGGCTTGGCGGTTTCGCTGGCCCCTTGGACGATTCGCAATTATCGCCTGACCGGGCACATCGTACCGACCACGTTGTGGGTCGGGCCGAGCCTCTATGACGGAATGAACCCACAGGCCACCGGCGATAGCGACATGGCGTTTGTGGAACGGGACGGCGTCTACCAGCGGATGTCGGAATTCGATGCGGATCAATACTACCGTGACGCCGCCTGGAAATACGCCGCCGCCCACCCCGCGCGTATCGTGCAGTTGGCGGGTATTAAACTGGCTCGCTACTGGAGTCCTTGGCCCAATGCCGCACAGTTCCGCACTTGGTATTTGATGATTCCGCTCGCACTTTTTTTTGCAGCCATCATGCTGGCCGCGATTCGCGGTGGTTGGTTGTCGCGGGATCGATTTTGGCTTTGCTTGCTCACTGCCGGACCGATCGTTTATTTCGCCTGTATCCATGCCCTGTTCATCGGTTCCATTCGATATCGCCTCCCGGCGGAGTATCCATTGCTGGTGCTCACCGCGATCGGGATCCGCTCGTTTCTGCCGATCTTTACCAAAACTAGTCCCCACGACACTCAAGACTCAGCCGAACCACGTCCCGGCGAGTCGTTGTCGCTCTCATAAAGTCTATTTTCAGCGAAAGCGAGTCAAGGATGGCAGCCATTCGCAAAACCTGTACTTGGATTTTTGTACTACTCGTGATCGTTGTCGCGGGCGGGGGCGGGTACGGCTATTGGTTTTTGTCGCAAAGCGATGAACTCGTACGTGCGACGCTGCTAGAAAAACTGGCCGCCGCAGCGCCCGATTGGCAGGCCGACATCCCCGAAGCCCGCATCGACCTGTGGGGACGGGTACGGGTCTATGATCTGACGCTTAAGAACCTGGAAAACCGCCGGCCCACCGTGCTGCTCCCCGAAACCATCGTGGTTTTGGACCGGAGTCGTCTGGCCGACCAAGAAGTCGTGATTCAACAGGTCCGCTTATTGCGGCCCGAATTGGAATTGGTCCGCGACCGTGCAGGGCGTTGGAATCTCGAGGGAATCAAGCCGCCGCCCGAGTCAAAATCGCAACCTGAGATCTTCGTCGAGCAGGGAGCAATCACCCTCCGCGTTACGCATGAAGATGGCCAGCTCTCTCCGGCAATGACGCTCCGCGACGTCAATCTGGAACTGACTCCGACCGGCAAAAAACGCTATCGCATCAAATCCGATTTCCAATTGGATAAAGCCGGAGCCATGCAGTTGGATGGTGAGTTCGATCTAGTTGCCAAAACCTGGGAAGCGAACGGCTCGATCCAAGAGTTGCAACTCGATTCCGACCTAGCCAAAGAACTCGCGGGATTTTTCCCAAAACAAGTTCGCAAACTCGACGAACAGACAAGCAAATTGTTGGCCTCCAAACGCGACTCGCTCGCCCCCACGGTGGCGGACCAGGTGGCGCAACTCGACGATCGCAAAGCAACTGACGGGTTTGATGCGATGACGGATCGGATCTTGCTCGCCGCGCAATTGAACGCAAAGACCGAAATCACTTTTCAGGTCAGGCAATGGGAACAAGGCGCGCCGTTGCAATATGGCGCAAAGATCGCCATCTCCGAAGGCCGGCTGCAAAGCGTGTTTTTGCCGTTTGAGCTACTCGACCTGGGGGGGAACATCTTCGTCAACAATACGCGGATCAATGCCCAAGCACTGACCGCGCGCAACGGCACTACCAACCTGACTGTCGATGGCAATTGGGCGTTTCAAGAAGCGGATGCCCCGGTGAAAATCGACATCGCCATCAATGACCTGCCGGTCGACACCCGTCTACGAAGCCGGCTGCCCGCCTCATGGAAAAAGTATTACGACGACACTCGCCCCGGCGGCCGGATTGATGTGGCTGCTCACCTGGAATACGACCGCGTCAATAGTTGGGAACACAGTTCGCGGGTGACGATCAAAAACGGCTCGATGCAGCATGTCAAATTTCCCTATCCCGTGACAAACATGAACGGGTGGGTGGTTCAAGAAGGGCCGAAGTTGACAGCCAATGTCGAAGGCATGGCGGGAGACCGTCCGATCACGATTGCCGCCGACGTGCGGCACCCCGGTCCGTTGGCGGAATCGACGGTCGATATTCACGTCACGGGGTTGCCCATTGATGGCAAACTCATCAACGCCTGCAGTCCGCCCGCCCAAAAAGCAATCCACCAATTGAACCTGCGTGGCACCATCGACGCCGACGTGAGGTTGTACCGCCCGCCGGGACCGGGACACAAACACCAACCGCATCTCAAAGGAAGGTTGCACGACGGCACTGTGACCTGCGTCCAGTTCCCCTATGAACTCAGAGATGTCAACGGCCTGATGGAATGGGATTCCGAGGATTGGACATTCCAGCGCATGACCGCCACGCACGGCACCACCCAAGTTTGGGGCGGGGGCAGTTTCATCAAGCGCAACGGCGGACTGTTGGACATGCGACTGGTCGCCAAGGATGCGTCGTTTGAATCCGAAGAGTTGTACTACGCACTGCCGGAGGCGATGCAACAGTTGACCAGAGAATTCGAACCGCAAGGCCGCTTCGACATCGACACCCATATCCGTTGGACGCCCGGCACGATTCCTGTCGTGGACATCCACCAGTTGGATCTCAAAAACGATTCCATCAAACTCCGTTCCTTCCCCTTTCCGTTCTACGGCGTGACCGGTCGCGTGTCCGTCATGAATAACCCGAATATGAATCAACGGGACATCATCATCACCGGGCTCACTCCCAACCAAGGCCTCACCGCTAAGCATGGCGACGACAAAAACATCGAACTACGGGGGAGCGGCGAATACTATCCGCACGGCGAATGGCACATCAGCTTAGACAAATTGACAGTCGACGATCTCGACACAGGAAACCGATTCCGCAAAGCCTTGCCGAACACCTTGCGGGCATTCTTTGAGGCGACCGACCCGCGGGGACACAACATCTCTGCCGATGGGCGTCTCGCTCTGCGAGGCACCCCCGGGCCGCGTGAAATGATGGTCACAGCCAAATGGGACATCGACATTTACCATTCGGGCACCTCGATCACCGCCGGTGTCGGCCTGGATGACTTGTTCGGCCGCGTGAACCTGAATGGGGAATGGAACGGCGAAGCCATTATGGGCACCGGTTGGCTCGATTTGGATTCGGTGACGATCGATGGTTATCAATTAACGGATATCGCCGGTCCGATGTATTTCCAAAACGAACAATTTATCATCGGTTCGCGGGCCGTCGCCAGCGACGAAAAAGCCGCCGTCGGACCGACAGCGCCCGACGACCAGGACCGCGTTACGGCCAAGTTCATCGGCGGCAAATTAGTGCTCGACGGCATCGCCACGTTGGACGAAAACAACGCGTATAAAATCAAAATCCATATCAAAGATGGCCGCGTGGAACGGTATACCGAACGGTACGCCCCCAAACAAAAGCAGTTGCGCGGCGTGATCAACGGCAACGTGGTGTTCGAGGGACGCGGCTCTGATCCCAATAGCTTTCTTGGTCGGGGAAACATCAGTATCAACCCGGCGGCGCTCTATGAATTGCCTGTGATTCTACAGATGACCAAGGCCTTGAGTTTTCTGCCGCCGGACAAGACGGCATTCGATCGCGCGTTTGTCAAATTCGAATCCACGAAGCATGAATACTTCTTCCAGCAGATCGATTTGGCAGGGGACGCCATCAGTTTGCGAGGTCGCGGACGAATGCGACAGTCTGATGGCGCGCTCGATCTCGACTTCTACTCCACCCAGCCGCGCAACAAACTACCCGTGCCGATCGTGGGAAATCTTGCCGCCGGACTGACTGAAAATTGGGTCTACGTCAAGGTGACCGGCACGACCGCAGACCCGAAGATTAATCAATCCGTCATCCCCCGATTGGACGGTCTGGGACGGAGCCTGCTAGGGATTCTCGGACCGCAACAACCGACGCAGCGTCCAACTAACGCCAACCGCGGCCGCATTCAACCACGCCGTTAAGGCGGCCATCGAAGCCGAACAAACAGCGGCAACCCGATGCGGAATCGCTGCCTGAGCTTATCGGGGTGCGATCCGGATATCATCCACACACAGCGTGCCGAGCCCGCCATTCAGGCCAACACGAAGAATGGCTTCCGTGGCATGCCGCGGCACTTTGACGGTTTCGCGGACTTCCTTCCACGGAAACGTGCCGGTCCAAGGTCCAACAACGGCGTCGCCGACCACCTGTCGCGATTGATCGTAGAAGTAAACATAAATCGCCGGCAATTCGTACTGCAACGGCCCTTTGCGTCCCGCCTCGAGTCGCACGAACAAACTGATATCCAGGTGCGAGATCTCGCTGCCGTCGATGGCGAAGCCTTGCAGGATTTGCGACCCGCGTCCCGGCGTATCATTCTGGAATTGCATATACGCCTTCCCCTCAGGCGCTTGGACCAAAATCCGTTGGTTTTGCCGTTGATAATGCCAACCCTCGGCGCGACCCTCTTCGTTCCCAGCCGCTTCGAACCCCCCATTGACGATTCGAGGATGCAACGGATCCGGTTGAACCTGACGCTCATCCTCCGCTTTACCTGTCATGGGAACGAATAACGTGGGAATCAACTGTTGCTTGACTAGCTCACCCTCTTGTTTTTCGAAGAGATAAAACACCTGTTGATGCCGCTCGCCCAAGGGAATGATCATCTTGCCCCCGTCCCGCAGTTGATCAATCAGCTTTTGAGGAACGTCTTCCGGCGAACAGGTGACGATGATTTTGTCGAACGGGGCATACTCCTCCCAGCCTTGGTATCCATCGCCCACTTTGGCCGTCACATTGTCGTAACCCAATCGTTTCAAACGCCGCGCAGCAGATTTACCCAGTGGCTCAACGATTTCGATCGTATAAACATGATCCACAATCTCGGCCAACACCGCCGCTTGGTACCCACTACCGGTGCCGATCTCCAATACGCGGTCCGATGGTTTGGGCTCGATGGTTTGCGTCATGTAGGAGACGACAAACGGCGGTGAAATCGTCTGTTTGAATCCGATCGGCAATGCCTGATCGTAGTAGGCGAGTTTCTGTAGCGACGTCCGCACAAACTCGTGCCGCGGTACGGCACGAATCGCCGACAAGACAGCTTCATCGGTGATCCCGTCGCGTGCTACGACGTTTTTCACCATCTTCAATCGCAGCTGACGAAATGCAGGCGTGTCTTTCGCCATGCCCCGCAAGGGCAGGGCTGCGATCAAGCAGACAGCCAGGGTGATTCCGAATCGCTTCCCGAAATCAGTCAGGACGAGCATGGTTTGGGTTCCCCGAGAATCGTGACTCTCATCGTTAAGAAGAACTTAAACCGCGGAACGCCCGCGTTAAGAACTTCGATGCGCTTCTAGATGGCCCAATCCTCATTTTACGACACAAAATGAGCGGCGGGAACCGCGAGATTCCCTTTGGGCGGCAATTCTGCCTATTTTTGTCGCACGCATTTCGGGAGTTTCTCTCGAGATCCTCACCCGCTGCCCCCCTAAAGCCACCCGTGCTACCAACGTTTCAAAGATTTATATCTTGCGCAAATTTTTTTACGTGCCGCGGCTTGTTGATGCTCAGGTGCACAGCGACCTTTTCGAAAATCGATGGCCAGCGACACGGGGCGCCGTGCTCGACGGCAAGCCGTCGGTTTGGGACGTTGCGGTTTCCCCCGCGAATCTGTATTTGATCTGTGTTCAATCGGTGGCTAAAAAACAGCGTCGTTTGGGGGGCGGCTCAACCGCGCTGGGGCTTACGGTCGCTCGGCCATCTGCAATGCGTCGCTGTCCAGCGCTGGCTGGTTGCGGAGTTGCAGGGAAATCCGGTTCTTGAGGCTTCGCAGCTCCAACCGGCGGTGATGCGGATCAAACGTCGCCTGGACGATACGATGCGAAAGAATATCGCGGCGACGACCGAGCAATTCCCCCGTGTCGGCGTGGTAGGCGGCCACTTGCAGGAAGAACTGGCCCCGCCAATTGACGCGGCTTAATGTCACCAGCACCGGTTCCTGGAAGTCGTCGATGCGGGGGATCACGCATTGCGGAATCCCGCGCGTCCACAATAACTCTCCATCCTTGCGGCGATAGACTTGTAACTCGCCGTTGATCCGTGTGTGGGGCAGGTAGGTTTCTCCTGCGAAGGAATTCGCCTGCCATGCTCCGCGAACATGCCGTTGCATATTTACGTAGATGCGGTGTTCGTCTTGAAAAATCGAAAGATGCCGTATCCCACTCGCCTCTTCCGCCGTAAGCGGAACGTCCAATTCGACCCGGCCGGTCATCCCGTTGATAACTCGCAGTCCCCCTGTCTGTTGGCAGAGAAAGGCAAAGCTATTCGAGTAGGAAACAGGAACGATGAGCGGATTACGATTTGATCGCACCGCTGTGGTTGACAACACCGGTTCATTGCAGAGGAATTCGTCGGTCAATGGATCCCACAACCGCAAGTAGCGGATCTCTCCTTCTTGGGCAACATGCAGAAAATTGCGTCCAAACAGTTTTCGCTGTTGGGTCAGCTCGATCTCCAGCGTCCCTTGCCGCAGTTCTCGTCCGGTCGCCGTCTCGTAGACAGTGAATGATTTTTTGTCGCGGCCCATCATCACCAAGACATCTTCGTCGCCGAAGAGGCCATGTTCTCGGTCGGCCATCAAACCGCCGCTCGGTTGAATATCGTTGCGCTGCCAACGGACCTTGCCCGTGGCTGGATCAAGGACCAGCAACTTTTGCGGCGATTGAAAGGCAACGAACGTAAACCCGGCCGGTCCAGGTAGAATCGTCCCGACATTTTCCGAGGCGCCAGCTGCCACCGTTGTCCACGAAACGGTTTTCTCAGCGGGCTTCAATCCATTTTTACCCATGGGCTGAGCGGGATTCAGCAGCGACACACCATGCATCACTCCCCCTTCATGGCTTCCCGCCGCGAAGAAATGTCCGGAGAAGGCTTGATTCACCGCACCGGCCGACGGAGCAACGGCTCCCTTCGGCAACCGTAGGACTCCCACAGCCATTCCCAGTTCGCGATGCACCTGCCACAAATCGGTACTCGGACGTCGTTTGCCCGTGGGCCGTAAGTCAAAGCCGCAATCGTATGGGACGTTGAGCGGACGCCAAAAATTGGAGTAGACGTTTTCTAGTTGGAACTGAGGGGAACGGTCTTCGCTGATCCCGACTCCCGTAATTTCCGCAGTCGCGCGGAGAGGCGAAAGCGCAGCTTGGAATGTGCGGTCGCGGCGTCCCAGTTGCTGAACGGCCTGTGCACCCGTCAATCCTGATGCGACCTCTTCGCGGGCAAAATGTTCTCCCAAGTCCCGCGCCATTTCCGCCGACTTGGTGTACAGGTGACGGTCGGCGTACAGTTGGGCCAGCGCCCATGTCGCAGTCGCGGCAATGGAATAGTCGCCGTCACGACGGCATTTGTTGAGTAGCAACTCTGCGGTCTGGAATCGACCTTCGTTCAACTCCAATTCCGCCAATAACAAACGTGCGCGATCGGCTTCTTCAAAGTTCGCAAAATTCGCCAAGAAACGCCGTAGCGGTTTAATGCGTCGCTTAGACAGCGCGGTTTCCAGACGTTGCGCAATCTGCGATCCAATCCATCCCGCCGTTTCGGGGTCGGCTTGGCTCCACATGCGGCTAAAGAAATCGGGAACCCACGAGGCTTGTGTGACGAGATGCGTTTTGTCGGTGCCCAAGGGAACCGGTTCGGTCAAACCCAAATCTGCAAATTGCAGTGCCGCATCGACTGCTTCTTCAAAATGCTGTTGGCGAAGTTCGTATTCCCCTTTGTGCACTAAATAGCGGGCGCGCTGCATGGGAGAGTGCGTCACTTCGCTCAACTCTGCCAGCAGCACCGGTTCTTCAGTCGAAGGCGAATGCAACTGCAAATACAACGCTTCCCACAGTAATGATTCGGCGTCCTCAATCCGATCGACCGGCATTTCCTCTCGCAGCGCCGATCGCAGGTGCCGCTTCGAAGATTCCAAACGACCAAGAATCAATTCCAACTCACCCGCTTGCAATAAATCCGTAGCAGACGCTTCTTGACGGCTAATGCGTGCGGTCAATTCTTGAAGATGCGGCTCCGTCTGCGGAAACGCCGTCAATCGATCATGCACCAGGGAATAGATAATGTCATCGTGGACGGCGAGATTGCCGATCGCATCCTTGGCCAAAATGGTCGACAGTCCTGATTTTTGACCGGTAGCAATGTTCAGATTGGCAACCGTCCCATTCGCGAGCGGCAAAATATATTCGTCGCCCAGTTGGACGCCGCGTCCGGAGCACATCCCGGTCCGCACTTCCCAACGAACTTCACCGGTTGCAAGATCCAGGCCACGGCATTTGTGACGTCCCACGACGAGGATTGTTCCCCGATCAACGGTGGCAACGTACTCGCTGTCATCCCGTGGCGCTTTCCAATTTCCGTCGCCAGTTGCTAAATCAATGCTATGAATAAAATTCGACTGCCGCGGCATGGTGATCACATTGCCTTCGGCAATCAACGGCAAGTCGGGATAACCGACGTACCCGTGTGGAGTGTGCCGACGAAACGGCATGCTGCCGAATTGTTTTTTCGGCAGCAGGTCACCGTAATAATAAACCCAGAGCAATGAGCCAGTCGTTTCATCCACGCCGACAATGACGCCCAACTGCGTCGGACAAACAAGAATGCCTTGAGAATAAGACGGCGTGCAGGGGAGTGCGTAACGGTGGCGATCCTGGTCAATCGACATATCCACCAGAGCGATTCCTTGCGACCAATCCACCTCACCGGTGCTTGGATCCAAGGCGGTCAATTTCACTTGATGCCGATATTCAGAAACCACGAACAACCGCCCATGCAAGGGGAGCGGCGCGCCGAGGAAAAAGTGTCCTGCCAAGTGATCGGGCTTTGAGGTTTTCGATTCCGATTCGACTCCACCCACCGACCATGTCGGCGACTTCACTAAACCATCCGATTGCAATGGCAGTGCAATCAAACGATTCGACTTTCGTCGATCCCTGCTTGGATCCTCGACCACTTTTCCACCGATCACCCGTGGTGGATTCCAGCTCAATTCTAATTCATCAATAGCGAAAACGTGTTGCCCGTCACTGGACAACATGCCCCAACTGGCATTGCCGGCCAACAGCCAGTTCCAGTCGGCCCGTTTTCCGCGGCTCTTGGCATGTTTGATCTTCGTCAGCGACGATTCGCAGACAAAATTCCAGCGCGAGGCTCCGGTTTGCGAATCGAGCGACTGAATTCCTTGGCGATCCCGCAGTACGACTTGGTCACCGACGGCGATTGGATAATGCGCAATCGCGATCGGCTGTCCGTTTTCACGTTGGTCTTTGGACCACTTGGCAATCTTCTCGTTGACATCGACCTCGACCGTGGTTGCCGTTTTTCGATTGAAAAATGCATGTTGCCATAGCGGTCGCAAGTAAGGCGAACTCCCTGCGTGGTTGGCAATGCGACTGGGAGTCCCCATCACCATCGGCCACAGGGCGGCCCGCGCATTGGTTTCGTCGTTGTATCCAGCGTACGTCAGCGAATTGTCGAAAGTACTCTGCGGGTCCGTTCCGTTGGCAGTCACGACTCCAGCACCGGCTAGTATTTCCTCAGCACGCTGGGATTGCCCACTGCGGCGAAACGCGATGGCCGCCTTGACCCGATGGACTTGTCCGATTCGCCGGGCGTGCACGCGACTTTCAAACACGCGATCCCAACACCGCGCCGCTGCGTCGTAGTTCCCATGATCCGCCCACCAAGTGGCTAAGCGATTCGTCGCTTGAAATCCGGCATCCGTATAAAAGTAGTCGCGACTCACTTTTTGGACCGACTGCACGTTGCCGTCTTGGACCGCCTTTTGCAAGTGATGTTGGGCGACAGGACCGAACAGGACTTCGTAGCGTCGCCAAATAGAAACGGCGAGTTGTTCAAACGACTGTTCCGCCTCCCTGCGAGCACTGCGGGGATCAGCTTGACTGGGGTCGTAAAGAAAACTGTCCTCGTTGTGTTCCCACACACGTTGGAGTTGCGCCAGCGCTTCGTCATTTCGACCGGCGGTCATTAGCCGTTGAGCGGCATCGATCCACAGACGCAATTCGCGATTGCGAAACACAAATTGCCGCAGCGCCTCGCGCTGTTGTTGTGCTTCAGCTGGAGAGATCTCGCGCGGAGTGTCGGCGGTATTCGCAGGCAGCCGGGCCACCCTTTGAACCTGGACTCCGTCCTCCGCCGAGAGCATCATGCCCATATCGGCTGACGAGAGAAACAATACCGCGCTGGCAGCGAAGCATGTCGCCACAAGCGGAACAAATTTGACACGCATGCGATGCATGGCTTCCCCTTTCAGGAGGCGAAGACAAGAGACGCATCTCTCTACAAAGGTTTTCAACGCTTCGTGCGCAGAAACCCAAAAATCCAGCGAGTCAGTTTCATCGAAATCCTAGGTGCAAGTTAAACGCCGGCATAACAATTTTGTCGCTTAGTGAAACCAATGTATGGATGTGCTTTTTTGATGAGCAACAACTGTGCCTTTTAACGGCATAGTTCCCAATGTCAGGGCATGCGCATGGTCGAACGGAGCCTGCGGCAACAGTTATCGCTGATCGCTCCGCAATCAGTTTCGTAGGTATGACGAGGTTGATTCAGTAAGAACCGGATTGCCGAACGTTTCGACAACGGGACGATGTGTATGTGTGAAATGGCTATGACAAGTATAGGCTAGAAGTATACGCGAAACCACGATTTTCTCGAAGAGGAGTTCTGCGATCCCCCTAAAATCACGTCTTTTTCTCGGGGAAATTCACTTCATTCCTCTCAGTATCTCAGAAGTCGGTTGCGCCGATTTGCGGAGAATGCCGAGCGGTAAATCTCCTCAGCCAACAAAAAACCCCCCGAGCAAACCGGGGGGTTCATTGAAATCAATTCCTTGAGTCAACCAGCCTCTACCGCTGGCGCGGATTCCGATTCCTTTCATTTTTGAAAAAAATTATTCTTAATACGCTGGCTGTTTCAAGACGTCCTCTTTATGACGCTGTGCAAGTCGCTCCGTGCACATTTTTGCGGCAATCACCGTTGCGAGCATCGACACGACCGCGCAGTTTACCCTCAGCACAGGGGTTGTCTATCTCAAATTCCTGCAATTGCTGAACCACCTCAGCGCGATGAATCGGGATCTCTTTGCCGGCTTCAAACCCAAGTCGAATGCGATCCCCCTTAACTTCCAAGACGGTCACACAAACGTTTTCACCAATGAAGATTTTTTCGCCCACTTTACGTCCAAGAACCAACATAACGTTCCCTCCTGAGGATGATCACTGCCAGCCGTTGCCCCTCTTGGTTTTCGCCGATTACGGGAGGTCGACGATGACGTTTCGTTTTGGCTGGTTAGCGATCACTGGGTCAGTGTCGTTTTCTAAACGACGTATTAGTCAAAATTACGACGATGGGAATTCTCTCGAAAAAAGCAAATCAAACAATGCATCTTCCTGCGACGCACTGGACTGTGTCGCACTTAAGTGTGTCGCACAAAAGTGCGACATGGCCAGATGCGTCATGGCATGCCTCCTTTTCTGCCGTCAGGTGTGAATGTCCAATCCGGGCGACTCCTGCTGCCACATTTTTAGCCAGTCCATGAATTGCAACAAGGGGAGGGTCCTTAAGTTACATCCAGCAAAGTTGTTGCGCATTTTTAGACGATGGCCGACAGATCCTCATTCGTTGTCTTAGCTCAAAACAGGTATTGCAAGGATGCGCGTGTTGATTGATAATTGGATTACTGTTTACACACCCGCCGCTTGGCGGTGGAAATCCTCGACGCTTTGCCTGTCACCGGTTTCACCTTAGGTCCCGTATCCCCAGTATTTAAAATTTGGTAGTCGACCATGGACGGTCAGCAACTTCTTCACCGCAATCACGCATTTCTTTTGCGAGTGAGGTCGTTCTTGCTGCGCTAAGATATTTTGGACACGCACGTACACGGAAGACTCCACGGGGCCACAAGCGATTCACATTTCAGTGAACTGCTGCTACGGAAGGAGGTCCACTATGGTACACAGCGACTCGATCCTGGATCGCATATCACAGCGACAAAATCCCGAGGTCTACCGCCAGGAACACTGGCAAGGCTCTTTCCAAGAGTACCTCGACATCGTCCGCGAAAAACCGTACGTCACACGCACCGGTTGGCAGCGACTCTACGATTTGGTGCTTTCCTACGGAACGTATCCGGTTGAAGGCAGCAAAGAAGGCCGCATCCGCTACAAGTTCTTTGACGACCCTGAAAACGACGGTCGCGATGCCATCTTTGGCCTCACCAAGCCGCTGATGGAACTGGTGAACGTCTTTCAAAGCGCCGCCAAGAAATACGGCAGCGAACGCCGCGTGCTCTTATTGCACGGCCCGGTGGGGAGTTCCAAAAGCACCATCGCCCGCTTGCTCAAACGGGGCGTCGAACGCTATAGCGAAACCGACGAGGGGGCACTCTATTCGTTTGGTTGGAAAGGTGAAGAAGGCGAGGACATTACATGGTGTCCCATGCGGGAAGAACCGTTGCACCTAATTCCCAACAGTGACCGCGGCGAATTGTTGGAATACCTCAACGCCGAGAATGATGGCGAGGGAGATCGCCACACTGTCGAGATCAACGGTGATCTCTGTCCGTTGTGCCGGTTCATGTTCAATCAACGTCTCGAGAAATACGACGGCGACTGGACGCGGGTCGTCAAAGACACCACGATTCGCCGCGTGATTCTCTCCGAACAAGACCGTATCGGAATCGGCACCTTCCAGCCCAAAGACGAAAAGAATCAAGACTCGACGGAACTGACCGGCGACATCAACTATCGCAAGATCGCTGAATTCGGCAGTGAAAGCGATCCCCGCGCCTTCAACTTTGATGGTGAATTCAACGTCGCTAATCGAGGGTTGATCGAGTTTATCGAAGTCCTCAAGCTGGATGTCGCGTTCTTATACGACCTCTTGGGGGCGTCGCAAGAACACAAGATCAAACCCAAGAAGTTTGCTCAGACCGATATCGATACGGTGATCATTGGGCATACCAATGAACCGGAATATCGCAAGTTGCAGTCCAACGAATTCATGGAAGCCTTGCGCGACCGGACTGTGAAAATCGATATTCCGTACGTAACCAAACTCTCCGAAGAAATCCGTATCTACGAAAAGGACTACAACACCAAACGTGTCCGTGGCAAACACATAGCGCCGCACACACTGGAAATCGCAGCGATGTGGGCGGTGTTGTCCCGCTTAGAAGAACCGAAAAACGCCGGCCTGACGTTGATGCAAAAGTTGAAGTTGTACAACGGCAAGTCGCTCCCCGGCTTTACGCTGGACAACATCGAACATCTGCGGAACGAAGCCAAGTCCGAAGGGCTGCACGGGATTTCCCCGCGCTACGTTCAGGATAAAGTCTCCAATGCCCTGGTCGCCAACGGCACAGCCACAAGTTTAAACCCGTTTATGATTCTCAACGAACTCGAATCGGGGCTGAAGCATCATTCGCTGATCCCCAACGATGAGATCCGTGAAAACTACCGGCATTTGATCGCTGTGGTCAAAGAAGAATATACCGACATCGTCAAAAATGAAGTTCAACGCGCCATCGCCGCCGACGAAGAGTCATTGGGGCGGCTGTGCTCGAACTATATCGACAATGTCAAAGCTTATACCCAAAAAGAGACCGTCAAAAACAAGTTCACCGGTCAATCCGAGGAACCGGACGAACGTCTGATGCGATCCATCGAAGAACGGATCGATATTCCCGACACCCGCAAGGATGACTTCCGCCGGGAAATCATGAACTACATCGGCGCCTTGTCGTTGGACGGAAAACAGTTTGATTACAAAACGAATGAACGTTTGCAAAAGGCCTTGGAACTGAAACTATTCGAGGATCAGAAGGATACGATCAAACTCACCAGTTTGGTGTCCAACGTGGTCGATGCCGACACGCAGGTCAAAATCGACATCGTCAAAGGCCGGCTGATCCGTGACTTTGGATACAACGAAGAATCTGCCACCGACGTATTGCAGTATGTGGCCAGTATTTTCGCTCGCGGCGACGCCAAGAGTGAATAGCCGTACGAGTCAGTAAGTTTTCATGAGTTCCCGCGGATATCCGTTCCGTCCTCCTACGGTATTCGCGGCGGACTCGTTCGGTCAGGTCGCCGGTCGCTCAAATCCGTTGTCGCCAGACGACTCATCACCGGCGACATCCTTCACTACAAGTCGTATCAAAACCCTCTGTCGCGTCTCACTGACACGAATCTGAACGTTTCCAGAACAAGCGCAACCGGGTTTTGAAACTCGTTCTAGGCAGTTTCGCGCAAGGCCGACTCATGTCCCGCAACATTGATCAAGACTTATCGCGATTTAAGGATATTGTGCGCGGTAAAGTCCGTCGGCAGTTGCGGAAATATATCACTCACGGCGAGATGATCGGCCGCAAAGGCCGGGACTATGTCAGCATTCCCGTCCCAAATATCGAGATCCCGCATTTTCAACATGGCCAAAAAGGGGCCGGCGGGGTGGGACAAGGCGACGGCGACGTCGGACAGCCAATCGGACGCGGGCAGGATGACGGTGACGGACAAGGCCAAGCCGGCGATCAACCAGGCAGCGGCCATCTCCGCGAAGTCGAAGTCACATTAGACGAGCTGGCGGAAATGTTGGGGCAGGAACTGGAACTGCCCCGAATCGAACCCAAGGGCAAAAACAACATCACCACCAAGAAGGACCGCTATACGAGCATTCGCACGACCGGTCCCAACTCACTGCGGCATTTGAAACGGACCTATAAAAAAGCGCTGCGGCGGCTGATTGCCTCGGATGATTACGACCCGCAGCGACCAGTCATCATCCCCACCCGTGACGACCAGTTGTATCGCAGTTGGAAAACCACCGATGAACCGGAAACCAACGCCGCGGTGATCTACGTCATGGACGTTTCAGGATCGATGACCGACGACCAAAAAGAAATCGTCCGCATCGAAGCATTTTGGATCGACACTTGGCTGCAAAACCAATACGACGGCATCGAAACGCGTTACGTCATCCATGACGCCGTCGCCCGCGAAGTCGACGAAGACACGTTTTATCACACCCGCGAAAGCGGCGGGACCAGAATCTCCTCAGCCTACAACGTGGTGAATAGTTTGATTCAACGAGACTTCAATCCCACAGACTGGAATATTTACGTGTTTCAGTTTTCCGACGGAGACAATTGGGGCGAAGACAACCGCGATTGCCTAGAGATCCTGACCGAAAACATCGTGCCCCACTGCAATTTATTCTGTTACGGCCAAGTCGAAAGCCCGTACGGATCGGGCGAATTCATTCGTGAACTCCAAGAGGTGCGTGAACAGCACGACAACGTGGTGCTTTCGGAAATAGAAAATAAAGAAGCGATTTACGAATCCATTAAGTCGTTTTTAGGAAAAGGGAAGTGACTAGAAACAGTTTCAAAACCCGGTTGCGCCTGTTCAGGAGTTTATAATACAAGTGTTTACGTGACGCGTCAGAGGGTTTTGAAACTTCTTGTAGACGGCTGTCGGCTGGTAGGCCGTAGACTTTAGGGTTGGCGGATGGAGTCAAATCACCTGATTGACGCTTTCTGGTTCGCATTCTACACAACAACGCCCCAAACCGACGGCTTTGCCGTCGCAATGGACATCCCACAAGACGAAGGGCTCCTGGAAACAACAATTGACGGCAGGCGGGAGCCTGCCCTACGCGGCCTTTTCAAAAAACTACGGACTACAGCCTAAAGCCAAATCAACCATGCCCGTCTCCACACATCGACCATTGCCCTCGAATATCGCCGCCATCCAGTGCGAGATGGAGGCGCATGCGGCGAGTTATGGCTTGGACTTTTACGACACGATCTTCGAGTTCGTGAACTATGAAGAACTGAGCATGATCGCCGCCTATGGGGGATTCCCCACGCGCTATCCGCATTGGCGATTCGGCGCGCAATACGACGAACTGATGAAAGGCTATACGTACGGGCTGCAGAAAATCTATGAAATGGTGATCAACACCGATCCCTGTTACGCCTATCTGCTCTCCTGCAATTCACTCACGGATCAAAAACTGGTCATCGCCCACGTCTATGGCCACTGCGACTTCTTTAAGAACAACGCCTGGTTTTCGCCCACCAATCGCAAGATGCTGGACCAGATGGCCAACCACGCCAGCCGCGTGAAACGCTATATCGATCGCTACGGCAGTGAAACGGTCGAACAGTTCATCGACGCCTGCCTGTCGCTAGAAGATTTGATCGACTCGCATTTACCGCACGTCAAAAAACAACAGGAAGAGGCTCCGCCGAAACCGGACAAAGAGGATGAGGATTCGCAAGAGTCGACCCGAAAGTTTCCGTCAAAAGATTACATGGATCCCTACATCAATCCGCCCGACGTTTTGCAAGCCGAAGCGGACGAGGAACGTAAAACGCAGGAAAACAAGGAGAAAAGCCGCTCTTTTCCCGATACTCCTCAGCGCGACGTGCTGTTGTTTTTGCTAGAACACGCGCCGCTAAAAAGTTGGCAACACGACGTCTTGTCAATCATCCGTAACGAGGCATATTATTTTCTACCGCAAGGACAAACCAAGATCATGAACGAAGGCTGGGCCAGTTATTGGCACAGCAAAATCATGACCACGCACGGTTTGACCGACGCCGAGGTGATTGAGTACGCAGATCACCACAGCGGAACTATGGCCACCAGCCGCAATCGGCTCAACCCTTATAAATTGGGCATCGAGCTGTTTAAGGACATCGAACGCCGCTGGGACCAAGGAAAATTCGGCCCGGAATACGAAGCGTGCGACGACATGCACGAAAAAGCCAAGTGGGACCGGCAGTTGGGCAAGGGGCGCGAAAAGATTTTCGAAGTCCGCCGGGTTCACAACGATGTCACATTTATCGACAACTTCCTCACACCTGAATTTTGTATCGAACAGAATTTCTTTCAGTATCGGTACAACGAAGATACAAATTACTACGAAATTGCCGACCGCGAATTCAATAGCATCAAACAACAACTGTTAAACAACCTGACCAATCACGGTCGTCCTTTTATCCATGTCCTCGACGGAAACTATCGCAATCGAGGCGAACTCTACTTATTTCACAGGTTTCAGGGGACGGAATTAAAACAAGACTATGCGGAAGACACGCTCGTCAATTTAGAAAAACTTTGGTCCCGACCGGTGCATATCGAAACGGTTGTGGACGAGACGCCAACCATCCTTTCCTACGATGGTTCGGAACACGAGAGCAATCCCAAGTCTTGATAACCGACGTTTATAATCGTTATCCAATGGTGTCATCATGGCCCTGTCCACTAAAGTTTTAAAATCGCTGACAAGCCTGCACGGATATTCCTCCGAACAGCCAACTTGCGCCATCTGGACATCTCAAGATGTCCGCGTGGAAGTCGACTTTACGGTCGTGGACCGCATGAGTTGCTCGATTCGCGAATTGCGGCTGCAAGCCGATCGACTGGAAAACGTCGCCTTCGATAAGGTGAAGGAATGGGCCGACGATATTTGCAATCGACTCACCTACCTGCTGGAAAACATGGGGGCGCTCGAACAGGACGAAAAACAGAAAAAAGTCCTCGTCCGTTCCACCCCGCCCGGCAAACAAGATGGCGACACGGTCTTTTATGAAGCCGTCCTCCACGCCCCCAGCGGAGTGAGCCTACAACGCTTCCGCTCCCAAGCCGGCCAATCCGGCCGCGAACAAATCGACATGCACTGCACGCACGAGGTACTAGTCAAATTAGTCCAAGACCTAGTCGATTCAGTCCCCGGGCAACAGACTTAGGCTTGAGGCGTGAGGGAACAGGCTTGAGGAATTAGGCCGTAGACCATAGGCTTTTGGCTGTAGGGTTGGCGCACCTAACCCGTTGAGTCATCATGGTCCAACCTCTGGCCACTAACCACCGGCCACCGGCCACTTTTTTTACTGCCTACCGCCAACTGCCCTCTGCCTACTCTTCTCAAGATCCCCGGCGCGAAAACATGGTCGCGCCTGCACCAATGCCCAGCGACAAGCTGCGACGGGAAATCGCTTTTGAAGCGGCCCGTCTGATGTATTCCCGGCAAGAATCCGAATATTACACCGCCAAGATGAAGGCGGGTCGCAAGTTGTGTCGCGGCTGGGTGAAGCCCCGTGACTTGCCTAGTAATGCCGAAATCCGCGATGCGATTCAAAGCTTTGCCCGCATGCATGAAGGGGACCAACGGACCGCCAACCTCCGCGAAATGCGCGTCGCTGCCCTGAGAGTCATGCGGCTATTGGAGCGGTTTCGCCCCCGGCTGATCGGCAGCGTGATGACCGGTCATGTGCGGCGCGGGTCGGATATCGATATTCATATCTTTTCCGACAGCGTCGAAGCAGTCGTGGCGGTGCTGCGCGAAGAAGGTATTCCGCACGACCTGGAGCGCAAGCAGGTCCGCAAACATGGCGAGGAGCGGGTCTTTAATCACCTGCATTTCCACGACCAGTTTCCCTTTGAACTGACGATCTATGCGTCGAAGCAGGCGCATTACGTCTTCAAAAGTTCCGTCACCGGCAAAGCCATCGAGCGGGCCAGTATTGCGGAGTTGGAACAGTTTCTCGCTGTGGAGTATCCCAGCCTGGATCTTGACGAGGCGGTCGCCGAGGTGGAGGAACGCGTCGATCGCTTCCAGATTTACGAGATGCTGCTCGTCCCGTTGGAGCAAGTGAAGCAGTCCAAGAAATACCATCCCGAAGGGGACGTGCTGTATCACAGTCTGCAGGTCTTCGATATCGCCCGCGAAGAACGTCCCTACGACGAGGAGTTTCTGCTGGCGGCGCTGTTGCATGACGTGGGCAAGGGGATTGATCCCGACGACCATGTGTCCGCAGGGCTGGAAGCACTGGCCGATTACATCACGCCGCGGACCGCTTGGCTAATCGAGCATCATATGGAAGCACATGCGGTCGCCGACGGCAGCATCGGCGCCCGCGCACGGCGCCGTTTGGAAGCCTCAGAGGATTTCGAAGAACTGATGCTCTTGGAGGAGTGCGACGACGCCGGCCGCGAACCGGCCTACGATGCGCCGGATATCGACGAAGCACTGGATTATTTGCGCGATTTGTCGGCGATGTGCGGGTAGCCATCAAAACGGCGTGCAATGCATGCCCGCATCAGTCTTCGGATTCGCCCGGGGATTCGCCGTCCTCCCAACCCTGTTCGCCGATCAACGGCACAAACCGTACGTCGCACAGTTTTTTTACCCGCAATCCGTCGGTGCCGCGGGTGATGAGTTTCAGTTCTTGGACCTTCGCTTCACCAATCGGGATCACCATGCGGCCGCCGAGGGTGAGTTGTTCGCACAACGCTTGCGGGAGTTTGGGGGCGGTGGCTGTGACCAAGATGCCGTCGTAGGGGGCCGCGTCGGGATATCCCAATGTGCCGTCGGCGACGTGGTAATCGATGTTGTCGTAACCCAATGAATCGAGCACGACCTGCGCATGGCGGGAGAGGTTGGCGATCCGTTCGATGGTGACCACCTCGCGGCACAATTGAGCAAGGATTGCCGCTTGGTATCCGCTACCGGTGCCGATCTCCAACACCTTTTCCCGGCCGGTCAATTCCAACGCCTGTGTCATCAACGCCACAATGTAGGGCTGGCTGATGGTTTGCCCGTCGCCGATCGGCAGAGCGATATTCTCGTACGCTTTGTTGCGAACGGTTTCAGGCATAAACCGTTCGCGCGGTGTCTCGGCGATCGCTTCCAAGACCGCTTGGCTATGGATGCCATCCCGCTTGAGCGTGGCGATCAATGCTTGCCGACTGGTTTCCAAATCCATCAGTTTTCAGCTCAATCAAAGACGCATGAGTATCAGAAAAAATACCCCGCAGGGGTTAAACATCATAGCCCAGGGTAAGCGGCAAAGCCGCGCCACCCTGGGAAAACCGGTCAATACCAAACAAACCCTGAAGGGGTTTTTCACGAGAAACGCGGCGATGTCCCGAGTGGATCAACGAGTGTGCAACCCTTTCAGGGTTGTGCTTCCGTGTCACACTTCAACCTAGGGTGTGCTATGCCTTCGGCGTAAGTGTGCTGAACTGTGCCACATATCAAGCTGTGCCAGATAACATGCTGCGACGGATATCGTATGACAATCGATTTCGGAATGACGGTGTTTTATCGGCTGGCGGATTTCTGGGAAACTGCCGCTGTGGCTGGCTTTGTAGCGGCTTCTTCTGCACGCCAGTCGACTAGATGGAACTCGACATTTTCTTGGCCGCGAAAACGGTTGATGGTCGGTTTGAAACAGATCGAAATCGGGCCGCTGACTTTGGCCATTTCATCGGCCCACTCGCCATTGCCAAACGAGACCCCTCGCATAACGCGGCCGTATTGACGCACGCGTAGTGAGAGATGGCGATCTCCGCCTCCCATTTTGCGCGGCGGTTCGGTCAGTTCGACTTGGGTGCAGGCCAGCACAGGACGCGGATTGCCTTGTCCGAACGGGCCGAGCTTGTCGAGTTCGGTCACCGCACGGTGCGTGAGGTCCGCTAACCGGACTTCGGCATCGATGTCAATTTCCAAATCCCGCTCGGTGACTTCGTGGTTCCCAGAAACGTAATTGCAAAAGGCGGCGCGAAAATCGTCGAGGTTATCGGCATGAATCCGCAACCCGGCAGCCGCTTGATGCCCGCCGAATTTGATCAGATGCTCCGCTGCGGAACTCAGTCCCGCATGCAGATCGAACCCAGCAAACGTGCGGGCGGAGCCTTGGCCGGTTTGGTCCTGTTTGTTGATTGAAATCATAATTGCCGGCCGCGCAAAGTGGCTGGCAACCCGCCCGGCGACAATGCCAATTACACCCGCATGCCAATCGGGATCGGCCAGAACGAGTGCGGGGGCATTTTCCCAGTCAGGATTTGCCGCGACCTGTTCCTTGGCCTGCTTGAGCATCCGCCGTTCGACGGTTTTTCGCATTTCGTTTTGTTGATTCAAGTAATCCGCCAAGGCGACCGCGCGATCCGTCTTATCAGTCGTGAGCAATTCGACCGCCAACCGCGCTTGCCCCAGCCTTCCAGCGGCATTGATACGGGGGGCGAGGCCAAAGCCGATATCCTCGGAATCAAGCAAACGGTTGTTATTCAGTTCGCTGATATGCATCAGCGCCTTGAGGCCGATGTTGGCGCGATCCAGTAGGCTGTTCAATCCATAACGCACGATCACACGATTCTCACCCACCAGCGGGACCACGTCGGCGATGGTCCCGATAGCGGTCAGCCCCACGGCATCCAACAGGAATTCCCGCATCCGCGGCGAAGCGTTTTTGCCATCCCCCAGCCGTTTGCAAATCGCCCAGGCGAGTTTGAACGCAACGCCCGCGCCGCACAGATCGCCAAACGGATAATCCGTTTCCGGTAGACGGGGATGAACCAGACAAGCGGCCTCGGGCAGAGTTTGCGCGAATTGGTGGTGGTCGGTGACGATCAATTCCAGTCTCAACTCACGGGCATAGGCCGCCTCTTCTACGCTGGCAATCCCGCAATCAACCGTTACGACGAGCGAATTGGGCGCATCTTCGTGAATAGATTTCAGAGCCTCACAATTCAGTCCGTACCCCTCTTCCAAGCGATGCGGCACATAATAATGCACATCCGCGCCGGCCAGTTTTAGGCAATGCCACAACAGGCTCGTGGCGGTCACACCGTCGACGTCGTAATCACCGTAAATCGTGATGCGACGGTTCTCGCTGATGGCTTTGAGAATCCGATCGGTCGCCTCTGGAACACCGGGAAGCGCTTCGGGGGGATGCAGATCGGACAGCTTTGCATCCAAGAAACCGCGGGCCGCTTCAGCGGTTTCGTAGCCGCGTCCGAACAGTACCTGAGCGGCCAATGGCGAAAGTTGTGTGGTGCCGCTTAATTGCCGCGCCGCTGCTTGATCATAGGGCGCAAAACGCCAAACCCGTCCCATCCCACGCCCTCATTTCATCCATGCGGCGGCACAGCCGCTTTGTGCGAGCTTCCGCTCGAGAACGATATGCCGCTCCCGTTGGTCGCTGTGCCTTTTTATTGTTGTTGATTATGGGGTTATTACAACAAAGCGGGGGTTGAGAGTCAAAGGGGGGAAATTTGCTTCGCGGGGACCACCGAGGCGCGCGGTCGAGAAACCAACCATTTACCTGGTGTCTTAAGTGCTATGTGAGCAATGACTTGTGGTTTATTCGAAAAAACTGCAAGAAAACATGCCCGGTTTTGTAGAGCAGTTGTGATCCTATTGTTGAACGCAGTTTGGCCGCATGCTCTCGCACGGTGGCATACGCACTCCCACGGTTCTCACGCAATACACGAATACTCAGCAATCGCCGGTATTTTCCGCAGTCGACGCTCCAACCATTCCTCCCACCAAAGGACGCTCCATGTCTCACCGCACGCACCGTCAAAACGTACGTTCCATGCGATTTGAAAACCTGGAAGATCGCCGGCTGATGGCGGGTAGTGTCGACATTCATCTCGACGGCGCCAATCTGGAAGTGATCGGCACCGCGGACCGTGACAAGTTGAGCGTGTTCTACGACGACAGCGGACAGACAATCCACGTCAAGGCCTATGAGTATGTCGGCGGTTATTGGGTCGAGTCACAGCACCGGGAATTCGATGCCGACGATATCGCCTTCATCCGCATCCGCGGTGCCGGCGACGATGATGTGATTTACAACAGCACCGAAAAGGACTCTGAAATCTTCGGCGGGGCGGGCAACGACTGGATTTACGGCGGAGCAGGCGTGGACTCTATCTATGGTAAAGAAGGCGACGACACTATTTATGGCAATAGTGGGGATGACTATCTCCGCGGTGACGAAGGCGATGACTACATCAAAGGCAACAAGGGTGATGATGTGGTCGATGCCGGTCAGGGCGACGACTATGTGGTCGGCGGACAGGGCGACGATATCTTGATGGGAAGCTTCGGTAACGACACACTCAAAGGCCGCGATGGCAACGACGCTTTGATTGGCCATAGCGGTAACGATCGGATTTATGGTGAAGCCGGTGACGACACTCTCTTAGGCATGGAAGGCAACGACTGGCTGGCCGGTGGCCATGGCGATGACGTATTAAGGGGGGGCAGTGGGCGTGACACCTTGCTAGGGAATTTGGGTGACGATCGCTTGTACGGCGAAAGCGGCACCGATTATCTCAAAGGGCAGGACGGGAATGATTACCTGAATGGCGGCTCCAAAAATAGTAGTGACGGCGAACGCGACTATATGTGGGGCGGGCCGGGTGCCGACACATTCGTCCAACACTGGCACTTCCGCCCCTCGAGCGCCAACCGACCATTTGTAATCGGCTACCTGGAAGAGACGATCTACGACTTCAACGGCTTCGCGGGTGATCGATATGAATAGCAGCATAGCAACGTAGGGCAGGCTCCCGCCTGCCGCAACTGCTTGTTTTTTGCTCAAGGCGAGTGGAGTTTGACCGCCTTACTTCAGATTGATGTAACACAAGTCGATTTTTCGAATGGCAGGAAAGCCAATGTGATCTTCCAGGTAGTCCAGCGTACCGCCGGAAAACGGCACAGGATGCAACCGGTCTCCCTTGAAGTCTAAGTTCATTTTGTTTTCCACCGTTTCAAGTTTCTTCTGAAACTCATTGAATAGATCCTCAACGGCTTGGCGGACGTCATCTCTTTGCGATCTTGTCTGATCTGCGACCTCTAGTATTTCACACGGTCCAACGTCACACAGGCAGATCCAAACTTCAGGTTTGCCCGACTCATTCGGGATACTCACCAGCGAATACGGCCTCTGGCCAATCGCCGCTTTGATCTCGCTCAACGTCCGAGGTCCTCCTGCGCGTCGAATTCGGGCGTCCGTTCGCTTTTGGATCCACACAGAATAGACGAACATCGCCAAGGGGAGGATTACGATGATTGCAGGTACGGCAATCATTATCGTCACAACGACGCTCTTCATGGGTGCCTCCAATATGTCCACCGCAGACTGGCGGTCGTTACAAACGATTCACCGAGCCAACATCCGCAACCACGCCGTCGGCAAATACCGTGGCAAATCCGAAGCAATCAACCCCGGCTCGCTCAACTCAGCGGCAGCCAAATCACCCGCTAGTCCATGCAGATGCGCGGCAAGTTGTGCCGCTTCAAAGGCCGGCAGGCCTTGTGCCAACAGCGCCGCGATCAGACCGGTCAAAACGTCTCCCGAACCGCCGGTGGCCATGCCGCTGTTGCCTGTGCTATTCACGGCCACGCGGTGACCATCGGTGATGACCGTTCCGGCCCCTTTTAACAGGACCACGCAGCTGTGCGTTGCGGCGAATTCGGTCGCCATCTCTTCCCGCGCTTGTTGCACGGTTTTAATATCAGTCCCCGTCAGCCTAGCGAATTCCCCAGGGTGCGGCGTCAAAATCCGTGGCCCTGCGGCGGGCGGCAAGGTATCCAGTGTCGATAGAGCGTTCAACCCGTCAGCATCAACCACCAGCGGTTTGTCGATGTCGCGGTACAGCCACGTCACGATGTCAGTGACCGCCTGAGACTGACCGCAGCCAGGGCCGATGGCGATCACATCCGGTTTGGCCACTTCGTCCTGAAGTGTTTCAGTTGCGGATGCATGCAAACGCCCCGCTTCATCTTCGGGAAGCGGGATGGTCAAATACGATGGTTCCCTGCCAGCCACAATCGACACAATGCCGCTGGGGACTGCCACAAACACCAGCCCCGCGCCGCCGCGCAGCGCACCGAGACCGCTCAAACAAGCCGCCCCACTCATCCCCCGACTGCCGGCAATTAACAACACGCGGCCGAAGGACCCTTTGTGCGAGTCGGTCTTGCGTGCGGGAAGTTCTGGTAATTCAGTTACACGTTCAAGAGCCATCGGTCTGTTCCGGTTGGATGGTGTTCTGTTTGTAGGGCAGGCTCCCGCCTGCCGGGATTCAAGCTGTGTGTCCCTCTCCAAAAACGGCAGGCGGAAGCCAGCCCCACCGCTTTGATGTTCATCCTAACATGCGCGTCGTGATTGCGGAAATCAACGAACGTGCGGCCGCGTTGACAACCGGGGATGGGGGCCTGACAATCGATTGGCCGTTGCTGTTGATTCACCTGGATTCCACTGGAGTGCCGTCGTGCCGATTCGCCCGCTGTTGTTCGCTGCTGTTTTGCTAAATACTCTCGCTGCGTCGACACTTGTGGCAAACGGAGCGGACTCGCCGTTTGACGTCGGCAATCGCGCACAACTGTTCGTGGATCAAGTCCTGGTCCGTGAGGCGAAAAACGTGGCGTTCACACTGCATCCCGGGGAGAAACATTCTCAAAATCCTCTGATCCGTGCCGATCAGCCCTGGGAAGGATGGCGGCTTGAGATCTATGGAAATGTATTGTTCGACAACGAAGAACAGCTCTTCAAGATGTGGTATCTGGGGATGCCGACCGAAAGCTATGACCATTTCGTGACTTGTTACGCCACCAGCAAAGATGGCATCACCTGGGAAAAACCGCTGGTCGGCACGCTTCCCGCCAAGGATGGCCGCAAGACCAACGTCGTCTCCAACGCCCTGTTGGCCAGCGTGATGAAGGACAACAACGATCCCGATCCCGCGCGGCGCTACAAAATGGTCTGTTGGATCAACGAACCCAAACCGGCCGGCGGCCCGCACACCTACACTTCGCCCGACGGTTTGAACTGGACCCGCCTCAGCCAGGAGCCGATTTGCCGGTCGAGTGACGTACTGACCGCTTATTACGATCACGTCCGCAAAAAATACGTCGCCCTTCCCAAACATAGTACCAAGGTCGGCACACAGGTCCGCCGCTGTTTTGCCCTGAGCACCAGCGACGATTTTTTGAAATGGACCGAGCCGTATTACATATTGAAACCCGATCTGCGCGACGACGCGGGGTCATTAGCGCGAATTGAAGAGGTACGCCCCATCTTGGACCAACCGGACGATCCTGAATTGATGCGGACGGAATTTTATGGTGTCGGCGTGTATCAAGCGGAGAGTTGCACGCTCGGTTTTCCGTGGGTCTTCACAGTGAACAACAATGCGCGTTACGGCAATCACGAAGGACCGGGCGAGTTACAGCTGGCGGTCACACGGGATTTGGTGAATTGGGAACGTCCCTTTCGCACCCCATGTGTTCCACGGGGCAGGGTAGGGGAGTGGGACAGCGGATTCTTCACCACGCCCTCCGAAGCAATACGTGTTGGCGACGAAATCCGCCTGTATTATGGCGGCGCGAACTACACGCACGGGACACCCTGTTTGTATCGCGCGGAGGGGACCGGGCGGATGAGCGAGTTCAATGGCAGCATCGGACTGGCCACTTGGAAGCTGGACCGCTTTGTCTCGGCCGATGGTCCCGCCACAGGCGGCGTGCTGACGACGGTGCCGATCCAATTCACCGGATTAAAATTAGAGATCAACGCCCGCACGCGCGGCAAGGGGATGGTGATCGTCGAGTTGTGCGACGTGCACGGCCGCCCGCTGTCGGACTATTCCCGTCCCAAACCATTTCAAGGAGATGAACTGCGAGCCGACGTCGGTTTTTCCAAAGAAACGCTCGCCTCACTGGCGGGAGAACCGATCTGCCTACGATTTCACTTGCGGGACGCGGAGTTGTTTAGCTTCGCGTTTCGGGAGTAGTGGGGAGACTCGCAATAGAAACGCCGAAGGCGTTTAACATCATAGCCCAGGGTTGCGAACGCCGTGAGCGCACCCTGGGTCACGGAGAGAAACCAAACACATCCCTGAAGGGGTTGCTCAACCGGGGAATGGCCAAACAATCGTCGGCGATCGCGGTGTCAAACCCCTTCAGGGTTCGAGCATATAAAACGGACCGTTTCCCAGGGTGGCGCGGCGTTGCCGCTTACCCTGGGCTATGATGTCAAACCCCTTCGGGGTAATCACGTTGCTGTGATGGGGACTGAATGGTTAGATTTGAAACTAACCAAGCGTTATCTCAATTATTCAATGAGTGCATTATGGAAATTCGACAATACCACCTCACGCTCCCGGCTGCGCCGCGGGGGTTTCATTTGGTGACGCGGCAGGTCGTGGCGGCGATTCCTGATTTGGCGGACGTCCGTGCCGGATTGCTGAACGTATTTATTCAGCACACGTCCGCCTCGATATCGATCAACGAAAACGCCGATCCCGATGTGCCGGTCGATTTGGAAATGGCGTTCAATAAAATCGCCCCCGAATCGTGGCCCTATGTGCACACCTGCGAAGGCCCCGACGATATGCCGGCCCACATCAAAGCTTCGATGCTGGGCAACACACTGACAATCCCCGTCAGCAGCGGCCAGCTTTGTCTGGGCACTTGGCAAGGCATCTACCTGTGCGAACACCGCGATTACGCGACCTCCCGACGACTGGTGCTCACGCTGCAAGGCGAATGGGAGTGAATCGACGCGAGGGGTTTTCGTAGCCACAGATTGAACACAGATCAAACACAGATTGAAATTAGAAACCAGCTTCTATTACCGTTGCCCTCGCGATCAACGGCAAACTGTTTTCATTCTTTTTTTATCTGTGTTCAATCTGTGTTTCATCTGTGGCTAAGAATTTTTTACGCACGTTTAGGTTTCATTCGCCAGACGGGCGGATGTGATGAGGTCGTCAATGGTGGGGATGGGGACTAGGCCACCCAGCACGCGGCGGCAGAAGAGATCGAGGAGTACGACCATGCCGTCGCGTTCGCCTTCCAGGACTTCGGTGCGTTGATCCTCAGCGTGCGTCCAAGTGATTTCCTGTGTTCCGCGCAGCTTAGCGGTCCCCCGTTCGCATTGAATGGTGGCTGTGAACGGGGAAACGTTCTGGGTAGCGGTCGGAGTCTCGACCAGCGTGATGCGGGCCAGTGCCGACTCGGTTTGGGATCGGGAGGGGGGGAACTCCAGCAGCAAAGTTTCGTCTGTGGATTGTTGGACGGTTGCTTGCTTGCCTACCAGATACCGGCACCAATCGATCAACGGCAGCCGCGACTGGATCAGGTCATTACTGGCAGGGCATTCGACTTGGACATCGATTTCCCGGGCGGCGCCCAGTCGTGTCGCCATCAATTCTCGCAAACGACTCGTAGCCGGGGTATATCGCAACGAAAGTTCCGGCACGATCATGGGCGTGCGGAGGTCTTTGTCGGTGAAATCGGTGATGGCACTCGCTCGTAGCAGAGTCGTGTCATCTGCGACAAAACTGGGTTTGTCATTTTGCATCAGAAATGACAGCAACGCGTCACGGCACCATGCATCTCCCAGTACCAAGACCGCTTGGACCGAGGGTAGGGAGACGGCGCGGAGGATTCCCTCGCAGGGAGTCGCTTTGAATTCAGACGCAGCTTGTTCGGCGCGGGTGGCGACGGCATCCCAGACGACGCGGATACGCATCCGGTCGCGCAGCATTTGCAAAGCCGGTTGATGCGTCGTTTCCCAGGCCGAGTCGAGGCCGATGATCGCCACGTCGAGCATTGTCTGTTTTTTCGCTCGAGAACAACAGGATGGGTTGGTCGAATCTCCGAAAGCTGCCGTAAGACTCGGGAAAAACTAGTATGCCTTGGCAAACACCGCGCGAGTCGTGGTCGGTTTTCCGGTGAATAGACATTGCCCTGATTCACCGTCTTGATCCATGGGAATGCAACGGGCGGTCACCTTCAACTTTTTCAACTCCGCTTCTACAGCAGGGTCTTCATCGACGAAGTAACACAACGCAAATCCACCATGGATTTCCGGCTTATTGGCGTTCTTGGGCGTGAAGTATTCGCGGAATTCGTCCAAATTATCGATCGTCCGTGTATTCTGTTCGCGCAATTCCAATGCCCGTTGAAACAGGCCGTCTTGAATCTCACCCAGAATGTCGCCGACCGTTCCCAGGAGTTCGTTCCGCGGTATACCGACTTTCTCGCCCGTATCGCGGCGGGCGAGAAAGACCGAGTCGTTTTCAAGATCACGCGGACCGACTTCGGCTCGCAGCGGCACTCCTTTTTTGATGTGCTGCCAGTTCTTTTCGCCGCCGCGGAGATCCCGATCGTCCATCCGCACACGCACCGGCTCGCCGCCATAGGATTGCGCTTCCAACTCTTTTTTGAGTTTCTCGCAATAGGCAAGCACGTTTTGGCGTTCTTCGTCGCTACGGTAAATCGGCAGCACAACGACGTGCGCCGGCGCCAATCGCGGCGGCAGTACCAGTCCGTCGTCGTCGCTATGCGTCATGATCAAAGCGCCAATCAACCGCGTCGAGACACCCCAGGAGGTCGTCCAAGCGAATTCCTCGTCACCGGTTTGATTCTGGAATTTGATGCCTTGCGCTTTGGAAAAGTTCTGCCCCAAAAAGTGCGACGTCCCCGATTGCAGCGCTTTGCGGTCCTGCATCATGGCTTCGATCGTGAGCGTCGAGACAGCTCCAGGGAAACGCTCCGCTGCGGTTTTTTCGCCGCGGATGACCGGCATCGCCATACAGTTCTCGGCGAAGTCGGCATACACATGCAGCATCCGCTCGGTTTCCTCACGAGCTTCTGCTTCGGTGGCGTGTGCGGTGTGTCCTTCTTGCCACAGAAATTCGGCCGTCCGCAGAAACATCCGTGGCCGCAATTCCCAACGGACAACATTGGCCCATTGATTGATCAAGATCGGCAAGTCGCGATACGACTGGACCCAGCGCGCATACATTTCGCCAATGATCGTCTCGCTGGTGGGACGCACGATCAACGGTTCGTCGAGCTTGCCCGCCGGACGCAGCCCGCCATCAGGATCCGGTTCCAAGCGGTGGTGCGTGACGACGGCGCATTCTTTAGCAAAGCCTTCAACGTGCTCGGCCTCTTTTTCGAGGTAGCTCATCGGGATGAACAGCGGGAAATAGGCGTTCTCGTGCCCCGTCTCCTTGAACTTGCCATCCAGCACACGTTGCATGTTCTCCCAGATGCCCCAACCCCAAGGTTTGACCACCATGCACCCGCGGACCGGCGAAAGTTCCGCCAGATCGGCCGCTTTGATCACCTGCTGGTACCACTCCGGATAATCCGCTTCCCGCGTCGGAGTAATTGCTGTCTTTTTCTGTTTGGCCATGGTCCGTCACTGTCTTGTTAATGATCGCAAAAAACCGGTTCACGACTCGCTCGCACAGTCTCCCTGGTTCTGAGACCGGGTTTGCGACCGAGAATCATCCACGTTGATCCCATTCCGTGCGAAACGTACAATTCGGTCGCGCGAGACGATGGAACTTCACTGAACATGGTTCAGTATGTTAGCGGCATTGGCGACGACGTGAAAGCGTCGCGTTGAGGACCGGTTTTCTCTCGCTGTCGTTTTCCCCACACTGGTAAATATTATCGAATCGGACGACATCATGAGCGACGAATCAGCGAGCGAGTCCGCAGCCACGTTTGTCGAGGATGTGTTGCTCGAAGGGCACATCGTGGACAGTCTGATTTTGCCGAAGATTCTCGACGAAATCACCACGCTGGGCGGCACGTTTGAAATCAAGCAGATCAATATCGGTCAGCGGCGTGCTGATCCGAGTTCGGCCACTTTAAAGGTCAGCGCCGAAACGGCCGATTTGTTGGAGAAGATTCTCACTTCCATCGGTCAACACGGCGCCGTTCCGGTACACCAACAGGATTGCACGATCGTCGAAGCCGACATGGACGGAGCGTTTCCTAGCGGGTTCTATTGCACGACGAATCAGGACACACAAGTGCGACTCCACGGCACTTGGATTGACGTCTCCCCACAAGAAATGGATTGCGGCCTCCGCATCAGCGCCGCCGGCGATGCGGCCGATTGTCTGCCTATGTGCCAAGTGGCCAAGGGAGACCGGATTGTCGTGGGCCGTTTGGGTGTCCGTGTGAAACCACTCAAGCGGGAATTGTCGGCGAATGGGGCCTTTGCTTTTATGAACAGCGCCGTCTCCAGCGAAAAACCGAAGGGGATTCTCGTTCGCGACGTCGCTGCCGAAATGCGCAAAGCTCAACGCGGTGAGGGAAAAATTCTTGTCGTGGGCGGACCGGCGATTGTGCATACCGGCAGCAGCGACCATTTCAGCACGCTGATTCGCGAAGGTTATGTCGACTTGCTGTTCGCCGGCAATGCGTTGGCAACACACGATATTGAGCAGTCATTGTTCGGTACCAGCTTGGGGATTTCGATGGAACAAGGCAACGTGATGGACGAAGGGCACGAACATCACCTCCGCTCGATCAATGCCATCCGTCGTGCCGGGGGAATCAAGGCGGCCGTTGAGAACGGCAGTCTAAAAAGCGGCATCATGTACGAATGCGTGCAACACGACATCCCTTACGTCTTAGCTGGCAGTATTCGGGATGACGGCCCACTGCCGGAGGTGATCACCGATACGCTCGTCGCTCAGCAACGGATGCGGGAACTGATTCATGATGTGACCTTTTGTTTGATGATTGCGACGACCTTGCACTCGATCGCTGTCGGCAATCTACTTCCCGCACGGGTGAAAGTCGTCTGTGTCGACATCAACCCAGCGACGGTCACAAAACTCTCGGATCGCGGCTCATTCCAAACGGTCGGTTTGGTGACCGACGTCGAGCCTTTTTTACGCGTGCTGGTGAATGAATTGCACAACGAGTAGGTGGCAGCTATTTTTTAGGGCAGTGACAATTTCGGGTGCCACTGGCTTTGCCAGTGCAAGAACCAAATATCGGGACAATCTACAAACACTGGCCGACCCAGTGGCACACAACCTCCGAGTCAAGTGGCATCAAAGCACTCGCTTATGGAGCGGGCTCTTTAGAGACTTAACCACGTGGAACGCCTCATCGAATACCTCAGCTTCATTGCGATTGCATCGACGCTCCTTCCCTATTGGCGGGCTCGCACAGCTGTGCAGCGGACGACTTTGATCTCTGCTTGGCGGTGGGGGGGAGTTGGTTTAACGATCTGGATGGCTGCCGCTGCAGGCCAATTGTTTGCCGCCGATTCACACCGCGGCATCGTGCAACTTGTCTGGTATGCCGCGGCGCTATTGATGCTCTGCCCGGCGATTGCCGTGCTCGGCGCGCAGCGACCGGTGACGCGCGTTTGGAGTTGGTTTATTGTGCTGCCTTTTCTGCTTGTGTTTGGCTGGCCCGCAGCCGCCACCGTTTCTCAAACCCTGGCCAACGGCCAATTCTTGCTGCAAACACCAATGGTCGTGGGGTATGCCTTTGTCGTTGTGATGGGGCTGGGAAATTATTTGGGAACAAGATTCACGCTTGCGGCAGCACTCACAGCCGGGGCGTTATTGTTGGTGGTCGCACCGACGGCGACCGCTGATTTTTCCTGGTTGCCCCAGACGGATCATTGTCGTCTCCTCGCCACGCTGTTTCTAACTGCGGCGCTTTGGTGGGCGGCCCATGCGGCGCGGCCGACGTATGCCGTCCGCGTACCTCTGGACCGTGTCTGGATTGAATTTCGCGATCAATTCGGCATTGTCTGGAGCAAGCGCGTGCTCGATCGACTCAACCTCATGGCCCAAGGCGATCGACTCTTGCTGCGCATGAGTCTCATTGGTGTCACATCGCTCGACAATTCCGATGCGCCGCCCACGACAACTGAGTTGGCGGCTATGGAGCGATCCTTGCGCTGGCTGCTGCGGCGTTTCGTGGATGAAGCATGGGTCGACCGGCAGCTACGCCTAGGCAACGATTCATCTGCTTAGCGCGCATGATTGCACACTTCTGTTGACTTGCTGGAACGAAGTTTGCGGATTGCGTCGCTTGTTGAGTTTCGGCAACACTTTATCACTTGCCTCGGGTAATTCTGCAACATGGCGCGCGCGTGTAATCCGGCTGCGAAAAAGCCGTAATCTATTTCTGCTATGACAGTTATGCAGGCCAGTTCAAATTTCTTTACACTTTGGCACTGTATTTGTACAGAAGAGGTTGCCCCCACATTCGTTGGAAGGCCATCATGGAAGAATGGGACTAGATTCACCTCCTTTTTCGTCGGGCCAGTTCATGATCACACGTCGACCCCAAATCCTATTATTGACCCCTGACAGTAGTTTCGTAGCGGATGTCGTCCAAGAATTTGGTGACATTTTTAACGTCGAAGTGTGCGACAGCCCCTCAGCAGTATTGGCCTATTTGGCCGAAGCCGATCCCGAGGGACTTGTTGCCGATCTCCGTTTGATCGAAGGGGGCGGGCATGCCCAAGCTGCATTTCTGGAAGAGTTGTTGGGAAATTACGGGCAACTCAATACCGTTTTGCTCACCGAGCAAAATGCCCCCGAACCCATTCAACGCTTGGTCGCCTGCGGACCTGCGGTGCGTTTGATGGCATATGACAACATCGCGCAATTGGCGGAGTACTTCGGCCACCTGAGTGAGACCGATGCACCGCCGTCAGCGCCGGAAAAAACACCCGCAGCTCAAGTATCCCCCACACCTGCCAAAGTTCCGGGCAGTTTGTCGCAGCAATTTAAAACCAAGACTCCGGCCATGCGTCGCATGCTGGTCGATCTAGAAATCGCTGCTGAATACGATGTCACTGTGATGCTGATCGGTGAGACCGGTGCAGGCAAAACGCACTTGTCCAAGTTGATTCACGAAGCCTCTCCCCGTCGTGATGAGCCGTTAATGACTGTCGCTTGCGGAGCGCTGCCGAATGACCTGATCGAAAGCGAACTGTTCGGCCACGTGAAAGGGGCCTTTACCAGTGCTCATGCCAACAAAGACGGCAAATTCCTCGCCGCCGGCAACGGCACCATTCTGTTGGACGAAATCGACGTGTTGGGGTTGGAGCAGCAAGTCAAGTTGTTGCGGGTGATCGAATCGGGGCAATTCGAACCGGTCGGCAGCAATCAAACTATGCAGTCCCAAGCCCGTATTATTGTTGCCAGCAATTTGGAACTTCAACCGCTCGTCGAGCAGGGACGATTTCGTCCTGACTTGTACTACCGGTTGAATATGTTGAAATTCGATATCCTCCCGCTGCGGCAGCGGACGTCCGACGTTTTGCCGTTGGCCGAACGCTTTGTGGAACGGTTTTCGGAAAAGCATGGCGTGAAAATTGATTCGACCGACGATCAGCTTTACGAGTCGTTGTTGGCCTATCCTTGGCCGGGCAACGTGCGCGAGTTGGAGCACGTGATCCAGCGAGCCGTAATCTACTGTCGTGACGGGCACTTGCGCACTGAGCATCTGCCGTCGCACATCACAGCTGGAATCGCTGGTCCCAGCAACGAGCCAATGGCTGACAAAGGACGCACCCGCGCGCCGCACCTCAACCTGCCGCCCGCCGAATCGTTGGAACGCCAAGTGGCCTCTACCGAACAGGAAGTCATCGAGCACGCCCTGTTACGCAACAGCCACAGCCGCACACAAACCGCCAAAGACCTCGGCATCAGCCGCGTGACGCTGTACAACAAAATGAAAAAATACGGCATCACAATGTAAACAACCCTCCCCCCTCTCCCCCTGGGAGAGGGGCCGGGGGTGAGGGCCGCCAACCAACACGCAGCCCCAATGCAAATAACGTCCCCTACGCATCCTCAAGACCGACCCACCGTTGGTGGAACAAATTCCACAGCGGAATCCGACTCGGGCCTGAGGAAATCAAAGTCGCAGCCTTCATTGGCCTGCAGTACGTGGTCGATGTACAGCCGCGGATATCCCCGCAGATGTTTGGTGGGCAGCGGTTGCCACTCGGCGCGGCGCTGTTGAATTTCCGCGTCGTCGAGATGCAGATGCAAGCGTCGCTCTTCTACGTCTAACTCAATTTCATCACCGTCGCGTACGCAGCCCAACAATCCGCCCGCGGCCGCTTCGGGGGCGATGTGCAGTACCACCGTTCCGTAACTCGTGCCGCTCATCCGCGAGTCGCTGATGCGGACGATGTCAGTGATTCCCTGCTCAAGCAATTTTTGCGGCACCGGAATCATGCCCCATTCCGGAAACCCCGGCACGCCTTTGGGACCGGCATTGCGTAATACGAGCACACTGTCCGCATCGACTGGCAATGCGGGATCATTCACACGGGCCAGCATGTCGGCGTAATCGTTGAACACAATCGCGCGGCCGCGATGCTGCATCAGGTGCGGCGAAGCAGCCGATGTTTTGATCACCGCCCCGCTGGGCGCGAGGTTTCCCGTCACCACCGCCAACGCACCGTCGGCCGCCATGGGGTCCGCCACCGTCTTAATCACATCCGTATCGTGGCTGCGCGCGGCGGCAATGTTTTCGCCTATGGACTGCCCCGTCACGGTCAGACAATCCAAATTCAGCAAGCTCTTCAATTCCGACAACACCGCCGGCACGCCACCAGCGGCGTGGAAGGCGTCCATCAGATATTTTCCCGACGGACTGCAATTGACCAAAAACGGCGTCTGTTGTGCGAGTTCATCAAAGCGGCTCAGCGGCAATTTGATATTCCGCCGTCCCGCCATGGCAATCAAATGCACAACGGCGTTTGTGGATCCCCCCAGCGCCGACAATGTTCGAATCGCATTGTCAAATGCGGCGGGTGTGAAGATTTTTGAAAGGCGGAGGTCTTCATGAACCATTTCCACAATCCGCCGCCCCGTTGCTTCGGCCGCTGCCAACCGCCGCGCATCATTCGCTTTGAGACTGGAGACCCCCGGCAGCATCACGCCCAACGCTTCGGACAGCGACGTCATTGTCGAAGCTGTTCCCATCACGTTACACGCACCCACGCCGCAAGAGATACAGCGTTCCAGTTCGTTCCATTCCTCGCGGGACATCTTACCGGAGCGGACATCGTCCCAGTATTTCCACATGTCGGTCCCCGACCCGACCGGCTGTCCCCGCCAATTTCCGACAGTCCGCGGTCCGCCGTTGAGTTGAATCGTCGGCAAATCGGCGCTGGCGGCGCCCATCAATTGCGCGGGGGTGGTCTTATCGCAATTGCACAACAGCACCACGCCATCGATGGGATTCGAGCGGATCGTTTCCTCAATGTCCATCGCCATCAGATTGCGATATAGCATCGCCGAGGGTTTCATGAATTCCTCGCCCAGCGAAATGGTGGGGAATTCCAATGGCAATCCCCCGGCGGCGATCACCCCCCGTTTGACCGCTTCGGCCAAATCGCGGAGGTTGAGATTGCAGTTGTTCAGTTCGCTCCAACTGTTGGCGATGCCGATCACCGGTTTGCCGGCATAGAAATCGGCATCGAATCCCATGGACCGCAACGCGGAACGGTTTTGCAGCGCCAATTCGTCACGTCCGGCGAACCATTCGGAACTGCGTAGCGGTCGAGTTGTCATCGTCGTATTCCGTGGTAGGCTTGTGGCTTGTGGGGACAGGCTCGAAGGCGATGAATTCATCGTAGGGCAGGCTCCCGCCTGCCGCGAATCATGTTGTTCGTGCCTGTTCAATCACGGCAGGTGGGAGCCTGCCCTACGGCATATTGTTGCCTTGGGGGCAAGAATCCCAAATGTCGCGTCGAAAAACCCCGCTAATTGCTGTAACCGGCAGGCGGGATTACGTTTCGGGCTAAAACCACCGGTGTTCGTCATCCCACTCGCATGGTAGAATACGTCTGGCAGGACTTCCAATCACTCGGACCGGATCAGCATGGCGAATCAAGGACTGAACATAGACAATTTGACGCCCGAGCAGTTCGACGAACTCCTTGCGCAACACGAACGTGAGATTCGACTGGGCAACGTTCCGGAAGGCTCACGCAGACCCGCAGCCCCCCCGAAACGTTGGTTCCGGCCGCTGATGTTGTTCGTGGCGACCTGTTTAAGTACGTGGTACGTGGGAGTGCTCGATTCCGGTTGGGTCGGTGGAGCGATTTATAGCGCGTCGTTAATGTCGATTTTGGTTTTCCACGAAATGGGGCATTTCTTGCAATCGGTTCGCTACGGTGTGCCGGCTAGTTTCCCCTATTTCATCCCGATGCCGCTCCCTCCGATCGGAACGATGGGAGCAGTGATTTTTCAGCGGCGCGGAGCGGGTGACCGCAAAGCGCTGTTCGACATTGCCATTTCAGGCCCCCTGGCCGGTTTGGTGCTGGCGCTGCCCATGGCCGTCTTGGGCATCATGTGGAGCGAGCCAACTTACACAATGCCTACGACGCCAGAGTTTTTTCTTGGCGCGCCGCTGTTGTTCCAATGGCTAATCGCATATTTTCATCCAGTAACATCCGCTACCTTCAGTCTCGAATTTCACCCCATGGCGGCTGCCGGCTGGGTGGGGATCTTCATCACCGCTCTGAACTTGGTCCCGGTCAGCCAACTCGACGGTGGGCATATCATGTATGCCTTGCTCCGCAAAAAAGCACACATCGTCGCCATCGGTTTTCTGCTGCTGGTCGTCGGCTATATGGCTTGGACCGGCCGGTATCAGTGGTTGTTGATGGTCGCGCTAGTGACCTTCATGGGCCCCAAGCATCCGCCAACTGCCAACGACAACGTCCCGCTAGGCTGGGGCCGCAAAATTCTCGGCTGGCTAACGCTGGCATTTTTGATCATCGGCATCACCCCCGACCCCATCCGCTATTACGACCCGGGCGAACAACGGCCAGTGAGAAAACCAGCGGCGATTGAACTCATCACGCCACCACAACAAGGCGCGAACCCCACGCAGCCGGGGTGAAACTGCCAACGCGGGTGCCATCCGCAAACCACCATACTCGCGTCGCCACTTGTAGTAGGTCTGTTGATGAATCCCCAGTTTCTTGCACATCAGGGGAATGGTCATCCCTTGGGAAAGATGAACTTCAGCTTCCCGCAACTTGGTAATGATCTGTTCTGATGTATGACGCTTACTCGGCATAATTGCCTCCTTCTTCTGGAGCTAGAAACCTGAATCGTATATCAGGCCCTGGTCTCGGTTAAAGGGGCCAGGTAAGCACAACTTCTTGATCTTCGGCGAGAAGCACCTCAACTATCTCATCCGTGAATACGTCCGCTATTACAACGACAACCGGGCGCATTCTTCGCAAGATTTTCTGCCACCTTCCTGTGCAGATCCGCCGCCGGTAAATGAGACAATCGTGCTTGAGCAGATCACCCGCCACGAACGGTTCGGCGGGCTGATTGCCTTGTTGAAAACACCACTTGAATTGTTAGCCGCAGCGCGCTAAATGTAACTGCTATGAGCAACCCCCATCAACCGAACGTGCTGTTGGAAGTCGCTTCACTGTCTATGCGGCTGTCTACGAAATTCGTCCAGCCTTATTCGCACCCCAAAAGCCCGCAGAAATTCACGCAGTCGCAATTGCTGACAATCCTGATTCTCAAAGCGTACTTGAAAACCACCTATCGCGGCATCATCGACATCCTCGGCGCGTCCGACCAACTGCGAGAACGGATGGAGCTCACGCGTTTGCCGCACTACTCGACGTTGAAATACTTCGCCGATCGCTCGCACGTCCTGGAAATCACTGACGCCATGTTGGCGGAGATCATCAAGGAATTTGCCGCTGATGCGGACGAGGCATCGATGGATTCGACCGGTTTGGAAACGTCGTCGGCCAGTGCACACTTTCGCGTACGGAGCGGAAAAACACGAAAGAAATACGTGAAACTCTCGGTCTGTATTGTGGCTGGATCGATGTTGCCAGCCGGCTTGGTGGTCGGTTGGGGGCCGGGAAACGACAAATGCGAAGCGCCTGAATTATTGGAGAAAGTGCGGCATGTTACGCAGCCCAAACGGCTGTTTGCCGACGCGGGTTATGATGCCGAGTGGATTCACATGTACTGTCGCGAGGGCTGGGGCGTGCAAAGTTGGATTCCGCCAGCGGTGCATCGTGCGGACGGCAGCGTGGGCGGCGAGTATCGACAACAGATGACGAAGCAGCGGCTGAAGAAAAATGGTTACGGCCGGCGTTGGCTAGTGGAATCGTTCATGAGCGGTTTGAAACGGACGATGGGTTCTGCGCTCGCTGCCCGCTCCGAAAGCAGCCTCATTATTGAAGCCGGCCTCAAAGTCCTCGCCTATGCCTTGCGGCGTTAGCGACCAGCGTGGGGTAATCGGTCAGTTTTCAACAAGGCACGGGCTGATCAAGTGGTACGAACTCGCTACGTAATACTCCGACGATCCACACATTCAGCGGCTGCGCTATCTGTGCGCCTCGTCGCTGAAAAATTGTTGAGTTGTGTTGCGGATCGCTCATCGTTTGCGTACATTCGCGGTCAGTTTTCGTAGGTGATTTTCGATTGTACTTCCTTTGCGGGCTCAGTTTACGTCCGTCATTGTTTTTGAACCGCGCGCCTGCGGTTTTGGGATTGTGCGTTCTTTATTACTTTCAATAGAAGTGATGAACTAGATCGCAGCTCACTGGATGTGGCATCGCTTGCCAGGTACTTATTAGCCGCTTCTATAGTCTCTGGATCCACGTCATACTTTTTTGTTTCATCTGGAATTATCAACTGAGCACCTAGGACTCGCGTCTCTTCGTCGTTTTTATGGTTGCAAAACTCAGCTTGTCCTAATTTATGAATGTCCACGGTCGTTTCGCTAGCTATGTTAATTTGCTTGTTCGCTAGCGATCGTGTCATAAGATCCGACATTACCCATAACATTCGTTGCCGTGAAGATTGCGGTAGCTTGTCTTGGTCATATGCGACCATATAATAATTTGCGGCTGCGTCCCCGCTGACTACTTTTCTAAGCTCTATCAAGTTGCAAATGATTTCGTTTATCCGAACGATCGTTTCGTAATTCGCGTCTGAGTCCCGCAATATTCTGCAATAGTCGCGCATCAATACATTTGGTGATCTTGTCGAAATCATTAACGGAAACAAGATTGCAATTCTATGCTCCCAGCCGTGCGCACGATTTCTCCATTCAGAAAACAATACTCTTTCTGCGTGGATGCAAACATTTCCTGAGCCCGCACATGTCACCTTTGATAGACACCATGCCGCAGCTGCCTTTTCGTCAATAGTGCTCTTTTTAACACGGCCAATGATACGACTGATGTCCTCCACAGGAACCTCATTCGGTCTCGAGTAAGCGGCAATACTAAGTAATAAACGAGTTCGTTCCTTGGAAGTCGTGGCACGATCGTTAATGATGCGAAGTGCGTTCTTGATGTCGGCTGGTCGCACACCTTTCTCTTTGGCAAATTGCCGCATATAATAGTCGAGTAGACCATCGCCCGTCTGGCCGTCCTGTGAATCTGCGGCGTAGCAATGAGTACAGCAGTACAGAATAATGCATATTGCGATCGAAGACATTAAGACGCGCAGTTGATCAGATGAACGGAACATATTTTATACTCGATAGGTAGAGTGACTATGGTATCGTTATTGTGCTGAGAATTGTGAAAGCTAGTCTTCTAAATAATGAATTTACTAGCTCGATTCGCGTGATAATGAGGTAAAACAGCTGATGTCGATAATCGCTTCGCTCATTTCCAGCTTGCACTGACAGTCGTTGCTGTTCGGCGCCAGCGTTTTTAGCAAACAAACGTCCTTTTAAGAGCGTGTTTTCAAAATCCAATTCTCGCTTTCGCTAGCCGCCGCGACATCGATTGTAGCATGCTGATTTGTACCATCGCCGGGTGCCACTGCTGGCTTGTCCAGCAGTGAGTTGAGTCACGACATCAATTCCTAAGCATCGGTGCGTCCATAGACCATCGCACTAGCGGACGAGCCGCCAGTGGCACCCCCTTTGGGCACCAGGCGCTTTAAGCGTTCCAGTTTGTCTTCATGAACTTCAGCGCGGCTTCGGCCAACTGGTCCTCGGACGTGTACATCTTCCGCCAGATCTTCGTGGCCGCCGCCAATTCCGGCAGGGCCAAGCCGAAGGCTTCGACGGTCATCCAGCCGTCGTATTCGGTTTCTTTCAAAGTGTGGAATGTTTTGTCCCATTCCACGTGCCCTGCGCCCGGCGTGGAGCGGTCGTTTTCTGAAATGTGCACGTGGCAGGTGACGTCGGCGCAGGTTCGGATTGCTTCGTCGACATGCTTTTCTTCAATGTTTGCGTGAAATGTGTCGTAAATCATGCGCAAGTTCGGATGATCGACGGCACGCACGAATTCTGCGCAGTCGGCGGCGCTGTTCAGCAAGTAGCATTCAAAGCGATTGAGGTATTCCAACCCCAGCATCACATCAGCCGCTTGGGCATGGTCGGCGGCGTGGCCGAGTGTTTCTTGCGACCATTTGCGTTCGTCCCCTGTGGGACCGTCGCCGCTGAATTCGCCGATCGCCGAATGGTACGGCCCGCACAATAGACTCGCCCCCAACACAGCGCACGCGTCAACCACCTGATTGATATGTTCAAGCCCCGCTTTGCGCAGTGCGGCATCCGGGGATGCTGGGTTGGCTTCGCTGGAACAGACCGTCACCGCCGTTCGCTCCAGGCCCAATTCGTCGCATTTTTCCGCCAGTTTTCGATACGGCTCCAATTCCAAATCAAAAATCGGGATCTCGACGCCGTCATAGCCCATCGACTTGAGACGCTCCAAAATCGGAAAATGTTCTTCGCCAACGTTGGTCGTCCAGAGCAGCATATTCATGCCATACTTCATGGGGGAGCATCCTTTGTGGGGGGCTTTACCGGTATCAAAATCAAATCGTCAATTCGCGCGCGAACAAGCAGCCGCGATTCGTCCAGGACCGCCGTGGTCTCCGGCGGGAGTGGCTGTAGTTTGACACGCCGCATCACTTGATTCAAGCGATATAACAACCGCTCCGAATCCAAATAATCCCACAGAAACCCCTCGCGCGTGAATAACGGTAACACGCCGGCAAGCCGCTCGGTCGGTTTTTTGGCCATCGCATTCACCGACTGCTGAATCAATTCCGCATCCACAGCGTCGATCGCCGCATAATAGGCCTGCAGCATTTCCGGATGCCGCTCGATCAACACCGCATCCATCAGCAACTCAGTGACGATGTGCGCCAAAAACCCGGGCCGAAACCCGTCGTGTGGCTCCAGCAACTTGCGAAACAGCGGCAACAGCGCGCCGCTCACTTCAAAAAACGCAGCTGAGCGATGAAAACGGTCGTCGTCTTCCATGTGCTGCAACACCCCGGCGGCAAACTCCGCTTGGGGCTGCCCCGATCCATCCGCAAACGGCTGCACATGCTGCGGCCGCAACCGCACCCGGCGATCCGCCATCGACAACCAATCAGGCGTCGCCGTCCCAGCCAGAAAATAGGGCCGGTCGGTGTATCGAATGCCATGGGCAAAATAATTCACGCTGCTGAAACTCTCTGTAGGAAAATGGGAACGGATCTATTTTCGCAGGTGGGCGTCACTGGCGGAAGTCGGGCGTGAAATCTGATAGAATGGACGAACCCCCGACAAGGTACCAGTCGCCCCCGAGCATGCAGAATGGCTCTCGCATCATCCAGGCAACTCTCGAGAGAGAAGACGACATCATGCGGATTTCACTCACGGTTTTAGCACTAACCGTCCTGGTGGTTGACGTTGCATTTGCCGATGACCGACTGCAACCGCCGGTTCCGCGGTCAGACGGTCGTGTATTGCATGTCGATTTTGAAAATTACAGCGACGGTATCGTACAACCGCTCAATGCCGGGATCCGATGGCTGGGAGATCCGTTTTCTGGACGCAAGCAAGGCATCGTCCGCGTGACCCGTGGCGACGCATTTGCCGGCCGCCGCGCGGGGTGGGTCTCGACCACGACTGGCGATGAAATCGGTCGTATTCGCTTGCAACCACGCTACGATGCTCCGAGCGTCGCGGGCGAGACCGTAACCGAATTCGTTTTTCGCGGCGACGCCGATGCTGCGATGGAGGACTTCGTGATCTGGTCGGCGAGTTCGGCGGGAGATAAACATGTCGGCCTCATCCTGCATGCTGTGAAGAAGTCGGACGAGCCGATGTTTGGAATCGAAGTGACGCATGCGTCCACACCGGGCTCAACTCGAATGCGCCATTCACGTCCTACCGCAGGCACATTTGCCGCCGATCGATGGATGCGGGTGATCCAACATCGCCGCCCGAGCGAAAAAGCGGTGGAGTTATGGGCTGGAATGCCCGGACAAGAAAAACTGCTGGGGGTGTATTTTGATCTTGATGCCGCGGCTGCGGTGGCGACTGTCGAGCTGGGTGATACGTCGCCCCAAACCGCGCGTGGGACCGGGACGTGGGACGACATTCGTGTCGGGGGTCTGTTGGGAAAAAACAGCAAACTTTCACAGCCCGAACCACCGCTGCGCGACGTGAGCCAAGAACGTGTTACGGGGGTTGGCCCGATTTCGGTGGGCAAACGGAAGCAATTGTTCTTGGATGATCAGGTGATTGAGTCGCAGCAAGGACTGACGCGCCAAATGCATCCGGTCCGCAAGCACGGGGACAACCCACTGATCGTTCCCGATCAACCTTGGGAAGGCCGCAGCGTCTTATTGTACGGCGGTGTGATCCGCGATCCGGAGACCAAACTGTTTCGCATGTGGTATTTGGCGTGGGGGAAACATGTCGACCAACCCTCGTTTGTCTGCTACGCGGAATCAGCTGACGGTATCCATTGGAAAAAGCCAACGTTGGGCCTGCATCCGTTTCGCGATAGCACAGGCAACAACATTGTCCTGCCCGGTTGGAGCCAAACCTCGGTTGTTTTTGACCCGCATGATGCTGATCCCGAGCGTCGGTACAAGGCGCTGTTGCGTTACAACGGGCTGCGAGGCTTCACTTCTCCTGATGGATTACACTGGAAGGATGTCGGCGTGCTGATCGATCAAGGATATGACGGTACGACGTTGCATTGGAATCCGATCGAGAAGCAATGGGTGGCGATGGTAAAGATCTTCAAGGACGGCAAACGGGCACGCGGTTATGCGACGAGCAAAGATTTTTTCAACTGGACCGACACCTATTTCATGTCGGCCGTCGATCAGCAGGACGCGGCCGATGACGAAATGTATGCGATGTCCTTGTTTCATTATGAAACCGTGTTCATTGGCCTGCTACGCATGTATCACACACAGTCCGATGTGGTGGATATTCAATTGGCGACAAGCCGCAACGGTCGTCACTGGGAACGCCCCTCACGCGAACCATTTATTCCGACGGGAGCGGAAAAGGGGGACTGGGACTTCGGCAACAATTCGGTCCCCGCCACGCCGCCGATTCGCGTAGGGGACGAATTGTGGTTTTACTATGCAGGTCGTAGCACCCTGCACAACGAAATCCCCAACGACGGTGCCATCGGCCTGGCGACGCTAAGGCTGGATGGTTTTGTCTCCATGGACGCTGCTGACCAGGGAACGCTCACGACAAAACCGCTACGGCTGGCCGGGAACCAGTTGTGTCTCAACGCCGACGCATCCGCCGGTTCAATCCGCGTGGAGATGCTAAACGGGGACAAAGTCGTCTCGTCAATGCCGATTGGTGGCGACGCTGTCCGCCATGTCGTCGAGTGGGATACCACTCAGCTTGTCCCCGATGGCGAAATCCGCCTGCGGTTCCACTTGGATCGCGCCAAACTCTACGCCTTCTGGATGGAATAAACGCGTTTGAGGCGGGTTAATCCGCCGTAAGCCGCAGGTGAAATTTGACGCGAATTCTCGTTGAGTGTATTAAGGTGGGGACGCGACCAAGCTCGTATAAGCGAAGGAGCTCGCATGTCGGAATCGAACGAATCACAGCACAGTAAGTCCCGCCGAAGATGGTGGTTGTACGCGCTGTCGCTTGTCGTGATCGCGGTTGTGGGGGTGGTGTGTACTCTGGTGCCAATTTGGCGCGAGCGCGAGGCGATTGCGGCGCTGTGGGAACGTGATTTTGACATCTGGACGGAGTCACGTCTGCCGAGATTCATTTCGGAACAAATCGACGAAAACTACGAAACCGCCATCAGTATTAGAAATGTCACTGTTAACGGTGGCGTATGCGGATTTTGGTATCATGAACCGGCTGAGTTTGATTTTGATGTGGAGATTGCCGAATTGGCGAACATGCCAGTCACATGCTCAAACAAAGGCGATTATCCGTCTTTATATTCGTTCAGTCAGGTTAGCGCCGACGACCTTACGTTGATCGGCCAACTCAATAACCTGGAAGCTCTAGGCCTATCCTATGTCAACTTGACCGATGCGCAGGCTGAGATGATCGGCGGGCTTCCCAAACTCCGCAACCTATCCCTTGCATCGCAACAAATCAAAGACGCTGATTTTGTGCGAGCGATCAGTCGTGCTCGGGGACTGGAATCGCTGTACTTAAACAACCTGGTCATTGATCCGGAAACTGTCGAGTTAATCGCCAGCCTGCCCAATCTCAAGGAATTGGGGATTGCTCATCCGCGGTTGGACAATTTGCAGATGGCCGACTTTTTGCGGCGACTTGACCTCGAAGAGTTGTCATTGCACCACGTGAAATTGACGGACGCGGATTGCCGAGTGTTGGGGAAAATGTCACGTCTCAAATGGTTGTATTTGGAATTCGCCGAAATTGACGATAGCGGATTGCGCCATTTTCGATCATTGAGCAATCTACAATGGGTTGACGTTTCGAATACAAATGTAACTGCGACCGGTGCCGCTGAACTTGAACGACAGCTCTCCGACTGTCGGATCAATATTGAAAAGAGACTAACAATAGAAGAATTTCGCCAAAAATATGATGATTATGACGGAGGACGAATGATGGATATCGTTCACCGACTGTTCGATGATTTTGACGGGGAAACAGAGGATACTGAAGCGGAACCCGTCCTCAGCGCGCAAAAAAACGCAGGCAGCCAATGATTGCCTCCTCACACACCTGAAGGTGAGTACTTAGGGCTGCTTCGGTTAAGACCTGACCCGGTTGGCACGTCTCCACTGCACTCGGAGGCAATCATTCGCTGCCCGCGCAAAATAGCGGGGTGAATGGGTATTATTGCCGCATTGTCTCGAACGTCAACCCACTGGCGCTGGAACGTTAATCCCGCTATCCGCGTAACCCCCGGCAAAGCCGGGGGCTGACGGCAGGCGGAAGGGCAATTTTTCCATCAGCCCCCGGCTTTGCCGGGGGGCTTGTCTCCCAACCCGCATCCTTCGCCACCCCAACTGGCGAAAATCCTCTGGACATTTCCTCGCGGCGCGGGTAAATTTTTGTTGGTAGAAAACGGAGATTCGCTTTGTTTTCCGCCCGTATTGCAGGGATTTCGACGTTTTTCGTGATTTCCTGGGAAAACTTTTCCAATATTTCCAAGAATTGCGCGAACCTTGTCGAAGATTCCTGCGTCAGATACGCAGGAGATCGGTGTAGCCGGTCTTCGCACGGAGGCTATACCCCGATTTTGAGCGCTCGCCGCTTTTGGGTCAGCATCGACCCGACGGGGTGGAGATTTAACTCTCTTTTTGTTCACTGCGACCCCTTTTCGCAGGAGGTAGTTTCGATGAAGAGCAACCGCCAAATCACGATTTCGACGATGATCGCCAACGCTGGTATTTATGCCGGTTCGGACGTCGAAAATGGCTGTCTCCATCGATGCACGCCCTCCGTGGGTCGCGCTTTTGGGAAACGGCCCGCCACGTCCGCGTTACGCGGGATAACGTGGCCGACGGAACCGGGGTACCCGGTAGTCGAGAGCAGAGTCCGCACCCATGGCAGCAATATGCGCTTCGCGTGTTGTTCCATGTGCGACAGCTCCGACGGAACCCAATCACACGTATCGAGTGTGAAACAGGTATCGTCGCTACCGGGCGTAAAACTCCGGCGGCTTGCGGCGTCCCAGGCGGCGCCACTCGTCTTCAGTTCGACATCACGAGGCTAATTCAGCCAACACGACTGTCACTCACTGAATCCGAGCAAGCGAGCCGGCTGTGCCGCGAAGCCCCCAAGCTTCGCCGTATCGTCCCGGTCGCCCGTTGCCGTATTTGGATCCGCTGGAATTAGCACGCCACGGTTTCCAGCGATTTCCCCCAAAGCAAAACGTCCGGAACGCATTGATTCCGGCGATTTCGTGAACAAAACCCAACGATAGGTTTGCAGACGCAAGTTCGATGGTTTCCGGCTGTTATAAGAGAGCGGAACCACGACTTGGCTGCGGCCGACACCCAATCTGAAAAAACTGTGATTGGGAAGGAGAGATAAAGTCATGATGCAATTGGCAGACAACGAGGTCTTGCAATTGGTGCGGGCAGCTCAAGCGGGCAACCGTGAGGCGTTCGGTCGATTGGCGGTGCGGTTCGAGCCGATCGTGTTCGCCATCGTGCTGCGACGACTGCGCAACCGGTCCGAAGCGAAGGAAGTCACGCAGGACGTCTTCTTGCAAATGATGCGGAAGCTGGACCAGTTGCGTGACCCAGAGCGGTTCGTCGGCTGGATGAAGCAAGTCGCCGTGCGGATGGCGATCAACCGAGCGGTCCGACGGCCGCACGAGGTCGTGACCGGTACGGATACGGTGTCGGCATTGAAAATGGATCGGGCCAACCCTTTGGAAAGCCTGATGCAAAAAGAAGATGCCGGCCGGGTCCGGGGTGGTTTGTCGCGTCTGCGTGAGCTGGACCGGCAAACGCTGATGGCGTTCTACTTCGAGGGCCAATCGCTCAAGGAGATGAGCGACCACTTCGAAAGCCCGATCGGAACGATCAAGCGGCGACTGCACACCGCACGGAACCGCTTGAAAGAAGAACTGGTCGCCGCACCGGCACCAGTCTGAAGAGCGCGTAAGCGCTCGATAAAACCCAGCGCGGCCGAATCCCCCACGATTCGGCCGCGTTTTTTATTTTAAGGACCATAAGAGACCCACCCCAAAGGGGTGAAACATGCCAGCCCAGGGCAAGCGGCCACGCCGCGCCGCCCTGGGAATGGGATCATTGACGCCTCACAAACCCTGAAGGGGTTTATCAATGTGTGCAACCCCTTCAGGGTTGGTTTTCGTGGTGTGGCTGCCAACCTAGGGTGCGCTCACTTCGTTCGCGACCCTAGGCTAAGGTGAAGAACGCCTTCGGCGTTCGGTGGTTCGCTTCATTCGGTGGTTCGACCGAGATCATTCCCCCCACATGGCGTGTACTGGGGTAGGGAACATGGGGGGGTGCTTGATTTTCTTGTCTCCATGAAACGACATCCGCCCTGCGATTCAAGAGGGACCCGGATATCGTGCATTCAGAGACTTAAGCCGGAAAAACCGCCATGACCGCCATTGCCGTTCGTCAAACCGCCAATCGATACAACCCGGAAGATAACTCGAATCTTGTGCAAACTGCCGCTGAAGATCCAGAGGGTTGGCCGAGTTGCCGATATAAACCGTAGGCGGGGACCGACGAGGGTGTATCTCGATTTGGCCGCTCCTGGACCGACTCAAAACACAGACGATGGCGGCTGCTCATGAATGGGCCCCGCCGACTGGGATTAAGGACTTGATGCGATGGTGTCCCAACAAATAACGGCCGATCGAACCGCCTCACAACGCAACCGAACTCCGATCTCCCAAAAGAGCGGAATGGTCAATGGGACGCGGATTGATTCGGGCTGGGAGATCAATCCCAATGCGACGGCCGTACCGGGACATAGGCATTTGGCACGCGAGATCTACGAACATATTCTCTCCACGCAACCGGACCATCTGGAGTCGCTCAAAGAATTGGGGCAGATGGATTTCGAAGAGGGCAACTTCGCACAGGCCATCGAACGGCTGTCGCAGGTCGTGGGCACCCCCATGGCAGATGCCGAGTGTTTTCATCGTCTGGGGCAGGCGTTTGCGGCACAAGGGGATTCATCCAATGCCGAAGCCGCGCAGCGTCGCGCCCTGGAGTTGGATCCGCAAATGGCGGCAGCGCATTTTGATCTGGGCGTCAGCCTGCGGCAGCAAAATAAACTCGGCGAGGCGACCGCCAGTTTTCAACAAACACTGCGGTTAGATCAAAACCACGGCGGCGCGTTTCATCAACTCGGCGGCACCTTGGAGCAGCAGGGCAATATCGATCAAGCCTTGGTTTGCTACCAGGAAGCCCGCCTCAAAGAGCTGATTGACGCCGCCTTTGAGATCGGCATGTTGCAAATCCGCAGTGAAATCGAAGCCTTGGTCCGCACGGTGCTGATTACCGCCCCGCGGAACATTCTCGAGATCGGTTCGCATCGCGGGGGCACGATGTATTTGTGGTGCAAGTTGCTTGAAAACAGCGGGCACCGGATCACCGTCGACCTGCCCGGTGGTGATTTCGGCGGGCTCGCGGTAGAAGAAATCGAAAGCCGTAATGTCATGATGTCGGGTTGGTCCGAAAACTTCTCGGCAATCAATGCCGATTCACACGCGGTCTCGACTTACGAAAAGGTCCGCGAAACGCTCGACGGCGAGAAGTTGGATTTCCTGTTCATTGATGGCGACCATACCTATGAAGGGGTGAAGCTCGACTTCTTCATGTATAAAAATCTGGTCCGCGAGGGAGGCCTCATCGCCTTTCACGACATCAAGGATACGCAATTGCATCGCGACCAAAACTGCCACGTCGCCCGGCTGTGGGGCGAACTGAGCGGTGATAAGATGCAAATCCAATCCGACGCCCAATGGGGCGGCATCGGCGTGATCCAATGCTGACGCTAGGCTTTAGACTGTAGGCCATAGGCTGTAGGATAGTGGGGGCATCGCCCAGCGTGTCGGTGCCCAAACCTACAGCCCAAAGTCTATAGCCTAAAGCCTACTCTCCTATGCAACTCAACGATCGCAATATCCTGATCACCGGGGGACGCCGTGTCGGCGCAAAATTGGCCGTCGATTTGGCGCAGCGTGGGGCGAATATCGCGCTCACTTACTTTCAGAGTCGCGACACGATCGAGGCGGTCGTAGATGAGGTAGAGGAACTCGGCGTGCGGGGGCTTGCGGTTCAAGCCGATTTGCGGCAACCGGCGGACGTCGAGGCCTTGGTGGCCCAAACGGTCGAGGAATTTGGCTCGATCGATTGTCTGATCAACATGGCGAGCACCTTCAACGCATCGCCGCTGGATCAACTCGCTCCAGAAGACTTTGACGATAACATCGCCTCAAATCTCAAAGCACCTTACTTGACCTCCCTCGCCGCAGCGCGAGCCATGCAACAAAACCCGACTGTGGATGGGTTGCAGGGTAAGATCGTCAATTTCGCGGATTGGGCCGTCTTTCGTCCCTACAAGGGCTTTCTGCCCTACTTGATCGCCAAAGGGGGAGTGGTCACGATGACCACCGCATTGGCCTTGGAATTGGCCCCGACGATTACCGTCAACGCCGTCGCCCCGGCCATGATCGATCCGCCGCCGCATCTGACGCCTGAACAGATTGAGTCCATCCGTCAGGCATCGCCGCTGAAGCGAATCGGGGTCCCGTCCGACGCCAATAACCTTGTGTTGTATCTGCTGGAAGGTACGGATTTTGTCACCGGTGAAGTCTTCCGCGTCGACGGCGGCCGTTTTTTAGGCACCGATCATCTTTAGCCGCGCTGTCCAATGCAAACGTCAGATGCATTAGACTGTCGCTTCGACCAATTGTGGCGCACCCGTTGGGCTCTGTTCTGCCGTCACTGATTGCAACGCCGCCAGTACGCGTTTGTCGAGTGAATCATCCCGCTGAAGTTCCGTGAACGGATCCAGGGACGAGGGATCCGCATTGCCGCGTTTGTGCAGCATTAAGTTGTCGTAGGCCCGCACTGCTCGAATGATTTTTGCCCCCAGAGGCACCGGCCCCGTCGTTGCGGTTCCCAATGCCTCACGGGCGGCCTTAATTTGTTGGTCTTGGTTGAGGAGCAACGGCACGGCGCCGTTGAGTATCGATCCCAGCGACATCACCAAATCCATCCCTTGAATGGTTTGCTCAAACTTGTCGTCGCTTTCATGTTCCAGCGCGCCGACTGCTTTGCGGATGACTGAGGTGGTGATTTCGATGTTCCCCACATCATACAACAGCGCCGCCACACGGATGTCATCGGTTTCCCGACCCGTTAGTCGCATTTCATCGGCGACTTTCTGACTCAATTCGGCGATCCGCACCGAACGGTCCTTCAAGCGCGGATGGGCACTTTGCAGGTAGCGCGAGAGGACTTCGACCACGCCGACATAGGCGTCATGCAGTTCGCCCATCTGAATGCGCCGCTCATCACTCAGCGTGCCGATCAATAACGATGTCAGCCCCAAAACGGCTCCCCAGGCGGTGATTGCCAATGCAGTCGTCGAGGCTGAGGCATAGATCTCGATAGTGGAAAGGTTCAGCGCAATCACAATCGAAGCTGACATGAAGCAAAACAACGCCGTGATGCCGGCCAAATACCGCCCGAGAAAAAATCCGCTCAATACGACAGGCAGAAAGAACAGATTGAGGATCACCATTTTGTAAGCTTGCATTTGGTAGAGCAGGCAAGTCAGCCCCAATGTCACCATGATGATGGAGATTTCCAGTACCAACTGCTCTTTCGTGCGGTTGGTTGGTGTGTGTGTGGTATGCATGGCAACTCCGTGTTTTTCAGCGGAAAGCAATTGCTGCTAATGGTGAACGTTTAGCGTGGCGTGAGCGGCATCGAGTGACGAATCCAATTCGGTATCAACATGTTCTCTGTACGCGGTGGAGGAGGCGTCGCCCTCCGCGCCGGGGCGGATGATGTCGGAGTATTGTTCGGCGATGCGGCGGAATTATTGTTCGACTTCCAAAAATGCATCGACTAAATCCGGATCGAATTGTGTTCCGCGACCCCTCTCAATGAATCCTACGCAGGCGATGTGCGGCAAGTCGGGCTTATACACCCGGCGGGTGGCCAACGCATCATAAACGTCGGCGATGGCGACAATTCTGGCGGCGATGGGGATCTCGTTTCCGATGAGATTGTCGGGGTATCCGCTGCCGTTCCACCACTCGTGATGCGAATGAGCGATTTCACGGGCCATTTGTAGGAAATTAGACGCACCCAACCGTCGTTCGATTTTGAGCAAACATTCCGAACCAATGAGGGAATGCCTTTGAATTTCTTTGCGTTCGTCGAGGCTCAGACGCCCCGGTTTGCGAAGAATCGCATCTTCAATGCCCACCTTCCCAATGTCATGCAGCGCCGAACCTGTTCCAATCAGGCGAACAAATTCTTCGTCGACAACATCGCGGAATTTTGGATTGTTGCGCAGGGATCGGGCCAACGCCGTTGCGTACAACGCAATACGCTGCAGGTGTTCGCCAGTTTCTGGATCGCGTGATTCGGCCAAATTCGCCAATCCAAAGATCACCGCATCTTGTGTGCGCAACAATGACTGCGATTTTTGCAGAGTCTCGGTCTCGGCGTTCAGTTGTGACTTCTCAATCGCGTCGCCGATGCGCGACCCAATCATATAGGTGCAAATTCCCAGCGATGTACACGTCCACAGCAGCGCCAGCGACATTGCCATGGGCGTGGTCTTGAAAGCCTCAGCGGTTGTCATGTTGACGGCTGTCAACGGGACATGGATCAGGACTGTCTCAGGGGAATCAGAAAGTTTGAATACCGAAGCGGCGTGCAGACCGTCCGGAAAGGCTGCGATTCCTGGAATTGGGCCAACATTCGTTTCCGGTTGCGGCAGGCGAGCAGGCTGCCAAGAAATCGTTGTTCCCGGTCGGAGCGAGGCCTCGTGCTTTGATGCGCGATCGACAATCCGCCAATCCGCATCCACCAACGTGGCTTGCCAAGGTTGTTCGGGAACCGCTGAACGGACTTGGCTCAATAACTGCGAAACATCGACGGCCTCGGCTTGAGATGCACGCGTTGTGGCGACAATTTCAGAGCTGACAGAGGTAATCTCATCCCACGCGACTTGGCTGGCGGATCGCTGGGAAAACGATCGCAAAAACTGGTACTGAACCCAGAATCCTAGCCCGACACATGCGACCTGTATCGCGAATATCCAACTAAGACGTTTAAGCTGAGTGCCCATGGTGAGAAACCTGCAAATGACGATGACAGCTGAGTAATATCGAGGGAGCAATGACAGTTTTTATAGACCTATCATTTCCCGCGCTGTCAAAATGAACTCCTGGGTCCCGTGAAAACAGGCACTCATGAGTCCACTAGTAGTTTCCGTCATTCGTTTGAGCGCTGGTGTCAGATTCGTCGTTGACCAGCCTGGTCAAGGAGAACCCCTAAGCGCATTCCTGCAGGATTCGCGGATTGTGTGGTGATTCCAGGACCTCAGCTGCCCCGAGCCGTGTTCCGGGTCCACCGGGCTTGGTATGAATCCCGGAGGCACGATTAGGTGGGTTGGAACGATTATCATGAATGCCATGCTGAGGCATCCAGTCCTTCGGAGAGAAACCGCACCCGAGTGGAATTTCGTGCCCTGAGTCGCAACATGGTCTTTGTGTGTCGTGATCTCCAGTGCTGTTCGTGGCGTACGGCATACCGCCCTCTCTAGCCACCCGAATCAGGTTGCGCTCTCCCCTTGCAAATCGGGCAATGACTGGGTTCAATCAGGGCGATCAGGTTTTTATTTCGAAGTGCGAAAGCCGATTTGTCTGCTTCGAGGTGACGCGGGGGACTTTGCACGGACCAGGGGTGAATTAAACGGGATACCCGGTCGACCGGAAAATATTTCAGGCAGGCCAGCAATTAATTTCGTAATAGCCAAGGACGACTCTCGCCGGCAATCACAGGAAGACAACATGACTGCAAAAACGTATCGGAATTCCTTGACTGTTGCCCTCCTGGGCCTGTTTCTCGCAACATCCCTCCTCGGATGTGGTGGCGATGATGGGGATACAGAAGTCGCGACTGTGGAGAAAACCGCAGCTGACAAGGCGGCCAAGGCAAAAACTGATACCAAGAAACCCAAAAAACGCGAGTCCATCGTCTTGGGGCCGCGCGAGCCGTACGTCGCCGGGAGCTCGCCCGAAACCGAGCGCAGCGGCGAGGATTGGCCGCAATTTCTCGGTTTGCACTCCGATTCGATCTCCCAAGAGACCGGACTGCTCGACGAATGGCCCGCTGACGGTCCGCCCGTTCTCTGGAAGATGCGCGTCGGCAGCGGGTATGCCGCTCCCTCGATCATGGGCAATCATCTCGTCCTCTTTCACCGCCAGGGGAACGAGGACGTCATCGAATGTTATACCGCCGATGAAAAAAAATGGTTGTGGCGGGAAACCTTTCCCACTGATTTTCGCGATCCCTACGGCTACAGCAACGGTCCACGCTGCACTCCATTGGTCACTCAGGACAGAGTTTTTACCTTCGGGTCCAACGGCCGGTTGAGTTGCTTAAAACTTGAAGATGGCGAAGTCTTATGGACGCGGGACACGAATGAAGATTTCGATATTCCCCAAGCCTTTTTCGGAGTCGGGAGTACCCCCATACTGGAAGGCAATCTGCTAATCGTGATGGTTGGCGGGCAGCCCAATGCAGGGGTCGTCGCCTTCGATGCCATCACCGGCGATATCGTTTGGGAAAACGTGGGAACCGATGCCTGGGACATGAAGGGCAAGCCGGGAGCGGACGATCCCAAACTCGCCAGCTACTCCTCATTGGTGGTCCGCGAAATCCAGGGGAAACGTCACCTGCTCGCTTTGATGCGGCCCGGTTTGGTTTCGCTGGATCCGCAAACCGGCAAGATCAACTTCGCCTATTATTTCCGTTCGCGAATCCACGATTCCGTGAACGCCGCCATGCCGATTGTGGTTGATGACCAAATTTTTCTCTCCGCCGCTTATGGAGTAGGCTCGGTCCTTCTACAAGTCGGTGCCGACGGCCAATCGGTCGAAGAAGTGTGGAAAAACAAAGACAGCATGCGAGCGCATTGGACGACGCCAGTCTACCACGACGGCTATTTATACGGGTTCAGCGGCCGGCATGAGGTTCCCTCCTCGATGCGCTGCATCGACTGGGCCACCGGCGAAGTCAAATGGATGACCGACGAAGAGGAAGGTGCCGAATTGGTCAATCCCCGCGACGGGGCCAGTTCCATCGAGCCAAAATGGTACGGCCGCGGTTCGGCCATCATGGCCCAGGGCAACCTGATCGTGCTGGGCGAACGCGGAGCTTTGGCGCTTGTTCCGGTCGATCCGGAAAAGTTCTCGCAAACCAGCCGCGTGAAGTACCCGGAAATGAAATACCCCAGTTGGACCGGCCCGGTGCTCTCCCGCAAACGGCTGTACATCCGCTGCGAAGACAAAGCGCATGGCGGCGAGTATTACTTGTTGTGCGTGGACCTGACCGGCAGCGCGGGGACGTAATCAGTCCGGTTCGTACTCGCCGCGGGAGCCGTTGTGGATGATCTCCCGCACACGTTCCGGATCGGGGATGCCGCGTACGAAAATTTCTACGCCCGATTGCCCCGCACTGGAAATCCCCACGTTCCCTACACCCATGATCCGCTGCAAAAACGTCTGCGCGATCTGCACGTTGCGGACATTATCGTGCGTGACTTCATTGGTGTACTTGGAGAAGACGCCCCGCCGCAGGGTCGTGCGTTCCTCGGTGATGATCAAGGTCGTGCCAATCGACTGGAAATACCAGATCAGCAGCATCACCAGCCCGATGCCGAATGCGGCGATCAGCAGGCAGCAGAAGACAAAATAGACCGGTCGATTGCGAAACATCGCCGGATGTTCTTCGTACAGGACATCTTCCACGTTGTCGTTGGTACTCATGGTTGTATTCGCTTATTGGTCCACCAATGAATCCTAGTGGAGATGATTCGCTGAAGAATGGGAAATATTAGCCGTAGCATTGCGAAAATTGTAGCGGGAATCAACCGCGTCAGTTGTTGATTCCCAGATGAGGGGCGCCTTCCTCTGTCGGCCGGTCTAATTAACTCTCGCGTCGCAAGCCACGTCTCACGCGGAGGACACAATAGACACACAACGCCGCATTGACGACGAAGAACAGCAGAAAGATCGAAAGTCCCCCCACCTCGGCTGCCTGTTTGTGCAGCGGAAAGAGGACTTTCTCGTCCATACGGAACCAGCGAATGATCTCGCGAATCATGGCGGCGCCCGTAAGTGTCATCAACAGTCCTACCGAAGCGGTCGCCAGCCAGATTTTCTCCAACCGTGCGGAACGGCGGACTTGTAACCAAGAAGCGAATTGCACGCCCCAGCCGCTGCCGGCGAGAAACACGTACGGCCACCCCATGTAGCCGGTGATTGCCTCGCGGACCTCCGGGGGAATCGCCACTGCATAGAGTGCGGCGGCGACTGCTGAAGTTACCAACCCCGCTAAGGCCAACATCGACATCCGGTGACGGCCGACCGTTTCGTGGTCTGGAACATCACGCTGCAAATACCACAGTTGCCAACCCAACACGAGCGCCAGCGTAGGAAAACTGCCGGCAAACCAGACGGCCAATCGTGGCAAGACCTCACGGGATTTGTACATCCAATTGCCGGCAGCATAATGCTCGGCCCAGGCCCCGGCGTTGATACTGAGCAAATGGTTTTCCGTCCAGGACCAGGCGATAAACGCAAACCCGGCAAAGGTCAATAAACCGAGCGGAAACGTGAAATATCGCGGCCAGGCCTGCACACGTTTCGCTTTCCAGATGTACAGCAGATAAAACGCGGCAATCAGCACCGGCAGAATCGCCATCCAGCGATGAAAGGCAAGCAGATTGGCTGTGTAAAAATTGCGTTTATACAGAATCTGCACGAACAACAGCGGCGCGATGCCAGCCGTAATCGCCGCACTCAGCATAAACGGCAGCCATTCTCGCAATGTGCCGGCTACTAGCGAGGGGGTTTGATCGGGTTTTCGCCGTTCAAACAGACTCATCGAAACCAAATACCACGTCCCGGCCAGCACGTAGTTCATGAATACGACATGGATGATCAGCGTGACGATGTACAAAAACAGGTACATCAACGTGGGCCACGGTAAACCGATCGGAAACACGGACTGCATGGGGGCCTCTTTGTTTATTTCTGGGGATTCCTAGAACCTTGTGCGGTGCCCGCTTCATCCAGCCACGTTTGAATCCGCTCTAAAATCTCCGGATCCAACGACGCCTCCGTCGCTCCCTCCGGCCGTCCAGCCGTTTCCCAACCGATCAATTGCACCAGCGATTCCAGTTCCACTGCCGACCCGGAGAAGGGGGGCATGAAGGGTTTGGTGTGTTGCAATTGCGCGATCATCAACCGTCGCTGGTCATCGGACCAATGCCCCGTCAATTCCACCAGTCCGTTCACACCCTGCATCGTATGGCAGATGCTGCATTGAAACCGAAACACCTTTGCCCCCAATTGCAGTTGCTGTGTTGGATAGTCGGCAGCATTCTGCAGTGGAAAGGGATCATTGGTGACCGAACCGCTTTGCCGTAAGCGGGCGACTTCCGACGGCAGGATCGAGTTGGAATACAGCACCTCACGCACGGTATACGGCTTGCGCGCTCCTTCGCGCACAAACTCTCCTCCCGCCGTGGCCGCCATTGCCAAGGCGCACAGTAAGGTGGCGGTCGCGCCGTTGATATAAAGTTTGCCCCACCAAATTCCAATCGTCGCATAGGCCCCCACCAACAGCGACGACCCGACGCCGATCGCCAGGAACATCGACATGGCGGGACTTCCTCCGGTGACCCAAGCGCGGCTGTCCTCCGGCCAACTCATCAAATACCACACACCCAACACGGGCATAAAAACCATCGGCAGCAGAAAATGTGCCGCATGATTGATCAACACGCTCCGCGTTGGCCGGTCCAATCCCGGCATCACATTGATCACAACGCAGGCCACCAACGCGGCGATGGCCATCGAAACCAGTGTGCGGTACAGCAGCGAGGGCCAAAAACTGGGATTAAAAAATCCATCCTGGATCGTATGCGTCTCTAGCCAGATGCCGGGCGTCAATTGCCACGATAAAATACCGTTGATCCAAAACAGACTGCCCCAGGCGGCGACGGCATACAGCACCAAAAGCGTCATCCGTGCGGAATCATCCAAACGGGTTCCGTAGCGATAAAAGCAATAACCGGCGACGATTTCGAGACAGAAGAATGTCCATTCCACCGCCCAGATCCAATGGAATTCATCCACCATCATGCCAATCGTGCGGGGACTGATTTGGATCGAGGTGAACCACATCCCCACCCCGGTGACGGCTCCCATGATGAAGCTGACCAACACCAGAAACCGAAAAAACCCGTCGACAAATTGCCGCGCCGGCGCGCAGCGGCCGGTTTGTGATAGCCATTGGAAATAGCACATCAACATTCCCCCGCCGATGGCAAACTGCGCGAGGAAGACATGAAAAATCCCCAACGATCCAATCACCAATCCCTTCATGGCGGGACCGAAATCGTTGATGGGATAGTAGGGAAAGTCCATGACGGTGCTCCGTGGGTTGGCGTTGCGGGTCATTCTAGGCCAGCAGGTCACATGAATACACTAGCGGTTTTCGTTCCACAGCCGGATTATCGAAATCAGGAATTCACACAGGCATTTTTCCCACGTTTGCGCGGCATGTCTCTAACAGTCCGAGAGTCGGGTGCCACTGCTGGCTTGCCCAGCAGTGTATTGCCAGTCACACGTTCTGCACTGGCGGACAAGCCGTCAGCGGCCCCTTTTTCGTGGGGATGCTAGCGCTCATCGACGATGTATGTTATCCTGACCAATCGCTCGCTAATCGTTTCCCAATCAAGACATTGCTCAGAGTTCAACGATATCATGACAGACAAACTATTTTCCGTGGCTGAACAAGTCGCACTCGTCTCCGGTGGCAGTCGGGGGATCGGTTTTGAATTAGCCCGCGGATTCGCCACACGTGGGGCTCAGGTGATCATCACTGGACGCGATGAAGCGACTCTGTCGGCGGCCGCTGAGGAACTTTCCCAACACGGCAACTTGGTGACACCCATCGTGTGCGATGTTCTCAACGTCGACGAAATCCGCTGTTGTGTCGACACGGTTCTGGCCGAGTTTGGCCGCATCGATACGCTGATCAACGTTGCCGGCGTGAATAAGCGGCAGGCGGCCGAGAAATTCACCGTTGAGGAATACGACACGATTATCGATGTGAACCTCAAAGGGGCATTTTTGATGTCGCAGGAGGTCGGCAAGCGGATGATCGAACAGCATAGCGGCACGCAGATCAATATCGATTCGCTCAACACCTATGCCCCCCTCAAAGGCGTGTTGCCTTATGCGATGAGCAAGGCGGGCATGAAAATGATGACACGGGGCTTGGCGCTGGAATGGGGCCGCTACGGCATCCGCGTCAATTCCCTCGCCCCGGGTTTTACACTCACCGACCTGACCCGCAAACTGTGGTCCGATCCTAAAATGCTCAAGTGGGGCAAGGAGAACACGCCGCTGGAACGGATGGCCGAAGTTGAGGATATGGTCGGGACCGCCATCTTCCTGGCGTCCCAAGCCTCAGCGTTCATGACGGGCCAAACACTCTACGTCGACGGCGGTATCTCGGCCGGTATCTCGTGGCCGATGGAACTCTGAACAGCCGTTATTTCCCCAGCACCTCGCCATGCCACTGCCGCGCTTGGACGAGTTCATCCAAGCGGTAGTACCGCATCAGCCAATAGGCATGCAAATAATCGATACTGCACGTTGCTTGGTTAATCGCAGGGCCATTGCTCCGCCATGCGGAGTGAGGATTGTTCTTCCAGGCATATCCGCTATTCGGCTTGGACTCATCAACCCAGACCGGGTAGTCAACGGTCTCGACCTCGCCTGGGGTGCTGAAACGGTCGAGGCGGAATCGTCGTAATTGTTCGATGCCGGTGTACAGCAAATAATTCAGTTGCGCTCCGGTTCGCTGTTGTTCCTCAGGTTGGATGATTTTCTGAAAAACGACCGGATGGCTCAGCAGTCCGCACCACATGAAGTTGCACAGGCTGTTGTGCTCGTTTTCGATTCGTCGCAGACTGTGAAACATCGTTCGGCCCATGCGGAATAAAAACGTGCCGTCCATTTCGGTCTGATCGCGGGCCGATTGATGCAGATCGAGCATCAAACTCACGTAGGCTGCATTGGTGACATGATTTCGATCGTTCATCCCTTTGACCAACACACTTCCGCCGATTTTTTGCGGCAGGATAAAACTCTTCAGCGGCGCGGAGTAGTAGACGTGATGTTTGCTGCGGAGGCGTTTGAAGGCGCGCTCGATCTTTTGACGTCGCGGGTGATCCTGCGGCACAAAATGCATGCCGGTCGCCACAATCATGTAGGCGACCTGTGCATTGAATGGCACACCTTGCGGGCCGATCACGGGAGTCATATCGCCGTAGGGAGTCGGTTTGCCGTCCTTGTCGGTGAGGCGATAATCGTGTTCCAACAAATGCACGACAGCGGCCGTTAGATCATCGAGCGCTAGTTTTTGATCGGCCGCCGGCAAATCGTGATAGACCAACAGCATCAGCGTTGCGTAACCGCCAACGAGTTGGTTATAGGTTCCCTTCGCGGGATCACTCCGGAAATGATAAACCGTGCCGTCGTCGTCGGTGTACTTGTATATGTTTTTGTGGATCGGCTCCTCGGATTGCAAAACCGAGCGAGCGACAAGTCCGGGATATTCGGTCACCTGTTGAAAAAAGTGCAGACCGCGCAAGAGGCTCGAAATGTGCTGCAGCGTCTGGCGGTCTTTGGTGACGGCGTACTTGTAACTCAACGCCGCCAATAAAGCGCCATTCCAAGTCGACGTATCCGCTCCCAAACCCATTTTGGGCGGACGGCCCACCTTGTCCCGCAGCGTGATTTTGTAATGCACCTGCTGCCAAGGGGAGGTGAAGTAATTTTGGATCTCCCACTCAAAATGCGCGGCTTTCACCGCCAACGGCAGCTTACGGTAATCACCGCCGTAGGGGGCGAGCAGGGCGGCTTGATAGTTCCGCAAGGATGCCGCGGTGTGATCATTTTTGGCCGGGCGGGGAATCGCCGAGAAATCCGCCGCCGCTGCGGGGAGTGCCCACAAGCTGAGGGTAAACGCCCAGAGAGCCACCCAGCGCAGTTGACGCAATCCACAAATCACCATCTCACAGCCTCCTTGCCGTTTTGACCGCTTGCGAGGATCTGGAACTCCGGCAGCCGCACCAACGCGATTAAGCGTCGGTGGACACCGGGGGCTGGATGGCCGACAGGACCCGTTTGGGGGGATAGGCGGTCCAAACAGCGATTGCTGAGCCAATCGGCAGCACCAGCATCATCCAGTTCGCCATGGAATAACCTCCCCAATAATCTTTGGCAAGAGCAAATGGCAACGGGCCCAGGGCGCTGGCTACGATTTGAAACGTGAGTACGATTCCACGGATCGCTCCTTGGTGCAATCGACCATATTGATTGACCCACACGGCGCTCCCGGCTGTTCTCAGAATCGCACCATGCGTGCCCAGCAGCATGCCGTAGATTGCCGCCAGTCCCACATGGTTCAGCGAAGTCAACAACAACTGGGCCGTCGCTAAACAGACCATCGACATCGCCATCAATTTCCGTTCCGGAAAACGGTCGCTGAGGTAGCCAAACAACAACGCGCCCAAGCTGGCTGCCGCTGCCTGAATGCTCAACGTGGTGACCGCTGTCGTGACCGACAACCCCGCTTCAGCAAAGATCGAGACCTGATGAAACACCAAACCGGTCCCTACTAATGCGCCGGTACACAACGGCATTAACAGCTTCCAAAACGTCAAATGCTTCCACGCCTCTTCGACAGTCTGATCGTGACCAACGGCGGATTCCACACCGGCCATTTCTGCCGTGGCTGCCTCCTCAAGATCCTGTTGGGGGTGAGCTGTTTTCTCCTCTTTGGTCAATTGGCCGTCGGGCAATAATCCGACATCTTCAGGGCGATTCCGGACGAACACAATTGCGGGCAATATTAGAATCGCCCAGACAATGACCGCCAAGCAGACCCACCCCGACCGCCAGCCGAATTCGGTCGTGACGTACTGGTTGATCTGCGGAATGCACATCACCGACAGCGTTCCACCCAGACCCAACAGCCCCATCGCCATCCCACGGCGCTTCTCGAACCAATGCCCCACCAGCCAGGAACTGACCAAAGTCAACGATCCTTGCCCCAATGGGCGGATCAAGCAAAAGCCGATGAAGAGCCCCATAAAGCTTTCGACCGACGACATCCACAGACAAGCGCCCCCGAGGGCGAGCGCGATGATCGGCAGCAACAGTCGCGCGCCGTAGCGGTCCGTCAATCGTCCGACAAAGGGCAAACAGGCGCCCGAGACCAATGTTGCAACGAGATAGGCCGCCGAAAATGCAGTGTCGGTGACTTTCAACGACGCTTCCATCGGCTCTTTAAAGGTCGCCACGGAAAACGATTGCCCCGGCGCCGACGCAAACATGCCCAGAGCGGCGATAAACAGCACGGTCCAACCCAAAAAGAACGGTTTCCGCTGCGGCGCAACGGGAGTCAGACTCGGTTGGATTTGTACCGGATTGGCCAATCGTGACCGAATCGGTTTCGTTCTCAGGCGGGACATTGTGGAATGACTGTTGGAGGGAATCGCGGTGCGGAGGTGCACAGAGCGATAAATTCAATCGGTTTGACGTGAAGACAGTCGACCGTCAGGGAAGGTTCAGAGTGTCATTTAACCATCAATTGGCTTGCCGTCGTCACCGGATGCGAAAACTATGACGGCCTGTTGTTAAGTGCGTATTATCACTCCGTTAAAACCCTGACAAGAGGACCCAGCGAATAATTAGTCATTGCCAACGATCACTAGACCTTGTAGCGCTAAATAGGGGTGATGTAGCGCGCCGGGTAATTGCGGTGCGATGAGTCGTCCCGCACCACCGGTGACGACAATCGTGGCTTCTGCAGGGAGCGTTTCGCGAAGATGACGAATCAATTCTCGAATGGCGCCCAATTGTCCCCAAAACAAACCGCTCCGCAGCGCATCGCGTGTGTTTTTGCCAAGTGCCGCTGGCGGTTCGCCGACAATTTCGTCATTCGAGATACGAGGCAACAAGGCTGTGTATTGGTGCAGTGCCTGCGAACAAAGTTGAAAGCCCGGCAAAATCGCCCCTCCTTCGAAGGCGCCGGTTGTCGAAATGACATCCACCGTCGTCGCGGTCCCGCTGTCGACGATGATCATGGGCGATTCCGGGGGACGAATCACATTGGCGGCCACCGCATTGAGCAACCGATCCACACCAACGGTCCGTGGCGAGTCCACAAGCAGTTCGATCGGTAACACAAAGGGATTGTCGATCACCTGCGGATTGGGCCAACCGGTTGCCGGCCAACCATCGAGGACTTTATCGCGGCCCCGGGGGTTCACGCCCCCCAAGATCACCGCCACCACTTCGCCATCAATCTTCTTGGTCCAGCGTGCCAGCTCATGCCAGGGGACCGCCGCATCCACCTCGACCGCCATCGAACGCAGATACTCCGGCAACCGCCGTTCGCTCCGCGCGCGGCCATTTTTCTCAAAAAGTCCCAACTTAATGCGGCTGTTGCCAACATCGATCGCGACCAACAATTCTCGGGAAGGATGATTCAACGGGACAGCCGGTTACGATAGTAGGGAGATGAAAAATGAAGCAAACTAGTTTCGCAATTTGAGAATCGGATTCGCAAAGTGAGTGAGTTCTTCATTATTGGCGAAAAACCACACTGATGACAATCCCAGCAAGAGCCGGATCGGCTCAGAATTGTCGCAATAACCCATCAACCGATGCCGATGTTCGTGAATTCTCGGATCCGCTCTGTAATCGCCGTTTCCACCGGCAGGCGTTCCATGCTGCTGGCCCCATAAAAGCCCACAATTCCCTCGGTGTTGTCCAAAATATATTGCGCATCAGCTGGTTCAGCGATCGGCCCGCCGTGGCACAGCACCAGAATCTCAGGATTGATTCGCTTTGCCGCATCGTGCATCTCCTGCACCCGTTGGGCGGCCTCATCCAGAGTGATCGCCGTTTCGGCTCCGATGCTGCCTTTGGTGGTCAGCCCCATATGGGGAATCAAAATATCCGCCCCCGCCGTAGCCATCGCGGTTGCTTCGTCAGGATTGAAGGCATAAGGCGAGGTCAACAGTCCCAGTTCGTGCGCCTGGCGGATCATGTCGACTTCCAACCCGTAACTCATCCCCGTCTCTTCGAGATTCGCTCGAAACGTACCGTCGATCAGTCCCACGGTCGGGAAGTTCTGCACCCCCGCAAAACCGGCTCGCTGTACGTCTTGCAGAAAGGCCGACATCACCCGAAACGGATCCGTGCCGCACACCCCCGCCACTACCGGCGTGTCGGGCACGACCGGCAACACCTCGCGGACCATCTCCATCACAATCCCGTTCGCATCGCCATACGGCATCAGCCCCGCCAGCGACCCGCGGCCTGCCATGCGAAACCGGCCGGAATTATAAATGATGATCAGATCAATCCCACCGGCCGCTTCCAATTTGGCACTGATGCCAGTTCCGGCGCCGCCCCCAATGATCGGTTTCCCGGCGGCGACTTTTGTGCGGAGGGTTTCCAGAATAGTTTCGCGTGTGTGTTGGGTCATGGGATTTGGGGGTTGTGGTGATTGAATGCCCCCCGGCAAAGCCGGGGGCTGATAACGGGTGGGGAATGATTCGCAATTTCCATCAGCCCCCGGGTCCGCCGGGGGGGTCGGATGTTTTGCGGGATCGCAAAATGTCCAACAACGCCGTCGCCGCAGTTGTGGCGAATTCGGCATCGTTAATATGCCGGTCAATCTCCAAAACATCAACAGCGCCGCCATGCGCATGAATGCTCTCAAACAACGCCGCTCGCGCCGCCGGATCGTCAAACGGTTGTTCCTCCGCATCAATCGCCGAGACCCCTTGCAGCGGCAGCAGAATCTTGACCGGCCCAGTCGCCACAGCCGCCTTGCGGGCGATCTCCTCGCCCAATAGTCGGTTTTCCGCGATTGTGGTCCGCATCAGCGTCACAGTGGGGTTATGCACATAAAATTGTCGATCGGCGAATTCATCCGGAATGCTCTCGACCGGGCCAAAATTGACCATGTCGGTCGCCCCCACCGAAATGACTTGCGGGATGCCTGCGCGTCCGGCAGCGGTCAGGCGGTCGGGACCGGCGGAGAGAACGCCCCCCACCAACTCATCCGCCAATTCGGTCGTGGTGATGTCCAGCACGCCGGCAATCAGGCCCTCGGCAATGAGCGACTCCATCGCTTCACCGCCATTCCCCGTGGCATGAAACACGAGCACTTCATAGCCCGCCTCTTCCAACACGCTGCGGGCCTGTTCAATACAGGGAGTCGTCACGCCGAACATCGTGGCGGCGATCAGCGGTTTGTCGTCGGTTCGCTCTTCGGACTCTGCCTTCAACGTCACCATGCCCGCCAACGCCCGCGCGGCATTACCTAATACGGCGCGGCTGATGCGATTGATCCCCGCGATGTCGACCACCGCATTGAGCATCAAGATGTCCTTGTCCCCCACATACGGCCGGACCTGTCCCGACGCCAGCGTGCTGACCATCAATTTGGGGATTCCCACCGGCAGTCGCCGCATGGCGGAAGTCGCAATCGTGGTCCCCGCCGATCCCCCCAGCCCCAGCACACCATCGACCGCCCCCGTGGCGTGCCGCTGCGCGATCAACTCCGCCACCCCCTGCGCCGCCAACGTAATCGCCGCCCCCCGGTCACCCGCAGCGCGTACCTTAGCCAACGAAGTCCCGGCAAGTTCAAAAACCGTTTCACGCGAAATGTCAGCGAGAATCTGCGGTTCACCAAGACAACCCGCATCGACAACCACCACCTCCGTCACACCGCAAGCGCGCAGCTGCTCCCGGACGAAATCCGTCTCCGTCCCTTTAGTATCCAACGTACCAATCAGGTAAACCGCCATCGAAGAATGTTCCCCGCGACAAAGCGAATGCACACCGAAAACTTCCCCCTCTCCCCCTGGGAGAGGGCCGGGGTGAGGGGCAAACAACCCACAGCAGACACCACTTCAAACCGAGGGTGGCAGCGATTGCCAACGGCAATCGGTGTGCCAACGGCACAAGAAGCAGCAGTTTCAGCTCTCCCTGCCAACAAGACTCTGCTCGTGCAGGAGCACGGAAATTGCGGCTTCTTGCGGGCTGTGCCCGCCCCGATGGCAGAGCTATCGCGGCCACCCCGAACTTTTTACCAACCGAATACTTCGATCAATATCCGTCTCGCAGATGCAATTTGTAACGCTGGGAGAGGGCCGAACAACCAACAGCAGACACTTCTTCAAACCCCGATCACTCCGCAATCCCATCCGTGTGTCCCAAAATCGCCGCTTCATCAAAAACCGCATGGTTAATGATCGTCCGCACGCCCGACGTATAGACGATGTGAATCTTGCCGTCGCGGGTTTGAATCGCAACTGGATAGGCGGTCGTGTCTCCCGGGATGTTCACGATGTTCCGCCGGTGTGGCCAAGACTTGTCGTTGTCGGTTGAAATGGCCACGGTGAGCGGCATCCGTTCTCCCTCGTTATTGTCGTTCCACACCATCAGCAGGTGGCCGTTTTTGAGTTTGATGAAGTCCAGCGCCGAGTTAGGGTTCTTAAACTCCGTCGGTTCCCCTTTGCTCCACGTCCGCCCCCCATCGTGCGACTCGCTGCGATAGGCGACGCCTCCCTCTTTGAGCGGTCCAAATCGCCCGCCGCGACGGATATAGGTGATCAAATAGTCATCATCAATCTGCACCGGCGAGGCTTGCAGATTGCCGATTTGGGAATAGATGCGATTCGTCGGCGTCCACGTTTTTTTCTTCGGGTTGTACCGCAAGAAGTAACTGCAAGTATCAGGCGCCGTTCCTTCACGATCCTCACCCGTCTCGTGATACAGCGGCAATAAGTAGTCGCCGTCATTGAGCACAATCGGGGCGCTGCGTGCCATTGTTCCTTCTTCGAAGGAGAGCAGATGCGAGTCGGACCAGGTCTTTGCCCCATCTTTGGAGATCTTGTATTTGACCCGTGCGGAGGACCACGTAGGGCCGTAATTCGTAACGTAGAATAACCAGACCGTCCCGTCCGGCCCCTGCCAGATCGCCCCGTTCCCGTCGGAGCGGTCCGGCGTGTCAGCGATGACCACCGGCTTGGTCCACTCCGTCGCCCCCTTCACCAGCCGCGTGCCGTAGACAGCCGTGTCCCCTTCATACTCCCCCGCGCCGCCGTAGTAGGCGATGTACAAATCGCCGTTCTCCAACTCGGTGATTGTCGCGGGGTGTTTGTACTTCCCGGGAATCTCCGGCCCGTGCACGCGTTGAATCGTGATGTCATCCGCAGCGTGGAGGGCGGGGACCAATGCGAGCAACACTAGGGCTGATAAAACGGTTCTCATAGGAGTCACCTCGAATTGGGCAGCGGTTGAGGGTGATGTATTCAAGTATTGAGCATAACCGAAAACATTGCCAGAAACACCAATCAACGGTTCAATGACAACCGCGTCGTTCTTTCTGCAACCAAACCGCACAACCGGCAAAGATTCTCGCACGTCGACTGGCAACGTTGATGGGGGGATTGCCCATGGTGTAGTATCTTTTTAAAAGGCCTTTACTGACATCTATTCAGCCTATCTCAGCTGTCGAGTACCTTGGCCGGAGT